>JALHPI010000035.1 GCA_022842585.1 Minisyncoccota bacterium | reverse complement strand
GCTCTTCCGATCTAGAAGCTCCATAACCGTCTCGCGCACGCCGTCAATCGTCGCGAATTCATGCGACACGTCTTCGATTTTCACCGAAGTGACTGCGGCTCCTGGGAGCGACGAGAGAATAATGCGGCGAAGTGAGTTGCCAAGCGTATGACCGTACCCTGGGTAGAGTGAGTCAATTTCGTAGACGCCCTGAAGACCTTCTTCAGAAACAACGCGAGGCTTAGACGGGAGGGTGATTTGGTATTCCATAACGCAATCGTAATTACCTAAGTTTAATAAATTAGCGGCTGTAGAACGAAAGCACGGCAACGAGGTCGCCTGCCGGATCAGCAGCCTCCGCGGTCGGAAGCGACTGAACGCCGCCTTCCATGGATTGTGCATTCCACATAACCCATGAAGGGAGCGGGCGTTCAGCGAACTTCTCCGCAAAGGTCGCGAACAGCGCAGCGTCTTTCGAGCCTTTGCGTACCGCGATGACTTCGCCGATGCGCATAGCGCGTGAAGGGATAGTGGTCTTTACGCCGTTTACCGTGATGTGGCCATGAGAGACCATCTGGCGGGCAGCACGGCGGGTAGGAGCAAGACCGATGCGGTACACGATGTTGTCGAGGCGCATTTCAAGGAGCTGATGAAGCATCGCCGCAGGGGTAATAGCTTTCGCGAGCATCGCTTCCTTGATGTAGTTTGCGAACTGGCGCTCAGAGAGGCCGTAGGTCACACGGACCTTCTGCTTTTCAAGCAACTGCTTGCCGAATTCCGAAGCACCGCGTCCACGACCGCGCTTCTTGTTCTTTGCGGAGCGTTCTGCAGAGAGCGCAAACTTCTGGGTCTGCGTCTTTTCGAAGATGGAAGCACCGAGGCGCTTTGCAAGCTTGTATTTTGAGAGAGTTTTCATAGTAGTGGCAGAGCGTTATACGCGACGAGGCTTAGGTGGACGAGGTCCGTTGTGAGGAATCGGGGTTGCGTCCTTGATGGAACGGATAGCGATACCCTTTCCGGAGAAGGCACGGAGTGCGCTCTCGCGTCCGGCACCCACACCGCGAATAACCACAGACGCTTCCTTAAGCCCGATAGCCATAGCCTTTTCACCGAGCAATTCACCGACTTTAGCGGCTGCGTACGGAGTAGACTTGCGAGCGCCGGAGAACCCGAGTGCGCCTGCAGAGGAAGACATGATGGCATTGCCCTTTTCGTCGGTAAGCACGGCCTTCGTGTTGTTGAAGGTAGCCTCGACATGCAGGACGCCCTTTTCCATGCGGCGCTTTGCAAGCTTCGAAAGGGCACGCTCCTTGCGTCCCTGGTCGAGACCCTTGCCGCTCTTCTTGATGATTCGTTTCTTTCCCATAGGTAATTAAATAAGTGGCAAGAATTATGTCTTTTCGAGTGTACGACGACCTGAACCCATGGTCTTGCGGGTGTTTCCACGGACCGTGCGGGAGTTCGTCTTAGTGCGCTGGTTCTTCACCGGGAGGCGGCGCTGATGGCGGATACCGCGAGCGGCTCCGATGTCCTTCAAACGCTTTACGTTCTGAGCGATTTCACGGCGGAGCTCACCTTCAATCAGGTAGCCTTCGGCGAGCGTGCGGATAGCCTGCTCTTCCTCGCTCGTAAGTTCGCTGCCTTTCTTTGTGAACGGTACGTTCACTTTCTTCAAAATGTCGCGCGCACGCGTAGGACCGATACCGAAAATCATCGGTAGCGAGTACGCGAGTTGCTTGTTATCCGGGATGGTGACGCCTGCGATACGCATGTCGTTGGTAAGTTTTTTGTTGCGGGTTAAGTAATGTCTTGAAAGTATCCTTCCGCAGCCGGTTCGGGAGAATCCCTATCGGTTTTGGAATTGAGAATACAGGCCGAAGCCTCTATTCGTTAACCTTGTCGTGCCTTTCGGCGTGGCTTCAGCTTATTTATGCGGTACAAGCGGCCACGGCGACGGACAATGATGTCCCCCGTCTGCTGTTTCTTGATGGATGCTCGTACTTTCATAGTGATTAGCTGTTTCGCCGTACAATGCGGGCCCGGCCCCCGTATGGATCGAGCACAAGCTCGACGTTGTCCCCTACGAGAACGCGGATTCGGTGCAAGCGCATCTTGCCAGCAAGATACGCAAGCAAAAGCTCTCCAGACTCCATACGGACCCTGAACAAGGAATTGGGCAACACCTCCTCTACGGTGCCAGTGGCATTTCCTTGCGCTTTTTCTTCCTCCATTGCGTTGCCCATTGATAGTAACAGACCGTATTCAGTGCGTCAAATAAGGATTACTCCCCTTTCGCCTTTTCCACGGTCACTTTGATTTCCGCAGGGTCTTCCGGCATGGTTCCGGCCCAAAATGGCTTCAGGGAAAGCACGGCTTTCTCTACCTCAGGGAAGCCCGCGAGGATGGTATTTGAGGCCTGGCGGCTTTTACCGGCGACCGAGCCTGCAATCTTCGTAGGGTCTACGACCCATACGATGGAAGCCTTGCCATCAAGATTGAATACGAAGGCGGACGAGCTAGGAGTAGGCGTCTCGCCGTTTTTTGGGGTAAGCGTCAATCCTTCGACAGTTTCAAGCGTGACGCTCTGACCCGCGTACGTACCCACCGAGCGGTACGCAATAGCCTTAGCAAGCGCTTCCTTTGGGAAGATAAACGCAGTCGCGGTGCCCTTTTCCTGCACCTGCACCTTGCCCTCGGCACCTGCCGTGCTTGGGAGTGATGCGTATGAGATGAAGATGGCGCCTGGCACGAGCACGTACCCTTCCTTCATTTTTGAAGCAACCTCTTCGGTCAGCAATTTCTTAAGTCCTGCTTCTATAGTAGCTGACTGCGCCTCGCGCGTCTTTTCGGATACGGATGGACGGACACCCGAGAAGCCGCCGGTCATGGAGCCGGTCGATTTTGCGTAGACGAGTTCATAGACGGCAGAGCCCTTCAACCCGGGAAGAGTGAAGGTAGAGGGACCTATGTTGTATT
>JALHPI010000034.1 GCA_022842585.1 Minisyncoccota bacterium | reverse complement strand
ATCAAGCAGAAACGGCGAGCTCTCGCTTGCACTCGATAATTTGAAAGCGCTCCAGTAGTGCACCTGTTTTTTATTGACGGATGGGCTTTTAGTGGGCACTATGCCCTGGTCCACAACCTAAGACCGAAGAGGAGACAGGACAATGGTGGGAAACCACTACGCGCGCAGACACACTTCCCCGACGCTCGCGCTTTGCGAGAGCGACACGGAAGCTCTGAAAAAAATACGCGCCGAGTATGCCCGCGCAGGCTCTATGCTCGACGATGACAGCAGAAACGTAGATAAGGCTCGGTCCGGCCTCATCCAACAGGCAAATCCGTATGCAAAGCAGCTTACGCCCAACGTGTTCCGGAAGGTCCTCTTTGAGATATCGAGTCAGTCCGGCCGTCACGGCGGATACACGATAGCGAAAGATGCTTTCGAACGGGCGTGCGTCAATCAATCGCTCGGTCCTGAGGGAGTTGTGCCGGCAACCTACCGGCCGCTCATGGCGCATATCGCCGCGGCGTACCGCATCATCGATGAGCTCGTCTACGTGCGCCGGTAACATGGCGCATCTGCCGCGCACCGCTCCGGGGATTCCCGGGCGGTGCGCTTTTTTTATCCGTTGACCGAACTGCGCTTCACGCCTATACTCGTTCCTATGCTTATTCGCGTAACCACTACGACCACTTCCTAAGCGCCAAAGGCGGAGTGGTTAGTGCACGCAGAACCTCCCCGCCACAGGCGGGGAGGTTCGTTTTTATAAACTAGGTATACTGTACAGACTATGAAACCGGACGAAAAACAGCTTGAGTACAAACGCCACACCCTCGCCCATCTTTTGGCTGCAACCGTGCTCGAAATGTATCCGGACGCAAAGCGCACCATAGGTCCTGCCATAGACGATGGTTTCTATTTCGACTTCGAGTTCCCCTCTGAAAAACCAGGCGAGCAGGATTTGAAGAAGATTGAAGCGAAGATGCGAAAGTTGCTTCCTTCCTGGAAAAACATGGAGCGGAGTGAGCTCTCGCCTGAAGAAGCGAAAGCCGAATACCCGGGCAATCCCTACAAGCACGAGCTCATTGATGAATTTTCAAAAGAAGGCCAGACACTGACGTTCTACAAATCCGGACACTATAGCGACCTCTGCCGAGGCGGACACTCGGAAGACCCTTCAAAAGAAATAGCTCCTGACTCCTACATGCTTGACCGCATTGCAGGCGCCTACTGGCGTGGTGATGAGAAGAATACGATGCTCACCCGCATCTACGGCCTCGCCTTCGATACCAAGGAAGCGCTTGACGCATATATCGCAAACCGCGAAGAAGCGAAAAAACGTGACCACCGAAAGATTGGGCGCGAGCAGGGACTCTTTGTGTTCTCCGACTTGGTCGGAAGCGGTATGCCGCTTTTCACCCCGAAGGGAAACATCATTCGTTCACAAATCGTAGGATTCTCCCGCGAATTGAACGCGGAACTCGGCTTCGGTGAAGTGCATACGCCAAACGTAAACAAAGGAGAGCTTTTCAAAGTTTCGGGCCACTACGACGTATACAAGGAAGACATGCTTTCTGTGAAGAGCCAATACGTCGAAGATGAAATGTTTTTGAAGCCGATGAACTGCCCTCAGCACACGCAGATTTACGCGTCGCAGTCGAGAAGTTATCGCGACCTCCCTATCCGCTATTCTGATTTCGCCGTGCTGTATCGCGATGAGCGCCCCGGCGAATTGTCCGGACTCACCCGTCTTCGCGCATTCAGTCAGGACGACGGTCACATCTTCTGTCGGGAAGACCAGATTGAGTCTGAAATAGAAAGCGTGCTCGCCGCGATACAGAAAGCGCTCGCAGTGTATCGCATTAATTATTGGATGCGTTTGTCGCTTCGCGACCCGAACAACAAAGCGAAGTATCTTGGACCTGATGCAGTGTGGGAACACTCGCAGGCAATCATGCAGAAACTGTTGGAAAAGAAAGGCATTGAGCATAAAGCAGTAGAGGGCGAAGCGGCATTCTACGGACCGAAGATAGACATCATGGCCATCGATGCGCTTGGACGCGAATGGCAGATTTCCACCATCCAACTCGACTTCGTTCAGCCGTCGCGCTTCGAGCTTGAGTACACCGCGGATGACGGTACCAAGAAGACGCCCGTGATGATTCACCGCGCGCTCGTCGGCTCTCCGGACCGCTTCATGGGTATTTTGACCGAGCACTACGCAGGTGCGTTCCCTACCTGGCTCTCACCGGTACAGGTGAAAATCCTTCCGGTATCCGAAAAGCACGCGGAGTACGGAGCAGAACTGCTTGCAGCACTTAAAACCGCAGGCATCCGCGCAGAGCTTGATGATGCGAACGAATCGCTCGGAAAGAAAATCCGCAACGGAAAAACGGAGAAAGTTCCCTACCTCCTCGTTGTCGGCGATGCGGAAGTGGAAGCGAAAACCGTCACCGTTGAGAGCCGCGACCACGGAAAACAGGAGGCGGAAGCACTCGATACGTTTATCGCCCGCATCAAAGAAGAAGTTACTTCACGTTCTTAGTTTCGAGACAACGCCTTAACAATATCCTCCACGCACAGCTCGTCTCCCGTCTTACAGGAGCGGAATCCCTCGTGTGCGGAGAACCTCGGGCGCGCTCCTTCTAGGCGCTCGTGATGCGGAGCATGTGCGTGCGCTTTCGGCGCATGGTGCGCGTCGTTCGCTTGCGCCTTTTTTCCAAAGAGCGGAAGAAGTTTGAATAGAACGCCGTACGCAATCGCAGCGCTCCAGAGCGCAAGCAGGATGAAGTAGATGAGTGAACCGATTGTCATACGGTCCATTATACAGAACAAAGCCCCGCATACGCGGGGCTTTGTTCTTAGAAACGCTTTTGGTTTCCTTAGGCAAGCACTGCTTTGACTCCGCGAATACCGGTATTACGGCTTTCGGCGAGAGCTGCAGAAACGCGAGCCTGGAGTTCCGAGTCGGATGCGACTGATTCGGCTGAAGCGAGGAATTCCTCGACACCCGTACCGTTTGCTGCCGCATCGCGCACATAGTCGAGAGCCTTTTCGGTATCGTTGTTCTGAAGCGCCGCAAGGAAGTTCTCTACTTCAGGAGTGACGTGTCCGCTTCCCTCAGCAATGTCTCCAACGACATCTTCTTCAAGAGGTTCAGCTGAAGCGAATGCGAAGGTAGGAATCATGCCCTTAGTGTAGAGGAACCATACGCCGCCGGCCGCTGCCGCGATGAGCATGAGCCAGTACGAGAGAAGCGCTGGGCTGATGTCCTCAAGACCGGTATACGGTATGTCAGAGAGGTACACGACTGGAGGATTGTTCGTCGGTTCACCTACGAAGGTTACGCTTGAGAAGTTGTTTTCTTCGTCAACACGCACCGTGACTGAACACGTATCCTCATCTCCATCGTTATTACGTACCGTCATACGGAAGGTGGTGTCGCCGTCTATTTCAACACGCTCGTCGCCACCATCCTCATCCACACGGCCGATGCCCTGGTTGAT
>JALHPI010000033.1 GCA_022842585.1 Minisyncoccota bacterium | reverse complement strand
TCCTTATCCTCGCCGCAATCGTCGTACCGCTCGCCTTCGGCCTGTATCTCATGTTCAAGGACGAAATAGAAAACCGCGAGCGCGTTACCGGCGGATTCGGCCTACCGGTCCTCATCGGCGCTACTATCGTCTTCGTCATACTGCCTGTCGTGATGTTCATCTCCTCGCTGTCTCAGTAATATTTTTACTTCATAGACTTAATACGTTCCTCGTTTTGTGGGTCGTAAAAATTTATTTTTGTGGTATATTGCGTAACGGAGGAGTACAAACATGGAACAAAAAACGTCTACTATTGACAGCATGATATGGGCTTGGAGCGTCGTTGCTCTTGGGCTCATGTTGACGGGCTACGCCATCTATCTCACCTTCATTGTCGAAGAACTGGTGTCACCAAACTCTACTTCTTGGAGTTTGTGGGCGCTTGGGGGCGCGATAGAAGCGTGGACGTACTGGAAGCTAGTTACCTCCACAAAATCTGGCAACCGACGTTCGAGCGAGTTGGCACTTGCACTTCCCGCAATAGCTTGTGCAATTCTTGCGGTACTTCTTGCAGGTGTTTCAATTACTCTTGGACGTTTTGGATGGCCAGATCCATGGGAATGGGTCGTTGCTGTGATCGATGTTTCCGTGGTCTTCACGTACATCATCATCAAATCCTTGACTGGCGAAACAAGCAAGGCAGCGAAATGGGCAAGCGCTTTGATGGTTATCGATATAATTCTTTCGTTCATTCCTATTTGGGTAGCTACTGCCCAGAACCCTGGAAACGAAAGCGTTATTCCTTGGACCATCTGGTCATGCTCATATGCACTCGTTGGTTTTGCGGCATTTCTTCAGCTCGATAAGTCGTGGAAAGACAGGGCGTGGCTTTTCTTGTACCCTGCCATTTCTACGTTTACGCATGGGCTTGTTGCCATTCTCGCCTCAAGGGGCGGCATATGACACATCACGCCATACTAGGTGAAAGTGTGAGCACGCAGCTTCTAACGGAGCTGCGTGCTACTTTTTTCTCTACAACCCCATAAACGGAAAGCGACTATACACAGGGCACCGAATCTCTTCCTTTTTCCATAATATATGGTATACCTATGGCAATACCGTAATCGCTAAAAATCTGCATATTTCCGACGCCATACGCGTTTTATGAAAAAAATCGAAGTCAGAACCAGTAAAATCCAGGGGAGCGGCTTGTTCGCTCTGGAGCCCATTCATAAAGATGAGCGGATACAGTATATTCGCGGCGCCAAATTTAAAATGGTAGTGAAAGGTCGTCAGGAAGCAATGTCTATCATGAATTCGATTGGGGTGGGGAGGTATTCATGGCTCGACACGAAAAACACCCCCTTTAGATACATAAACCATTCGTGCGAGCCAAATGCAGCCATCGTAGGGACAAAAACGGTAGTGGCCTTACGGGAGATACGCAAAGGGGAGGAGATAACGATGGACTATTCCATGACGGACGCGGATCCGTATTGGGAAATGAAATGCAGATGCGATACGAAAACGTGCAGAAAAAAAATCGGTTCGATACAGACGGTTCCTCCGGAAATTTTTAAACGGCACATGCCCTATATACCTAAAAATTTCCAAAAGATTTATTTGCGTACCTACATTCAACGGCATCTTGGTATCGCTCCTCCCGTCCCTCACAGTATTCGGAAAACTCCACAGAAGACCCATTAAATACTTGTGCGTCGTGTTAAAATCGTGCTATGGCCACGGTTGATAAGAAAACTTTGATACTCGGTATCGTACTTCTTTTGTTCATTGGTATTTCGGTATCCGTTACGTTTTATCGATACATGGTTCTTCATGACTACGTGATTTTTACTGATCCAGAGGAGGCACCGGAACTCAATATCGCAAACCCCGAATAAGGTATGAATCCTTTCGACTTAATCGCAAGCGACGCCCTCCAGTGCAAATGGGATACCGCACCGTTCCTTTTCATTTCCGATAACGTATTCTCTCCGCTCATTTATTACTCCCACATAGTGCCCGCTTTGGCCGGTCTGTTCCTTGCCTTCGTAGTCTGGCGCCAGAAAGAGCGTTTCCTTACGAACCATCTGTTCATATTCCTCGCACTCGCTTTCAGTCTTTGGTGCCTTCTCGACCTGATGCTTTGGGCGCATGAAAACCCGAGTGTCATCATGTTTGTTTGGTCTTCACTTATCTATATAGAACCAGCCATTTACCTTGCTGCGGCGTACTTGCTCTATGTGTTCACCGTTGAACGCGACATCTCCTTCAAAACAAAGTTTTTCATGTTTCTGACCATGCTTCCTCCTATTATTCTCGGCCCGACGCATTACAACTTAACCGCATTTGACTACACCAACTGCGACCGCGAAGCTGTGGAAGGGCCGCTATGGTACTACCTCTACTTCCTGGAAGTTTGTATCACTCTCTGGATGGTGGTCTTTGGTCTTCGTACCTCAATGAACAAGTCCCTCTCTACGAGCAAGCGCACCCAGGTTGGACTCTTGACCATCGGTCTTACCTTTTTCTTCCTCGCATTCTCCTGGGGAAATATCGTCGGTAGCTTGTCTGCCGACTGGTCAGTTGCACAATACGGGCTTTTCGGAATGCCGGTATTTCTCGGTGCAATCATCTACCTTATCGTACGTTTCCAGACGTTCAGGATACGGGTACTCGGCGTTACCGCGCTCGTAGGGACGCTTTGGATTCTCCTGTTCTCCATCCTCTTCCTTCAGACCATCGACAGCGCCCGCCCAGTTATCGTCATCACGCTCGTATTCTTCGGATTGCTCGGATTCTTCCTGGTTCGGAGCGTACAAAAGGAGATACAGACGGCGGAACGCTTGAAGATTCTTACGGTAGACCTTGAAAGCGCAAATGCACAGCTCGAGGGAGCGAATACGAAGCTCAAGGAACTCGACCAGATGAAGAGCGAATTCTTGTCCATCGCCTCCCATCAGCTTCGTGCCCCTATCACCGCAGTGCGCGGCTATGCGGCGAACATCAATGAAGGGGAGTACGGAAAAGTGCCAAAAAATCTCAAAGAACCGCTTGAGACCGTGCAGGAGGCGGCCCGTCTCATGGCTAACTCCATTGAGGACTACCTGAATATATCCCGCATAGAGCAGGGCCGCATGAAGTACGAAAAGAGCGACTTCGACTTCGCCGACCTCGCGAAGAAGGTGGTACACGAGCTTGCGCCGATAGCAGAGAAAAAGAAGCTGAAGCTCAGCGCGAATATTCCGGAGGACGTGATGATTACGGCGGACGTCGGCAAGGTGAAGCAGGTACTCACAAACCTCATAGATAACGCCATCAAGTACACGACCGCTGGCTCAGTAAGCGTCATGGTGGAGAAAAAAGAGAATGTCGCGCGCCTTACGATTACGGATACTGGCGTAGGCATTGCACCGGAAGAAATTGGCATGCTATTCGAGAAGTTCAAACGTGCCCGAGGTGCAAACAAGGTGAACACCACGGGTACGGGCTTGGGTCTCTATGTGGCGAAGCAACTTGCGGAAGGGAACGGTGGAAAGATATGGGTGGAGTCCGACGGTACCGGCAAAGGCTCACGCTTCATCGTCGAACTTCCGGCGAAGTAGGCTCCGGGTGCTATAATCGCCCGTATGAACGTGGCGGAAGATTTGAAGGCGCGCGGCGTAGGGAAGGAATCCTCCGTACCGCTTGAGACCATCCTCGAAAACAAGCGAGGCGTGTATCTTGGTATGGACCCGACGGCGGACTCGCTCCACGTAGGTCACCTCGTCCCGCTCATGCTTATGAAGCGCCTTTCGGATGCAGGACATCGAACGGTATTCCTCGTGGGAGGAGGCACCGGCATGATAGGCGACCCGCGCGACTCGGGCGAGCGTAGCCTCCTCGACCAGAAGACGCTCGACCATAACAAGCGCGCCTTGACCTCGCAGCTCCAGAAAATAATGGGAAAGAAGATAG
>JALHPI010000032.1 GCA_022842585.1 Minisyncoccota bacterium | reverse complement strand
AAAGGTTTTATACGTTTTCGGGGGGCTCGCGAATTTGCGCGAGCCGCCGTATTTCAGCTCTGAAGTTTCAGCCTTCCGGCTGTAACGAGCGTCAAAAGTTCTTGATTTCCAATGTCTTGGACGACGATGTCCCAGACTTCTTTCGGGATGCGGGCTTCTCCGCGTCGCCAAAATGTCAGTCCCGGATCCCGCCACTTAATGACCACGTACCCTTGATAGCCTGTGCGGTCGATAGTGATTGGTTGGAACAGGTGCAGCGGCTTTTTTCCCATAGTCATACTCCTTCAGCACGGAGAGACTCTAGCACAAAAGTTAAAGATGTTGATTCTAAGCCTTTATATGCGGGTGTTGTGCTATTTTTAAGGTAATGCAGTTTGCGGAACCAAAATCAAACGTTCTTCAGATGGGGCTTCGCGAGGGAATGAAAGTCGCGGACCTCGGATGCGGAAGCGGCCACTACACCTTCGCCGCATCCGCCATCGTAGGCAAGGAAGGTCGTGTCTATGCGGTAGATATACAAGAAGACCACCTCTCCCGCTTGCGCGGAGAAGCGATGGATGAAGGCATACGCAACATAGAAACGGTGTGGGGAAATTTTGAGAAAGCGGGAGGTACGATGCTCAAAGACCATGCGGTCGATGCAGTCATACTTTCAAATACGCTCTTCCAGCTTGAGCGCGCGGAAGACGCGATAGCGGAAATCAAGCGGGTGCTCAAATCCGGAGGAAAACTTCTCGTCGTCGACTGGGCTGGTTCCTATAACGGTCTTGGGCCTACAAAAGAAGCCATCGTCTCCGAACAAAAAGCGGAAGAACTGTTCATCACGGGTGGGTTCCATAAAGTAAAAAGTTTCAGAGGTGGACCGCATCACTATTCAATTCTCTTCACGGCTCCGTAGTACACTTATAGCTATATATGGATAAAATCACCCCGTTTCAAATCATCCTCAGTGCAGTCTTTGGCGTGAGCGCACTCGTCGGGCTTTTCATATTCGCAAACTTCCAGGGGTTTGGCGGTTCGAGGGACCAGGTGGGAAGCGTGGTTATCTGGGGGACACTGCCGACCGAGACAATGGAGAAAGGGTTACAGGAACTCACTGACTTGAATAAGGACTACGGGAAGATTGCGTATGTCGAACGCTCGCCGGCCACGTTTAGTAGCGACCTTGCAAATGCGCTTGCAAGCGGAGTAGGCCCTGATCTCATCATCATCTCGCAGGAGATGCTTCAGTCGGAGCGTGCAAAATTGAGTCTGATTCCGTTTTCTTCCATACCACAACGCACTTTCCTCGACTCCTTTCTTCCGATATTCGAGGTATATCTCACTCCCACCGGAACCTACGGCATACCGTTCGTCGCAGACCCGCTCGTCCTCTACTACAACCGGCCGATGCTTGCATCGGCGGGTGTAGTGTCTGCGCCTACCACCTGGGAAGCGGTCACGGGGCTCGCACCCGCCATCACGAAGCGCACGGATGCAGGTGCGGTGACTCGGAGCCTGATTGCGCTTGGGGAATACGGGAACGTGCGCAATGCACGCGCCATCCTCTCGACGCTTCTCTTACAGGCAGGGTCGCCTATCACCAGGGTGACGGAGCAGGGCGTGCGTTCTACGCTTGCCGACGAGTCTGGCACGTATGGTACGACGCCTGCACAGTCCGCAGTGAATTTCTACGCGCAGTTCGCCGACCCTGCGAAGACGACCTATTCCTGGAACCGTTCGCTCCCAGATTCGCGCACCATGTTTACGACAGGTGACCTCGCGCTCTATCCTGGATTTGCGTCCGAGCGTACGTTCATAAGCGAAGCGAATCCGAATCTTGATTTCGATATGGCGCCCATCCCTGCGCCCGGTACGCTAGAGAACCGCGTCACCTACGGTCTTGCTTACGCATTTGCCTTCCCGAAAGCGGCAGGGAACGCCGCAGGAGCATACCTTGCGGCCCTTGCGCTCGCGGATGTCGATATCAGCAATAGCGTAGCGCAGGAAGTAGGCATGGCACCGGCTCGCCGTTCCCTGCTTCGCGCGCCAAGCGACGAGAAATACAGTCAGATTTTTTACCAAGAAGCATTGATTTCACGAGGTTGGTTATCCCCCGCGCCTTTGACCACGGACGGTATTTTCTCCGCTATGATAGGGGATATAACCACTGGTAAACGAAGTGTGGAGCAAGCAGTAAACGTCGCTTCGCAAGCATTGACCTTAGGAGCACAATAATATTTATGGAACCTACAGGAGCAACACTCGAGAATCCTTTAAATGCTGGTTCATTACCAGAACTGCTTACGGTCATCTTAGGAGCGGTAATACAAATAGGTTCCATACTCCTCGTGCTTGCGCTCGTGTGGGTCGGCTTTCTCTTCGTGATGGCACAGGGCGCGGAAGAAAAGATACGGGACGCCCGAAGTGCGCTCGTGTGGACCGTTATCGGCGGCATGCTTCTCTTGGGTGCAACCGCAATATCTGAAGTGATACAGGCGACCGTACAAACCCTATGACGTTTGCCGAGCTTGTATACGGAACTATCGTGCCTATCGTCGACCGTGGCATCATTCCGTTTCTCTACGCCATTGCATTCCTTTTCTTCCTGTTTGGCATAGCGCGCTTCTTTTTCTCCGACAGTGAGGAAAACCGCAAGAAAGGAAAGGACTTCGCACTCTACGGCATCCTCGGATTTTTCGTGCTCTTCAGCGTGTGGGGTATCGTGAAGCTTCTTTTAAGCGTTATCCAGTAGAATTGGTTGCGACGACTCACCGTACTGGTACGATTCAACTATGGAAATCATCGGCTTCATCGGACTCCTCATCAGTATCATAAACCGCGCACTCATCCCGCTCATCTTCGCGGTCGCGTTCCTGCTATTCCTCTGGGGCATACTCCAGTTCTTTTTCCTCAACGGCGAAAACGAGGAGAAACGCAAGGAGGGAAGGAAGTTCATCATCGCCGGCATCATCGGATTTTTCATCATGATGTCGATATGGGGCATCGTGAACGTACTCCTTGGTACGTTTGGATTCCAGTATCAGTCGCGTCCGCCGCTCCCGAGCTTCAGTGGGAGTGCTGGAGGGTCGTATGGTAATGCTACCGGAGGTTTCGGGTCACGGGCTAATCCCAGTGCCCCATTAACTACTCCGGGCATGGCGCCAAATGGGCAGGTTAGAGAGGTAGTGGGACAACGATGCGGTGGCCAGACTTTTGCAGCGCTCATACCTCCGACTACGTGTATGCCATGGAACGAATGTATCGGTGGACAGTGTATTACGCGTTCTGGAAACGGAGGTGTTGGAGAATCTTGTCTTGATGGAGGACGATGTGTAAATGGATCCACTTGTGATAGTCAAACGGGAACTTGCGTTCGAGCTGGCTCCAACTAAGTATCTGGGAACAGGCACCTTAAGAAAAAACGCATCTTCTAAAGAGGATTTGTTTTCCACACGCTCCCCAAGGCTCTATTGACGGAGGATTCTGAGGGACTATCCTATAGCTATAACAACGCTGATAAATTTTGATTCAATGAAACAATTTGCCGTTCTCGCTTCCGTCTGGGCTCTTCCACTTTTTGCTTTCGCTCAGGTACGCTCTATTTATGATGCGGGTACAGCGATTACTCAGATAATTAACGGCGTGCTCGTACCGATGATTTTCGCCATCGCGTTCCTCGTATTCATCTGGGGTATCGTCCAGGCGTTTCTTCTCAAGGGAGAAGAGGAACGAGAAAAGGGCAAGCAGTACATTCTCTGGGGCATCATCGCCATGTTCGTCATGGTATCCGTGTGGGGTCTTGTGAACATCCTCGTCGGTACCTTCAATCTAAGCTCAGGCGGACCTTCCTTCATTCCTGGCGCTCCAGGTCCTCGCTAACGGCGAGATGCGTTCTCGGCCGATATGACCATCGATATCGCCGGCACGCTTGGCTTCGTCTTCTTCGAACTCCTCACGCCACTTCTATTTTCTCTTTCGTTTGTCGTCTTCATTTGGGGCGCGCTCCTCTACGTAATTGCCGGAGGACATGATGAAGCGGCTCGTGAGAAAGCAAAAGCGGTGATGCTCTACGGCGTCATCGTTTTTGTCGTGATGGCACTCATCTGGTATATAGCGCGCTTCGTCGCAAACGTGCTTCCGGGCTAGTGATATAATTCACCTATGCAACCACAGACTCCAGGGCCCCTCGATGAATTCATCGCAAATGTACAGACGCAGATACTCGAGCCGCTCGTAACGCTGATTGCGCTTGCCGCGTTCATCGTCTTCGTGTGGGGTATCGTGCAGTTCATACAGGGCGCTGATGATGTCGAGAAGCGCAAGAAGGGTCAGCAGCACATCCTCTGGGGTCTCGTCGGTATGGTCATCATGTTCGGTGCAAACGCCATCATTGGCCTCATACGGGCGACGTTGGGGCAGTAATAGGTGCTTGCGGCGAGACTCGACTGGCAACCTTGTGGGATGAACAGCGGTGCCTACCATCGCTCATTCCCGCGACTTGGCATAATGAATAGAGTTGTGCTGGAGGCGAGACTCGAACTCGCAACCCGTGAGGGACTAGTTCCTAAGACTAGCGCGTATACCAATTCCGCCACTCCAGCGTTCTTGCAAGAGTACACGCTCCGCGCTAATCTTCAAAGGTTGCGCCTAGGGCGCTACTTTACTTGCACCTATAGCTCAGTTGGTAGAGCAACTCCCTCTTAAGGAGATGGTCCCAGGTTCGAGCCCTGGTAGGTGCACAAAATACACAAAGCCCCGCAAGGGGCTTTGTGTATTTTGTGCCGAGGGTGGGAATCGAACCCACACGAGTTGCAATAACTCACAACGTTTTAAGCGTCGCGTGTCTACCAATTTCACCACCTCGGCGTTTCAAGACAATATCATAATTTAGAGGCCCAGGCGGGAATTGCACCCGCGCAATAGTGCTTTTGCAGAGCGCCGCGTTTCTACTTCGCCACTGGGCCGTTTTTCTTCAGAATACTAGGGAGGTCTGTACGTTCTAATCCCAGCTTCATGAAGTACGTCATAAATATAGCGTACTTTCTGTTAAGAGCCATAGAAACAGCTTTTTTATTTTGATACATGAAAAGGAAAAGTCGAAT
>JALHPI010000031.1 GCA_022842585.1 Minisyncoccota bacterium | reverse complement strand
AAGCTCGGAGAAAAAATCACCGAAGCAGTAATCACCGTACCTGCATACTTTGACGATGCACAGCGCGCCGCGACAAAGGCGGCAGGGGAAGTAGCGGGACTTGATGTGAAGCGCATCATCAACGAACCGACCGCAGCAGCGCTTGCCTACGGTTTCAATAAAAAGAAGGATGAGAAGATAGTCGTGTACGACTTCGGCGGCGGAACGTTCGACGTCTCCGTGCTTGAAGTAGGGGATGACGTCATCGAGGTGAAGAGTACAGACGGCGACAGCCACATGGGCGGTCGCGACATCGACCAGAAAATCGTCCGCTACCTCGCCGACGAATTCAAGAAGCAGTCGGGACTTGATGTGACGAAAGACCCGCTCGCCCTCCAGCGCCTTGATGAAGGAGCTGAGAAAGCAAAGCACGAGCTCTCCACCGCTTCGGAGACGGAAGTGAACATCCCGTTCATCACGGTAAGCGCAGACGGTACTCCTCAGCACCTCCTCGTGAAGCTTTCGCGCGCCACGCTTGAGTCGCTCGCAGAAGAATTCGTGACCCGCTCGGTAGACATCACGAAGCGCGCACTTGAGGCATCCGGTTTCAAGTCAGGCGACATCAGCGAAGTCATCATGGTGGGCGGTCAAACCCGCATGCCTCTTATTCAGGAGAAAGTGAAGGCACTCTTCGGTAAGGAACTTCACATGGGCGTAAACCCGGACGAAGTCGTGGCTATCGGTGCTGCTATTCAGGCAGGTATTCTTCAGGGCGACGTGAAAGACATTCTTCTGGTGGATGTCATCCCGCTCTCGCTTGCGATTGAGACTATGGGAGGGGTCGCGACGAAGCTCGTGGAACGCAACACCGCCATTCCTACGTCTCGCAGCCAGACCTTCTCCACCGCAAGCGACAATCAGACATCGGTAGAAATCCATGTCACGCAGGGTGAGCGCGCGATGGCTACTGACAACAAGTCGCTCGGCCGCTTCAATCTTGATGGCATTCCGCCTGCTCCACGCGGTCTTCCGCAGGTGGAAGTGTCTTTCGATGTGGACTCTAACGGCATCCTCACCGTAAAGGCAAAGGAAAAGACGAGCGGCAAAGAGCAGAGCATCCGCATCGAAGGCTCGACCGGACTCTCGCAGGCTGACATCGACAAGATGAAGGCAGACGCCGAAGCGCATGCCGCAGAAGACGCGAAGCGCAAGGAGCTCGTGGATGCGAAGAACATCGCCGAGCAGATGATTTACACCGCCGAGAAAGCACTTAAAGATGCGGGCGACAAGGTCTCTGACGACGTGAAGAAGGATGTGGAAGACAAGATAGGCGCGCTCCGCGTCGCACACGCAGGCGAGAGTGTAGACGCTATCAAGTCCGCAAGCGAAGCACTCTCTACCTCCATGCAAAAGATAGGAGAGGCGATGCAAGCCGCACAGAAGGAGACTGGCACTCCTCCACCTGCAGGAGAAACCCCACCTGAAGCGGGTGCAACGGATGCTGAGTTTACTGAAAGTGAAAAACCAAAAGAATAATAATTAAAACAGCGCCCGCAACGGGCGCTGTTTTAATTTTCTTGCACCTCGTGTTGATGCTCGGTATAGTAGCCTCTACCTATGGCAAAGAACTACTACGATATTCTCGGCGTCGAAAAGAAAGCGACGGGAGATGAAATAAAAAAGGCGTTCCGCAAGCTCGCGCAGAAGCATCACCCGGACAAGGGCGGGGATGAAGCAAAGTTCAAGGAAATCACGGAAGCGTATAGCATCCTCTCGGACGATAAGCGTCGTCGCGAGTATGATTCCTACGGTCAGACGTTTGCCGGAGGCGGACCGCAGGGCGGATTCAACGGCAATATGGGTGGCTTCGATTTCTCAGGGTTCCAAAATGGGCAGGGCGGCGTGGAGTTCGACCTCTCGGACCTCTTCGGGGAATTCGGCGATGTGTTCGGCGGGGGACGCGGACGCCGCGTGAAGCGCGGACGCGATATCTCCATAGACGTCGAGATTTCTTTCAAAGATTCGATACTCGGCGTGAAGCGCTCGGTACTCATCACGAAGATAGGTACCTGCGACGTGTGTACGGGCACCGGTGCAAAGCCAGGGACAGAATTGGAGACGTGTAGCACCTGTAATGGCGCCGGAAAGATACATGAGACCCGCAACTCACCGCTCGGTGCGTTCACGAGCGTGCGCGCCTGTCCTGCTTGCGAGGGGAGCGGAAAGATTCCGAAAGAGAAGTGCAAGAACTGCACCGGCCACGGAATACTGCGCAAGGAAGAAGAAATCAATCTCGACATCCCGCGCGGGATTGATAACGGCGAGATGATTCGTCTCCCGAGCCGTGGCGAGGCGGTAAAGGGCGGAGTATCGGGCGACCTGTACGTGAAAGTGCACGTAAAGCCCCACAACACCTTCCGCAAAGAAGGCCCGAACATAATCATGCAGATGCCGATAAAGCTCACGGATGCACTCCTAGGTACCACCGTCTCCATCACGACCATAGACGATAAGACGCTCGACGTGAAAGTCCCGGCAATGGCAAAGACCGAGGAGACGCTCAGACTTCGCGGCAAGGGTGTGCAGTTTGATGACGGCGCTGGAGACCTCCTCATTCACGTCACCACGACCATGCCGAAGAAACTTTCCGGAAAGGCGAAGAAGGCCATAGAAGACCTCAAAAGCGAAGGATTGTAATCAAACAACCACTCAATACGAAGAATGGGGAGCAGACATATCTGCTCCCCATCTTTGTTTTCGATGTATTGCGATCAGTTGCACAGATCACAATACTGGCAATAGCCATGACCACTGCCACCATGGCCCCTCCTACCACAAGGTCTCCCGACATGGTCACAGCGAGGACCGTACTCGCACATGATGCTGAGTACAGAGCAAGAGCTGAGTAAGGAACTTTTACGCATCGGCACTTCTCCGAGGGTATGGGGGTTTATGAAAATAATAACGAGATACCCTAACTCGTTACAGTGAGACTATAACACATTTTTTAATAAATGTATGATTTTGTATTATTCCGCCTGCGTTATACTTCAGAAAATGACACCAGTTTCCTCTTTTACGTTCGGCTCGTATCGCGTTGATACGCCCCGCTCCGTCATCACCTTCACGTACCGTGTCGCGTTTGAAAACGGAAAAATAAAATCTTTTACCGATACCCTCCAGTTACCCCATACCACTGCAGAGATGTGGGGGAACATACCAAAATCTGTACTTGAGCCGACGCTCCAAGCGCTACTGTTAGTGCTTGGTATCAACTATTGGGTCATTTTTCCCACGAAGCACATACGTATTGAAGGCTTTACCCTTACCAAAGAACAAGCGCAGTTTTGGGAAGCACTCTATCTAAATGGACTAGGAGAGTTTTTCTATCTTATGAAGATGGACTTCCGAGATCTTATTGTTTTTCCCTATGACGCCTCAAAAGAAGTGGTGGCTCCTGCATCGTTTGCCCGCCCTGCACGCACCCTGCTGCTAAACGGGGCCGGGAAAGATTCGATACTCTCAGCAGAACTCTTAAAAGCTTCTAGTACTCCGTTTGATTTCTTCGCCTTCGCACCTACACGAGCCCACGAACGTGTCGCGAAACTCGTAGGAGCAAAGACTGTTCGTGTCACTCGCCGCCGCGACCCGCGCGCCTCCCTTGCAGCGCTCATACGAGGTACCTCATCTGCCTATCCTTCTGTGTCTACCTTTACGTTTGTCGCCACACTGCTTGCTGAGCTCTTCGGCTACGATTCAATCGCATTTTCCAATGAACGGAGCGCAGATTTCGGGAACCTCACGTACCTAGGCTTGCCTATCAATCACCAATGGTGCAAATCTTCTGAAGCTGAGAGACTTATCAACGACTACATACACCGGTACCTTACTTCCGATATAAAAACGCACTCATTGTTGCGAGAATACAATGAGCTTGAAATTGTTCAGCGATTCGTCCGCTATCCGCAGTATTTACAGGACGTAACCAGTTGCAATACGTACTTCTGGCTATCTCCATTTGAGCAATTCTTCGCACGAAGACCCTACTGGTGTGGGGAGTGTCCGAAATGCGTCTTCCTGTTTGCGTGCTTTGCAGCCTTTCTCCCTAAAAAGGAAGTGGTGAGGATGTTTGGGAAAAATCTCTATGCGAAGAAGCATCTCGTGCCTCTGATACGGCAGATTCTGGGCGTAGAAGGGCATAAGCCGCTTGATTGCGTCGGCGAGCCCGAGGAAATGATTCTTGCTATGCAGTACGCAACGCGTACCAACGAGTATGCGAATACTCCTGCCATTCTTGCGTTTGAAGCTTCTTTTCCGCCTACCTATGATTTCAAGTCTATTGAAAAACGTATTTTATCCGCAACGAAATAGAACACTAATTGTCCTATGGTATCTCTAGCGCCCAGTACCTAGTGCCTAGTACACTATCCCCATGCCCGAAGGAATAGACGGAGTCGCGCTACAGGTAAGCAGTGTTGCTACCTCGTTTGCCGCGGACGCATGGGTATGGGGAGGGAACTTCCTCATACTTATCGTGCTTACCGTAGCCATTCTCTTTTTTGCCATGCATCAAGGAGCATCCGGTCTTATTTCGCTCAATATCGCCGTGTATGCGGGGTATGCACTCTATAGCGTATTTCCATACCGTGAAGGAATACTATCGGTAGGCGGTACCCCTCTTATTCAGGCAATTATATCGGTAGCGCTCTTTATCGGGCTTATGGCGGTGCCTTTTATGATTTCACTTCGCCTCACCGCTCCTTCGTTTGGCCAACTTTCCATAATTCAAAATCTTATATTGTCGCTCGTAGCCGCCTGCTTCATGCTTGCGCTTGCGTACCATGTCTTTGAAATCAGCAATATTTACCAATTCCCCGACCCATTAAACGGACTCTTTGAGCCGGAAGGGTACTTCTTCTACTGGTTTATAGCACCGCTTGCTGGCCTCTACTTCCTCGCTCGATAAAAAATGTCATCTGCTTCAGTGTGGAGCCTCCCAATTTTCCTCATCGTATCTCGTATACGCCTTGGAAAATTTCTGCTCCACAACTTCGCATCTACCATCTTTTCTCTTCGCTTTTTCGCGCGGTAGGGTAAAATATCACTATGGGATTCCGCACTACGCTCATTATCGTCGGCATCGCGCTCATCATCGGCTCCTTTTATCTAGGCGACTGGTCCATCTGGCTTGGCGGTCCTATCTTCTTCATGGGAGTCATATTGAAATACCTCGAACGAGGATCGTAAACCACGTATGTCTCTTAAGATTTTCATCTCCATCCTCATCCTCGGCGCCATCGTCGTACCGCTCGCCTTCGGCCTGTATCTCATGTTCAAGGACGAAATAGAAAACCGCGAGCGCGTTACCGGCGGATTCGGCCTACCGGTCCTCATCGGCGCTACTATCGTCTTCG
>JALHPI010000030.1 GCA_022842585.1 Minisyncoccota bacterium | reverse complement strand
AGTTGCGTCCCTTGTTCTCCTCTGCAACGAAGAACGCACCGAAGGAACGGGCGAGCTGCGGCACAATTGCGCGCTCAACACCCGAAACAATGAATGAGCCGTGCGGCGTCATCATCGGAATATCAGCAAGGAAGATGTCCTGGGTCTTTTCAGTTCCAAGGGTCTTGTTAAGAAGGGTTACTGAGGCCTTAAGGGGGGCTTCATAGGTCCTCATGTTCTCGCGAGCAGACTCTTCGTCTCCCTTTGGTTCGCCTATCTCAAATCCATTGAATTTGAGTTCAAACTTCTTGGAGGAATAATCCGGGATCGGAGAGAACTCTTTGAAGAGTTCGGTGAACCCGTCTTTGACGAGCCACTCGAAGGACTGGCGCTGGTGGGCGACCAAGTCCGGGAACTCCACGCGTGGCTTGCGAAACGCAGCGAAGGTCTTCTGCACAAGGTTCTTCTTTGTCGGCATATGTAGTATCCGTGAACGTATGTCGTACAGGAACGGAAAACGGGTCCATATGCGCATGGACCTGCGCCTCGTTCCTTGAGACGCTTGTAAAATATTGTCGCCCGAATGTTTCCCCCCAGAGTGCCCCCGTCACTCAATCTGTTCTGGTTCGCCCTAGAATACGCCTTTGGGTATATGCCGTCAAGGCTACCTGGGGATTAAGGGGAAAACCAAGTTTGCGAAGCAAATCGGTTTGGACACTTATGTCCGGATTGTAGCGGGGCAGCCCCGCGCTACAATCCGGACTAGCTGCCGGCCCTCGCTCTATTTCCCCTTTTTACGCCACTCCTCTATCTTGGCTGCATGCCCGCTAAGAAGTATGGGCGGGACTTTGTATTTTTTCGTACCAAACGTAATGACCTCAGGACGCGTATAGGATGCATGGCTTGCGACCCTCCGCTCCTCCACCGACTCGTCTTTGCCGAGTACTCCTGGGATACGGCGCGTGACCGCGTCTACTATCGCCATGGCCGGCAACTCCCCGCCCGTATACACAGCCTCACCTACTGAGTACGTCTTCAATGTCCCGAGCGTCTTCAGCATCTTCTTTGCACGCTCATCTATACCTTCGTAGCGTCCGCAGACGAGAACTACATCATCGAACTTCAGGAGTTTGTCCGCCTCCTTGTTATCAAACGCCTTCGCATCCGGCTGGAACCAAATGACCGCCGTCTTCCCTTTCGCTCGCGCAAGCGACTTCTTCACCGCTTTCACAACCGGAAGCGCCATCATCACCATGCCGGGTCCGCCACCATACGGGCGCTCATCTACCTTCCGGTAGCTAAACTCGTTTTTCTTTTTATCCTTAGGGAGGTCGACGAACGCGCGCGGATTCTGGTATGACACACTCATCTTCTTGTCGCTACGTGCCCGCCCGAGTATGGACGCGCTCAAATACGCCTCGCAGGCTTCCGGAAAAAGAGTGATGAGATGGAACTTCAACATAGAGAAATAATGTTCAGAGTACGGGAGTAACATTGATTAAAATCCTTACTTCTAAATGATATGATATATCATATCATTTAGTGGTGAGTGTGTTTAACCCAATTCTTCGACGACCTGCTCAAGCGACTTCACTTCCTGTTCACGCTTTCCGCCCACCGGCTCATTCACCTTCAGATTCACCCGGGCATTGTGCTTCATCCCTACAACGCGGAGCAGGGTGCGGATAGCCTTTGCGATGTTGCCGTCGCGACCGATGATTTTGCCCATGTCGGCGGCGTTTACCGTGAGTGTGAGGAGCACACCCATCTCATCCACAGAACGCACGATAGCCACGTCGTCAGGATTGTCGACGAGCGCTTTTACTACGTATTCTAGAAATTGGTGGTCTTGTTCCATATCTGAGTAGTCGGCGTTATCTGATATCGGTCAGGGCGCGCGCTGCGCCAAGAACACTTACGCAGCAGGTGCTGCTTCTTCTTTTGCAACCTCGGTAGGAGCCTCTTCAGCAGGAGCGCCTGCTACTTCCTCCACTACTTCAGACGCTGCGGTCGCTTCTGCGGCTGCTTTCTCAGCGGCTTCGGCCGCTGCCTTATCTGCTGCTTCCTTTGCTGCGGCTTCTTCAGCAGCCTTCTTCGCGATGTTCTTTTCGAGGTTCTGCTTCGAAACTACTGCGGCGCTTTTCTTTCCTTCGAGGATTCCCTTCGTGATGAGGAGGTTCATGAGGCTTGGGGAAACCTGCGCACCCTTAGCCATCCAGCCCTTGATCTTCTCGCCGTCAGCGGAAAACTGCTTGGTCTTTGGGTTATAGGTGCCGACCTGGTCGACATAGGTACCCGCCTTCGGTCCCGAGGTCTTCTCGAGCACGAGCATGCGGAACGCCGGGTCGTTCTTTCGTCCAATGCGCTGGAAACGGATCATCAACATAATTCGCGGAGCATACCAAAATAGTCCTATGCGGTCAATGAGGGAAAAAAGGCGGCGATGCTGAGGGGACAAGCATCGCCGCAAGTGTTGATGAGAGCCGTCCAAGGTGGAGGGGCGGCTACGCCGTACCGAATGCACGAACGCATATAAAGCGTAGCAGAAGCGCGACAATCTGTTAAAGTACAAGGAACGTGAGTGCTAACGAAAAAACGGTCTACGAAGGACCGATAACGATTACCAAGACCGGCAAGGGCTTCTTTACCTTTGACCCGAATGAAGAGGATATCTTCATCCCCGGCGAGGCCCTTGGTGGCGCGTTCTCGGGTGACATCGTAAAAGTGCAGACCACCGGCACGTATGCGGACCCTCGGACCCGCGAGAAACGCACGTCGGGTAAGGTGATTGATATCGTCACCCGCACACGTGATACCTTCGTCGGAAAACTCGTGCAGGAAAACGGACGCACCCTCCTCATTCCCGATTGGAAGAAGATGTATGTCCCCTTCCTTGCGCAGGGCGAGAACCTCCCCATCGGTTTCAAGGTAGTCCTCAAGCTCGGTGGTTGGCCAGTAGAGGCGCCGTATCCGTGGGGCACGGTTATAGAGGTTATTGGCGAAGCCGGTATACACGATGTCGAGATGCGCGCCTTGGCGCTCTCCCAAGGATTCAGCTCCGACTTCCCTCCTGGCGTCGTAAGCGAAGCGAAGAAGCTTGAAGAGACGGGCGAAGCCATGATCGCCGAAGAAGCGAAGACCCTTGCCCCCTGGACCGGATGTCAAGGTGACACCTTGACATCAAAGGCGCGTCGGGACTTCAGAGGGATTACCACTTTCACGATTGACCCTGCAGACGCAAAAGACTTTGACGACGCGCTCTCGGTACGGAAGCTTGAGAACGGGGACACGGAGGTAGGCGTGCATATTGCCGACGTATCGTTCTTCGTAAAGACGGGCAACGCTATTGATACGGAAGCGCGTCATCGTGCCACCTCGGTCTACCTGGTCGACCGCACCATACCCATGCTCCCGCATGTGCTTTCAAACAACTACTGCTCTTTGAATCCGAATGTAGACCGTCTCTCCATGTCCGCCGTATTTGTCCTCGACAAGGATGCAAACATCAAAGAGACGTGGTTTGGCGAGACGATGATTCACTCCGACAAGCGCTTTGCCTACGAAGAAGCACAGGCAGTGCTCGATACGCAGAACGGGCCGATGCTTGAAGAGCTGAATACGCTCTTGGCACTCTCAAAGAAAATCCGCGCACGCCGTGTGGCTAAGGGCGCTATCGAGTTTGATACCGCCGAAGTGAAGATAGAGCTTGATGCAGAGGGCAAACCAATCGCCGTCCGCCTTAAGGAACGCAAAGACACGAACCTCCTCATCGAGGACTTCATGCTTCTTGCAAACGAAGCGGTCGCAACCGAACTTTCTACGCTTGGTAAGAAAAGCGGCAATCCGTCCGTCTACCGCATCCACGAAGCACCCGACGCCGAGCGCATCATCAACCTCGCCGCATTCCTAAAAGTCCTTGGGTACGAGCTCCCGATTACGGGCGACGGGCGCGTAAAAGGGACCGATTTGAACAAGCTCATGGAACAGGTAAAGGGAAAGCCGGAAGAGTACCTCATAAAAATGGCAACGCTCCGCTCCATGAGTAAAGCTATATACACGACGAAAAACATCGGTCACTTCGGGCTCGCGTTTGAGTTCTACACGCACTTCACCTCCCCTATCCGCCGCTATCCAGACGTCCTCGTGCACCGCATGCTGAAAAACTACGTGACCGACGTTGCGCTTTCTAAAAAAGCGATGGATGAGTTTGACCAACTATCCATGCATTCAAGCGAACGCGAAGTGGCGGCCGCTGAAGCCGAGCGCGATTCCATAAAGATGAAGCAGGTAGAATTCCTCGCGGGACGCATCGGCGAAGAGTTCGACGGGGTCATCTCGGGCGTCACCGACCGTGGCCTCTATGTAGAACTAAACGAGACCCATGCCGACGGCATGATACGACTAAGTTCCATCGGGAACGATTTCTACACGTATGATCAAAAGCGGTACCGCATCGTCGGCGAGAAGACGCAAACACAATATGCGCTTGGCGACCCTATCCGCGTAAAACTCATCGCGGCACGCGTCATCGAGCGCGAACTCGATTTCGAACTCGTAAAAGAGTAAACAATCGCCCGCCGAACCCCTTGCGGGATACGGCAGGCGAAAGAACAGTATGGGTAGGGAGAGGAAGCCCTACGAGAAGGGCCACCAAGGTGCCATTTTCAGGAACTGGTAACCGATGAACAGCACGAAGCCTACGGCCGCGAGCTGCACCACCCGGACGCGCCATATAACGTGCGGGTCGCTCTTCACTCGCGACGCATTCACGTATGCGTCGTTTTGGACATTGCTATGGCTTCTCGCCATGATGTTTCTCCTCATGCAAATCCCCTTGCGAGGGATGGGACGACACGTGCGTGCGCCGTCTTGTGGACTAGTTAGCGCCTTGGAGACCTGTTTGTCAATGAACGTGCCAGGTATAAAAGGATTGCATTATCAGTCGTTCTTTTATTTTTCGAGTATTCTTGAAACCGCCAAAGCATACGCAGCGTCGCGAAGTGTCACTCCTTTTGTGAGCGCGAAGTCCGCCACATCGCGATACGCATCCTGCATCGTATCAGCAAGCCGTTCGCGTACGTCTGCGCGCGTCCACTGCTCCCCTGCCTTATTCTGAAGCCATTCAAAGTAGGAGACCGTGACCCCGCCTGCGTTCGCGAGCACATCAGGCACCACCGCGACCATCCGCTTTGCGAGTATATCGTCGGCTTCGGGGGTGACGGGACCGTTCGCTATTTCAAGCACGATATCCGCCTTCACATCATTCACATTATCTATGCGTATTTGTTCTTCAAGCGCAGCCGGCACGAGAATGTCTACGGGGGCACGGAGTACTGCCTCTGCGTCGCTATAGCTTGCGCCTTCCGCAGTCATCTTTTCCGCGTCACACACCGAGCCTTCGCAATAAATAGATTTCAGCGAGCCCTTTGATTCCTTTATCGCGAGCGTCTTCTCGACATCCACGTACGTCGCGCAGGTAAGTGTGCCACCTGAGTCAGCCATGGCTTTCACCGATACACCCATCTCTGAGAGGAGATGCGCCGCTTGTGCCCCTGCATTCCCCGCTCCCTGCACCGCCGCGGTAAGCTTTGATGCGTCCTTATGCTGGTCAGCAAGCAATGCATTCAGTACGAAAATGGCGCCATCAGCGGTAGCGGTATCGCGTCCGAGGCTGCCGCCTTTATCAAGCGGTTTTCCGGTAATCATCGCCGGTGCCGCGTGTCCCACTATTTTTTCGTATTCATCGAGCATCACGGCCATAATCTCCGGATTGGTGTACACGTCGGGCGCAGGTACATCGACATCAGGCCCGAGATGCTCCGCAAAGGCACGTACATAGGCACGGGAAAGCTCATGGATTTCCGTACGTGAGAGTTTTTTTGGGTCCACAGCCACACCACCTTTGGCGCCGCCAAACGGAATCCCAACGACCGCGCACTTTATCGCCATCATCGCCGCAAGCGCGGATACCTCGTCCTCATCCGCGTCAGGATGAAAGCGGATGCCACCCTTGTAGGGGCCACGCGCGTTATTGAACTGGACGCGATAGGCAGGAAAGGTCGCGGTACCTCCAGCGTCAAGCGGTATCGTGAGCTCTGCTTTGAGCACACGGTCTGGGGTCATGAGCTTCGTCCGGTCTTCCTCAGTAAGACCGAGCAGGGTCGCTGCTTTCTCGACATTGTGTTTGAAATATCCAAAAGCTCCCATAGTGATGTTCGACTATTCTACTACACTCCACACACCCTGAATATTACTTTTTACACTTAAATGATATGATATATCATATCAGTTAGGGATAGTATGAATAGAAATAACGACACATCACTATGAAAAAAAGAATGAGTGAATTGGGAGAAAAGGAGCGGATGATG
>JALHPI010000029.1:1174-6693 GCA_022842585.1 Minisyncoccota bacterium | reverse complement strand
GGACCCTCCGCTGATATCCTAGCCCTTGTAAGGCGGTTCGCCACTTTACGTTATATGCCTATTCTCAGTATCGCCTTTATGGCGATTTTCGCTTTTTCGGGAGCCGGCAGTCCGGCTGAGGCCTCCCCAGAAGCACCTACTACCGAAATTACGGAGCAGGCCGTGGACAACACCACGCTCGCTCTAAAGACTTCGGCAGCTGTTACTCGTACCGGTACGAATGACACTGAGCCCCTTTCTGTACTCTTGACGAGCTATAACGCCGTACCCGAGCAGACTGACAGTAACCCATCAATCACTGCCTCAGGTGCCTACTCACACCCAGAAGTCATTGCCGCCCGCTCCGTAGACCTTGCCGGTATCCTTCCGTTCGGGACCGTGGTCACGATTGAGCGCAAAGCGAAGGATACGGAACGCTGTCATTTCAATGCGGTTTCGTCTCAAATTGGCTACCGCGTGATAGCAGACTCCATGCACTCCCGTAAGCGTGAGCAGGTGGACGTGCTCCTCGACCCTGAGAACACCGTTCTCGTGCATGGTAAGGAGACGAACCCATCGGTAGCGCTTGGTATGTGTTCTGACGTCACTGTCCGTGTCGTCGGCCGCATCAAGGTGTCCGACATACCTTCGACCCAGGAGGAGCTCCGTAAGATGATTGAGGGCGATTCCGTCGCGTTCAACCGCTAATCCCCGACCTAGGGGGGGCCTAGAAAACCCGCAAGGCGTAGCCTTGCGGGTTTTCTTTTACCCAGCGGGTGTCTTGTGAATGTATGTTCTATCCGTTAGTATCGCTTGGTGCGCAGCAAGGGGCTGTGCACAATTCTTTTCCGTAAGGGGAGAAACGCGCATGCGAGGCAAACGTCTTGATAAGCGTCAGGAGAAACGGGCAAAATCCAGGCAACTGGAGAAAGACCCGAACAATCCGATGCGACTGCTGAAACCGCCCAAACCGCCGGAAGCGGAAGAAGCGCGAGCTCAGTAATAAAAGGCTCCTCGTAGAAAGGGCGCCGACGACACCAGTCGTCGGCGCCCTTGATCGTTGTGCTAAAATCGGGGCATTCCTATGGCGCACCGCATTACGGTAGATTCAAGAAGCGACCACGCCAAGGCGGGCAGGATTTTCTCCACACTTACCGAGCGCTTCAAAGATGCGAAACTCACCGGTATCTCATGCGTACAGGCGTATACGATAGATGCAACACTTTCGAAAAAAGAATTGGAACGGGCGTGTGCGGTGCTTACGAATCCCGTCATCGATACCGCATCCTCCACGCGTGTACTTTCTCCGGACTCGTTTTCATACGCGCTTGAAATAGGTTTCCATCCGGGCGTTACCGACAATGTAGGATCGACGGTGCGTCAGATGCTCGAGGACGCACTCGGAAAGAAATTTAAAGAATCCGAAGCGGTGTATTCTTCGCAGTTCATTTTTCTAACCGGCCGCGTATCAAAAGAAGAAGCAGAGCAGATGTCGCTTGAGCTCCATAACAGTCTTATCGAGCGTGTACGCGTCATCGCGTTTGCGGACTGGAACGGTGGTCGCATACCGCTCGTCGTCCCGAAGGTACGTCTCGCAAAACCCGCACCTACCCGCACGGTGAACCTCGACGTATCAGACGATGAGCTCGTACAAATAGGAAAGGAAGGAATTCTCGGTCCTGATGGGGTCCGACGTGGCCCCTTGGCGCTTTCCTTGCCTGAGCTTCATGCGATACGCGACTACTTCAGGAAGAAAAAGCGGGCGCCGTTTGATATCGAGCTTGAGGCGCTCGCGCAGACGTGGTCGGAGCACTGCAAGCACACCATCTTCAGCGACCCGCTTGATGACGTAGAGGAAGGCATCTACAAACGCTACATAAAAGGCGCGACCGAAAAAATCAGGAAAGCGAAAGGAAAGAAAGATTTCTGCGTGTCTGTCTTCAAGGATAATTCCGGTGGCATCGTCTTCAACGACGACTACCTCGTCACGCACAAGATGGAGACCCATAATACACCCTCGGCGCTCGACCCTTATGGCGGCGCCATCACCGGCATCGTGGGAGTAAATCGCGACGCTATCGGATTCGGGATTGGCGCAAAGCCGATTGCGAACCTCTTCGGCTTTTGCGTGGGCGAGCCTACTGACACGCGCACCTTGTATCGCGATACAGAACGCACGCGCGAGCTTCTCTCGCCGCGCCGTATTCTCTCAGGCGTTGTGAAGGGCATTGAGGCGGGCGGAAACCAGAGCGGCATCCCGACTCCGCTCGGGTTTGTGTATGCGGACGAAAGCTATCGCGGAAAGCCACTCGTATTCGCGGGTACTATCGGCCTTATCCCACGCAAAAGAAACGGGCGGCTTCTACATCAGAAAAAGGCGAATGCCGGAGACCTTGTGGTGATGTTTGGCGGACGCGTTGGCCAGGACGGCATACATGGCGCCACGTTCTCTTCCGAAGCGCTGTCGCAGGGTAGTCCTGCAACGGCGGTGCAGATAGGCGACCCGATTACCCAGAAGAAATTCTCAGACGCGATTATTCGGGAGCTTCGCGATAAGAAGCTCTATACGAGCATTACGGATAATGGCGCGGGCGGACTCTCCTGCTCGGTTGCGGAAATGGCGCAGGAGTCGGGCGGCTGCTCCGTCGACCTCTCGTCCGTGCCGCTCAAGTATCCGGGGCTTGAGCCGTGGCAGATTTGGATTTCGGAATCCCAGGAGCGCATGACGGTGTCCGTACCACGCGCCAAATGGAAAGAATTGAAAGCAATACTCGCGAAGCATGGGGTGGAGGCTACCGTCATCGGGAAGTTTACGGCTTCGGGCTCCTGCGTTGTGACTTATGGCAAAAAGAAGATAGTGGATATGGAGCTCTCGTTCCTCCATAACGGCCGCCCGAAAAAACAGCTTGTTATCAAGAAACCCGAATTGAAATCAGCAACGCTTCCCGAAGTGCGTGCGGATGCAAAGAAGACGCTCCTCGCGCTTTTGCGCCGTCCGAACATCGGAAGCTATGCGACCATCTCCGAGCAGTACGACCACGAGGTGCAAGGTATGTCGGTCACGAAGCCCTTGGTAGGGCGTGGGCGGGTGAACGCGGATGCGGCCGTGATACGCCCGCTCCGTACTGATACCAAGGGTGTGGTGATGGCACACGGGTACGCGCCCTCGGTAAGTGCAGTGGATGCGTACGCTATGGCCGCGGTTTCGATAGATACGGCGGTCCGAAACGCGGTATGTGCGGGCGCACCGCTTTCGCATCTGGCCATACTCGACAACTTCTGCTGGTCTTCAAGCAATACGCCCGAGCGCCTTTACGAATTAAAAGAAGCGGCGAAGGCGGTATATGACTACGCGGTTGCCTACGGTACGCCCTACATTTCCGGCAAGGATAGTATGTACAACGACTTCCGCGGGTATGACGCGAAAGGGAATGCGGTGCATGTCGCCACACTTCCGACCCTTCTCATCTCCGCCATAGGCGTGATGAAGGATGCGAAGCGCGCGATGACGTTTGATACGAAGACCGTGGGGGACGCGGTCTATCTCCTTGGCACTACGCGCCGTGAATTTGGCGGAAGCGAGTATGCGAAACTCTCCGCGGGAACGTACGTTGCAGGCGAAGCGCCCGTAGTTGATGCGAAGGAAAATTTGAAAACGTATCGCGTGATTGAAAAGGCGATAGAGAAACGTCTCTTGTCTGCGGCGCTTGGCGTGTCGCGCGGCGGGCTTGCTTGCGCCGCCTCGAAGATGGCGATAGCAGGCGGGCTTGGCCTTACGCTCACGCTTGCGGGAGATACCGATACCGCACTCTTTTCGGAGAGCCAGGGACGCGTGCTCGTGACGGTGCCGAAAGAAAAGACGAAAGCGTTTGAAGCACTCGCGAAAGGTATTCCGGTAAAGCGCATCGGTACGGTAACCGAAGAGGAGAAGGTCGTATTCAAGCTCGCGAAGAAGGAGACGGTAGAAGCGACGCTTGCGGAACTCGCGAAAGCGTACCGTATGCCGTACGCACAATTCTGATATGAAACCCAAAGCACTTATATTCTCCGGATACGGATTGAACTGTGAAGAAGAGACGAAGGTTGCGCTTGAAATAGCGGGAGCATTAGCCGACATCGTCCATATAGAGGACGTGGTGAAGAATCCGAAACTTCTCGGAAAATACCAGATTGCCGTTTTTCCTGGAGGCTTTTCCTACGGGGACGATACGGGAAGTGGGAAAGCATACGGTGCGCGCGTGAAGCATCACCTTGGAACGGAGCTTCGGAAATTCCTTGAGCGCGATACCTTGATGCTTGGTATTTGTAACGGATTCCAAATCCTCACTGCCTCAGGCATTCTTCCGGGCGCACTGATTGCAAACGATTCCGCCCGCTTCACCTGTCGATGGGTGGATTTGGAAGTGAAGGGGAATAGTCCCTGGCTTACAGGTCTTACCACACTCTCGCTTCCGATAGCGCACGGGGAAGGAAAGTATTTCGATACGCAGGAAAATCTCGATGCCTTGGAAAAAGCGGGCGGTATAGCGCTTACGTACGAGACGGGTGAGATGAGTCTTGCGCAAGGACTTCCGGGGAACCCGAACGGTGCACTGCGCAACATCGCCGGTATAACCACCTACGAGGGACGCGTGTTCGGGCTTATGCCGCATCCTGAGCGCGGTGCGTATTTCGACCAACGTCCTGACTGGACGGTGCTTCGCGAGCGCTTTGAAAAAGAGGGACAGAAGACTCCGGAATTTGCCGCTGGTATCGACATCTTTAAGAACGCTGTCAAGTATTTTTCATAACGACTGCTCCTTGCTACGCTAAGGGCTCCCGAAGCCAGTCACAAGGAGGCAACGGTGTACACAAGAATCGATGCACTTGCGCGCGGAGTAACCCTCTTCGCGTATGACTTCGACAAGACGCTCGCTCGAACCGATATTCAAAGCCCGGAAGGGATAACAGTAGAAGTTGCGTACGCGCTTGCGCTCGATCGAATCTGCGGTACTACCGGTCTCCTTAGGGAGCTCGGCGGTCTTCAAAATCGGGCACCGCTTGAGCTTGCTCAAGCGGTACTCGAACACGACGCGGGGTTCTTGGCGCGCGCGGAGTTAATCCGTGATCGAAAAGAATTATCTGCGGGCCTTGTTCCTGAAGGGAAAGGGGTCGATCTATCTCGGGCAACTGGGGTGGAACTCGTGGCGGAGCTCATCACTCGCATAAAACTTGCACGGCTCACCGGTCAGGTGCGCTACGCACCAGGACAGTGGCCACCGCTGTGCGATGGAGTGGTTGAACAGATTGCGGCGCTCGGTGACCGACCCTACGGCATCGTGAGCTCGGGGCATGATTTTTTCATCGAAAAGTCACTAGTAGTGTGGGATGTTCGACTCCCGGATTTCATAGTGACCGATGACGACCTTAGGGGCTTGCCGCTCCCTGTGTCGCAGAAGACGAAGCCAGGCCCGTTCCCGATGGAGCTTTTGCTCGCTCGGGCACGGCAGGCCGGTCTTACTGTCTTGAATGAGAACGTCCTGTATATGGGGGATGATCTT
>JALHPI010000029.1:0-1164 GCA_022842585.1 Minisyncoccota bacterium | reverse complement strand
GATAAAGACGGCGGGATGGCACGGGCTGCTCGGACTCGCTTTGTTTGGTACAACCCAAACGGCCTTCCCGGTACTCTCTGGGAAGGGGCATGCGAAATCCGGCACTTCGCTGAACTGACATCAATGCTCTAACTGCTAAATGGGAGGAGGCTTCGCGCCGCCTCCCATTTTGTTTTATGATAGGGGTATGACCACGTCGCCCCCATGGTATGTCCTGACGGGCGGCCCGTGCGCTGGGAAAACGACCCTTTTGGCCGAGCTCTCAAAACGGGGATACAAGACGGTGCCGGAAGCTGCCCGTACGTATATCGACCAAGAGCGCGCAAAAGGCAGAACGCTAAAAGAGATACGGAGCGATGAGGGTGCGTTCCAGCACGCACTCATCCCGATGAAAGTATTCGCTGAGCAAAACGCCTCCAATGATGAAGTGACGTTTTTCGACCGAGGGATGCATGATAGTCTCGTCTATTTTTCATACGCAGGCGTATCCAATCATCCCGAACTCGACGAAGCGCTCAAACATTCGCACTACCGAAAAGTATTCGTGCTCGACATGCTTCCGTACGAAAAAGATGATGCGCGCACCGAGAGCTACGATACTGCTTCTCAAATCCATCTTGATTTAAAAACCGCATATCAAAACGCGGGAATAGAGGTGATTGAAGTGCCGGTACTGCCGGTCTTTGAGCGTGCTGACTTCATACTCGCGCATCTATGAATATGAAAACGCTCGGCATTGTAGGGGGCGGGCAGTTGGCACTCATGCTTGCGGAGTCTGCAAAAAAACTCGGTATTACATGCGTCGTGCTCGACCCTACACCGAACTGTCCGGCATCGGGCGCTGCGCGACAAGTGGTGGGGGATTTCACGGACTATGAGGCGGTACGTGCCTTTGCGAAAGAAGCGGACGTCCTCACCTTTGAGATAGAGTCCGCAAACGAAAGAGCGCTCATAGAATTATCGGAGAGCGGGTATCCGGTACACCCGAATCCTACGACGCTCGCGCTTATCAAGGATAAGCTTGCCCAGAAGAATTTCTTAAAGGAACGAGGTATAGCTGTCGGGCCGTTTATGGAGGTGGGTACGCTTGCAGATGCGGAGGCGGCGGGTATGCGATTCGGATTTCCATACGTACTAAAGGCTAGAAGCGGCGGATATGACGGA
>JALHPI010000028.1 GCA_022842585.1 Minisyncoccota bacterium | reverse complement strand
AACCTTCCGGAGTGGCAAGCAGGGTGACTATAGCCTGCTCGGTCGTAGTGGCTTTGCTCGCCGTTACAAGTATCTGAGCCTTCTGTTCGAATTGATATACCGTTCTCGTGGTAATTTTTGCGGGAACAACACTCTGACAGAGCACGGGGTCAAGTCCGTCTTTCGATTTCTCCGCACTTCCTATGCGCTTACGGAGCTCAGGGGAAAGAATAGGCGTCTTTTGGAGTTTGAGTGCGTATGGGTTTGTGGTCGTCGATTGTGCCGCTTCAAGCCAGCTCTGGTAAAAACCTTTTACTATATCGGTCGGTTCTTCTACCGATACCACTTGCTTCGTTACCGCTTTGTAGAGAAAGTATCCTCCTACGGAGAGCAGGATGAGAAGTACGACGGCAACTCCTGCGATAATGAGGTTTCGGTATTTTTGCATCCTCCTAGCCTACCACGTGGATAGTCTCTAAACGATTTTGAGAATGGCAGGACAGAGTGCTGGAATTCTGCTTTAATGCTCTCGTGGCAACCGGAGGATTCCACTATGGCGAGAAAGCTCTCACCGGAACAGTTCGTCCTCAAAGCAGTCGAGGTCTTGCCGTCGGGTGAGCAACGCAGCAAGCACAAGGGCGTGCGTCGGCGCGACCTTGAAGCACCCTTCGAGACATACTTCGACGGGGAAGTGAGTTTGGATGAGACCATCAACAGTCTCATCCAGGCGAATAAGATTGTTGCCGTACGATTGGTATGGAAAGGGTCTGCGCAAAGAGGAACTATTGCCGAGGTTGTGCGTCTCAACGCCTTCCCCGACAAGAAAATCACCGAAGCCAACCCGATGCTATATCTACCCAGCATGCTTCCTGACCGACTTACCCGGCGATTGAGCTGGGCACAGGAAGCGATAAAAAAAATCCTTGACTCTTAACTCTGCCGAATTTTTCGGCACAAGGGACTCCCGCGATACTATCAACGGGGTCCCTTTTCTGCATACTGGAGTCTTAGAGAAGAATGGTCGCTTGGTTTGCGGAGATTTCCGCGATGCCGCCATGCGGCATGGGCACGTGGTGGTGCTTCCCGTCGGCTGCTTCTATCTTCGCTTCCCCTTCTTTCAGTTCCGAGACGAATGATTCGTGGTTTGCAAGTACGGTGAATACCCCATCCTTCCCCGGAAGGACGACCGATACCGCATCCCCGTCGAAGACGTTTTCTCCGACACGTGCGACCGTAAGATGAAAGGTTTTAGCAGCCATTATCCGGTGACCTGATCAATCGAGCCCTTCATGTAGAAGGCAGCCTCCGGCTTATCATCATGCTTACCTTCGACAATCTCCTTGAAGCTTCGCACGGTGTCTTCGCGTGAGACGTACTGACCCGGCGTTCCGGTGAACACTTCACCCACGAAGAACGGCTGGGAGAGGAACTTCTGGAGCTTACGAGCGCGGTACACCGTCTGCTTGTCTTCATCCGAGAGTTCTTCGATACCGAGAATAGCAATGATGTCCTGAAGGTCCTTGTAGCGCTGGAGCACTTGCTTCACTTTGTTTGCAACGATGTAGTGCTCCTCGCCGACGATTTCCGGCGTAAGACCCACTGAGCTAGACGCGAGCGGGTCGATAGCAGGGTAAATACCGAGAGAGGCAAGCTGACGGGACAACGTCACCGTACCGTCCAAGTGAGCAAAGGTGGTTGCAGGAGCAGGGTCGGTGAGGTCGTCTGCCGGCACGTACACCGCCTGCACAGAAGTGATGGACCCCTTCTTCGTGGACGTGATGCGCTCTTGGAGCTTGCCCATTTCTTCCGCAAGCGTCGGCTGGTAACCCACGGCTGACGGGATGCGTCCGAGAAGCGAAGACACTTCGGAACCCGCCTGAATGAAGCGGAACACGTTGTCCATGAAGAAGAGCACGTCCTTACCGCCTTCGTCGCGGAAGTATTCAGCCTGGGTTAGGCCCGTGAGTGCGACGCGTGCGCGGGCACCAGGCACTTCGTTCATCTGACCGAACACGAGTGCGGTCTTGTCGAGTACGCCTGACTCCTTCATTTCGTGGTAGAGGTCGTTACCTTCACGCACACGCTCGCCCACGCCAGCGAAGACGGAGTAGCCCGAGTGCTCAGTCGCGATGTTGCGGATGAGCTCCTGGATGATAACGGTCTTACCGACGCCAGCACCCCCGAAGAGACCGACTTTTCCTCCTTTAAGGAAAGGAATCATGAGGTCGATGGCCTTGATACCCGTTTCAAACACTTCAGCTTTCGTCGTCTGCTCATCAAAGGCAGGCGGGTCGCGGTGAATCGGAAGGCGCTTTGCGGACGTTGGGATAGCGTCTTTTCCGTCGATAGCCTCGCCAAGCACGTTGAAGAGACGTCCGAGCGCGACTTCTCCCACAGGAACGGAGATAGGTGCACCGGTAGCGAGAGCCTTCTCGCCGCGCGCAAGCCCCGCGGTTTCATTCATGGAAATGGTGCGCACGCGGTCCATGCCGAGATGGCTTGCCACCTCAAGCGTGATGCGTCCGTGCTCACCACCCTTCTCTATGACGAGCGCGTCGCCGATAGCCGGGCGGTCCTTTTCAAAATGCACGTCCACGATTGGGCCGATGACTTCTGTGATGGTTCCTGTGTTCATATGTTTGTAAATTAGGGTAATTTGTTTTGGTAATGTCCGCCTAGGTGCTTAAGGCCTCCCGACCGCCCACGATTTCCGACACTTCTCTTGTAATCGCGGCTTGACGAATCTTGTTATACAAGCGCGTCAGGTCGCGCGCGACCTCTTTTGATTTATCCGAGGCACTCTTCATCGCGACCATGCGCGCCGAGTGCTCGGACGCCTTTGATTCAAGGAGCATATGGTAGAGCGACACCGCGACAAGCCGCGGAATAAGCACGCTGAGGATGTCGCCTCCCGATTCCACTTCGTACGAAGACGGTGCCTTGAGCTCCAGTTCTTCGCTCCACTTTCCCTTCGCAGGGCGCACGTCAGCTACGAGTTCAGAGACACGCTCCCTTGAGAGCGGAAGGAGCGTGCGACCGGTAGGCAGCTGCTCAAACGTTGATTTGAAGTTGCTGTATACCACGAACACTTCGTCATAGGTTCCCGCGAGGAATCCCTCGGACAATTCACGCGTAAGCTCTTCCATGACAGAGAGCGGGACGTCGTCGCGTTTGTTCTCTACTGCCTTTGCGACCGTGTAGCCGCGGCGCGCAAAGTATTCCTCTCCCTTCTTTCCGTACTCATATATCGTCACATCTTCTACCTTGTAGGGCGCAACCGCTTCTGCGGCACGTTTGATGATGCCTGAGTTCAGGGCGCCAGCAAGGCCTTTGTCGGACGTGAGCACCACGAGCCCAAGCTTTTTCACCTCGCGTACAGCAGTCAAAGGATGACGGAGCGCATTTCCGGAACCAGAAAGGCGCGTGAGGACCGCGAGCGCGGCGCGCGCATACGGACGGCCCGCAAAAGCCATCGCCTGCGTCTTACGCATCTTCACCGCAGACACCGCCTCCATGGCACGCGTCACGGTGTTCATGCGCTTCGTCGCGCCTATCTTAGTTTTTATGTCCTTTAATGCCATACAAGCTCAGAAGTGTAGTCGTTATTTGGCGGAGCGTTCGACGAATTTCTCAAGTACGCCTCGCAACGTCTTCTCAGTCTCTTCGCCGATTTCTTTCTTTTCACGGATAGTCTTCAGGACGTCGCCGCCTTCACGTACGAGATAGTCCTGGAGGCTCTTCTCGGCCTTGCTTGCTCCTTCCGGAGGGAACGAATCGAAGTACCCATTCACTGCGGCGAAGATGACTGCGGCCTGCATTTCAAAGGCAAGCGGCGCGCCATTGCCCTGCTTCAAGACTTCCGTCATACGGCGACCGGAATCAATCTGCTTCTTCGTGCCTTCGTCGAGGTCGGACGAGAACTGCATGAAGGCTTCAAGTTCGCGGAACTGCGCAAGCTCAAGCTTGATTTTGCCGGACACTTTCTTCATTGCTTTCGTCTGTGCGGAAGAACCCACGCGCGACACGGAGATACCCACGTCAATTGCCGGGCGCATGCCTTTGTTGAAGAGGTCGGTGAGAAGGAAAATCTGTCCGTCCGTAATCGAAATCACGTTCGTCGGAATGTAGGCAGACACGTCGCCTTCCTGCGTCTCGATGATAGGAAGCGCCGTGAGCGAGCCTCCGCCCAGTTCCTTATTCAGTTTTGCAGCTCGCTCAAGGAGGCGTGAGTGCAAATAGAAGATGTCTCCCGGATACGCTTCGCGTCCTGGTGGGCGGCGAAGGAGGAGTGAGAGTTGTCTATACGCCACAGCCTGCTTCGAGAGGTCATCGTAGATGACGAGCCCGTCCTTACCCTGCTCCATGAAGTGCTCGCCGATAGCGGCTCCTGCAAACGGTGCGAGGAACTGGTACGCGGCAGGACTTGAAGCGGGAGCGGTGACGACGATGGTGTACTCCATTGCGCCCGCTTCCTGGAGCTGTGCCACGATTTTCGCCGTCTTTGACTCCTTCTGACCGATAGCAACGTAGATACAGATAGGGCGGGATTCCTTCGGTTCGTTCTTCTGGTTGAGGATGGTGTCGATGGCAATCGTCGTCTTTCCGACACCGCGGTCGCCGATGATGAGCTCGCGCTGTCCGCGTCCGATCGGTACCATCGCGTCAATCGCCTTGATACCGGTGTGAAGCGGTACGTTCACCGGAGCGCGATCGATAACGCCGTACGCTTCGCGCTCAATAGGGCGGAACTTCGTTCCCGCTACTGGACCTTTGCCGTCTACCGGTTCTCCAAGCGGATTCACGACGCGGCCGATGAGGGAATCGGACACGGGGATGGAGAGGAGGCGTCCGAGGCGTCGCACGAGCATGCCTTCATACACTTTCGTGGCGTCACCGAGAATAGCGGCACGCACGCCGTCTTCTTCGAGGTTCAAAATGAGACCGTAGAGAGGAGCGGCATCTTTCAGCGCTTCCTCAAGCGTACGGTCATGGGATGGATCGAAGAGCACCATCTCGGTCATCACGGCATTGTCGAGGCCGTCGATTTCCGCGATACCATCGCCCGTTGCTCGGACGATGCCGGTTTCTTCTACGCCTTTCGTCGGCGCGAAGTCCGCAATTTCTTTCTCGATTCGTTTGATGATGCTCTCCATGGTTTTGTAATGGGTTGGTAAAAATTACTATGCTTTCGTCACGTTGCGATAGAGGTCCAGGAGCGCGCGTTTCCCAGAACGGTCGACGAGCAGTCCCTTGTTCTGCGCACGCCATCCGGAAATGAGTGCGTGGTGCACGTGCGCTTCTTTGGCATCGATGCCAAGCATACGCGCCTCAGTAAGTGCCTGTACCGCGTCCTTGTCATGCGCCACTTCTACGCGCGGGGCCACCGTGGTGCCACGCGCCTTCATGAGGGTAAGTTCGGAAAGAATTCCAGAAAGAAGCTTCAGACGTCCGCGGCTCTTCAGTTGCGCGATAAGGTTATCGCCAATCTTCGCTTCGGATTCTCCGGAAGCAATGAGTCGTTCTATGGCTTTTGCGTACGTTGATGCTTTCATCGGATTATTTCTTCTCCCCTATCACTTTCGCAGCCGCAAGGACCGCGAGGCGCGCGATTTCCTTTTCGCTGTCGCGAAGCGCCTTTGCGGAAGCTTCCTTCGCACGCGCTTCAGCGTCGGAGGCGATGGCGGCTGCGCGCGCTTCAGCCTCTTTTACGAGACGCGTGCGCTCAGTGCCTGCCGCGTCGCGTGCGGACGCGAGCAAGTCTGCCGCTTCTTTGTCGGCCTTTGCTACCGCTTCAGCGGCTGCTTTGTCTGCACCTGCAAGCTTTTGACTTGCGCGCTCCGCGTCTTCTACGCCCTTAGCGACCAGTTTTGCCCGTTCATCAAGAGTCCGCAGTACTGGCTTATAGAGAAGATACGTAAGGGCGACCAAGACAATGCCGAAGTTCACCGCTTGAGCGATGATTAGTTTTCCATCTATGCCAAACGTCGCGAATAATTCTTCCATACCGGCCAGTTACATTCTCTAGATATGAACTAGACGAATTTGATAATGAAGGAAACAACGATAGCCAAGATACCGAGCGCTTCCGCGAAGACGATTGCCAAAATCATGTTTGACACGACTTTGCCGGATGCTTCTGGATTGCGACCGATAGCCTCCATTGCCTTTCCGCCGATCATACCGATACCGATTGCAGGACCAAGCACGCCGAGTCCGGCCGCAATCGACATAGCGATAAGTTTTGCTGATTCTACTTCCATAGGTTTTTACTATTAGACACTACATAATAATTTCGAACTCCATCCCGGAGCCGCAAGGGGAGGTGCGCTAATGCGCCTCCTTCCCGTGCGGTTCCATGATAGCGAGCTTGATGAAGAACAGGGTCAGCATTGAGAATACCACTCCTTGTATGAATGCGACAAAGAGTTCGAAGGCGTAGAGAGGCACGGGTACAAGGTATGCGGCGAGGTATATCGCCACAAGAATCATCACCTCACCCGCAAAGATGTTTCCGAAGAGACGGAAGGAGAACGAGATGATGCGTCCGAGGTTTGAAAGGAACTCAATGATGCCAACAATAAAATCGACCGGAGAGGAGAAGTTAACGAATTTTGAACCGTATTTGAGGAAGCCGAGGGTCGCGATACCAGTCACCTCAATGGTGAAGAAAGCGATGAACGCGAGCGCGAGCGTTGCGTTTAGGTCCGCGGCAGGAGCGCGGAAGAGCGGGGTGAAGTGCCCATCATGCGTAAAGCCCATGGAACCTATGCCGGGAAAGAGCGCAAGGAGGTTCGCAATGAACACGAAGAGGAATATCGACATGATGAGCGGGAAAAAACGGCGCGCCATCTTCTCATTTTCGAGCGTTTCCGCCATGTAGTTCAGCACTCCTTCAAATACCCATTCAATTCCAGCCTGTAGCTTCCCGGGAACCATCTTCAAGGAACGTCCGAAAAAGAACGCAAACGATACGAGAAGCGCGGTAACGATACCCGCAAGGAGGAGTGAATTCGTTACGGTAAAACCGAGCACGTCGAATATCGGTTCTCCCTTTAGGACAACATGCACGCCGTGACCTCCGTATGAGGCTTCTCCGGTAGTGGTAGCGTACTCTTTTTCGGTGATTGCCATAGTAAAAAGGACCCTTGCGGGGACTTGGGTACATACTAGCAGAAAGCTGTCTCCTATAACAACCTTTTAGTTGTAGGTTACGAACGCCGATTTCGGAACAGGCATCCGAAACTTTTGACCGTCGTACATGTGGAGTTCGAGCACGTAATACTCGGGGTTCGCACTCGGATAGAGTTTTGTATCAGGATGCAGTATCGCGTCGGTTATTTCGTCATCGTCATAGTCGGTTCCTTCGAAACGGACTGCAAGCAGGCGGTTCAACTCTACGTCATTCATCACCCCGAGACCCAGCTCGTGAAAGGTGTTTCCGGTATCCGATGTCGTTATCAGGGCCTCCTGCTCATCGATGTCTTTTCTTGAAACTTTTGGGAATTCTTCGTCCGACATAGTGTGCGAAGTATACCGTGTGCCCTTGTATAAAAAGCCAGTTGTTGAGGGACAACTGGCAAACAGGGATTTGACATATAACTTTATTTATTTTATATAAATACCGTCATGCAAATGACGGAGGAAAAGATGAAGTTGAAGTTGAGTGAACGGACCAGCCAAGCTCTTGCCAACACCGCCCAGATGCTGCCCGTGCCGGACTTCGGTCCGCTTAAAGACGGCGAAATCGTGGTCGGCAAGGTGCCGCTTTCGGCCCAGGGCCTCTACGCTCTGGCGAGCGAATTCATGAGCGACCAGGATGCACTCATGCGTGACTAGCAGGATGAGAAAAGTCCTGACGAATCGCAGATTGCTGTCCTTTCAACGGCAGTTAAGTCGTTGAACAGTATGTTCTGGGCAATCACGACCGATGAAGTCGAATACGACCGGACGAA
>JALHPI010000027.1:373-8657 GCA_022842585.1 Minisyncoccota bacterium | reverse complement strand
CCGCATTCTTGACCGCGCTTCTCTTTGCGTTTGCGGGACTCGTGAACGGATTCTTCGCAAAGTCCTTCGATGCCATTTCCATCGTGCCTACCTTCGTGCTCACTCCGCTCACGTATCTTGGTGGCGTGTTCTACTCGATTGAGCTCCTTCCTGAGCCGTGGCAAACGCTCTCGCTTTTCAATCCCATCCTCTACATGGTGAATGCGTTTCGGTATGGATTCCTCGGATTCTCCGATGTGAACATCTGGCTCTGCTTTGCGGTGCTTGGAGGACTGACGATACTTTTCTTTGGGATTACGTTGTGGCTATTCATCCGCGGCGCCGGCTTCAAAAATTAGTCGCTCGGAGTGGTTGATTTCGGAACCGCATAATTTTCTGCTGAAAATTTGCTCTGGCTCGGCTACCCGCCTGCGCACGTTCCAAAATCAACCACTCCTCGCTCCGGGTGGTGGTGGAAAGGCGCTCTAAAAGCGCCTGAATTCGTACTCGTACGGGAGGGGTCTTGCGGACCCCAGAAACACGTGTGGAAGTGCACTATCCACATGAAGACGTGCGCGGGAAGCGGAGGTACAATGACCCTCCAACAACATACAGTTGGCTTCGGGGCCGTTTGACGATAGGAGGGCGCGAAGTCAATTGAATTATCAGCTTGTCGTATTTTTGCTATGAAACAGATCAAGAAAAGGAACGGTCAGATTGTTGATTTCAACGCGGAAAAGATTGAAGAAGCGATGCGAAAAGCATTTCGCACGATGAATGTTCCCGTTTCAGACGACAAGCTGCGCGATATGCGCTTTGCGGTCGTGGCCGACGTTGAAAAGTCGTTCCCCGAACACACGCCGTCAGTCGAGCATGTGCAGGACCGCGTCGAACTCATCCTCATGAAGGAAGGGTATCTTGAAGTAGCAAAGCACTACATCGTCTACCGCTACGAGCATACGAAGATTCGCGAAGAACAGAAGCAGGAAGTGCTCGAAAAGATTGAAGACAACGCGCTTAAGATAACGACGAGCGACGGACGACTCGAACCGTTCTCAGAGACGCCTATCCGAAAGACGCTTGCGAAGTTTATCGATGACACGAACGCGGTTGATGTGGACGCCATCGTCGCGCAATTAAAGTACGAACTCTACGAAGGCATCACGGCAAACGACATACAGCGCGCACTTATCATGGTCGTGCGAAGCATGATTGAGCGCGACCCTGCGTACTCGAAGCTTGCATGCCGTCTCCTCTTGGACCGCATGTACAGGGAGGTGTTCGGAAAGAATTTCGACCGAGAGAATCCGCAGAAGGCGCAGGCGGAAGTATTTGCGCGCAATATCCGGAACGCAGTTGCGCGCGGAGACTTGGACGAGCGCATGGCTGAGTTTGATTTGGAGAAGCTTGGTGCAGCCCTTGTCTTGGAGAACGACACCTTGTTCGAATACATGGGTCTTGAAATCATGGCGTCGCGCTACTGCATGGAAGACGTGGAGACGAAGAAGCAGCTCGAGACGCCGCAGATGCTCTGGATGCGCACCGCGATGGGGCTTGCGCTTAACGAGAAGCCTGAAGACCGCGACCGCGTCGTGATGGAATTCTATGAAGTGCTCTCGAACTTCTACTACACGCCGGGAGGCCGCACCCTCTTCCAGTCAGGTGCAAAGAAGGCTCAGCTTTCAAACTGCTTCTTGAACGTCGTACCGGATGCGCTCGACGGCATCTTCAAGTCGTTCTCCGACAACTCCCAGTATCTGAAGTGGTCCGGAGGCACGGGTACGTCATGGAGCAAAGTCCGCGCAACCGGTTCCTACATTAAGGGCACTGGTGTGGGTTCGCAGGGCATCGTGCCGTTCCTGAAGATTGCAAACGACGTGAACCTCGCCATAAACCGCTCAGGTAAGCGCCGTGGCGCAGGCTGTGTGTACCTTGAGACGTGGCACCTCGACATCGAGGACTTCCTCGAGCTCCGTAAGAACACGGGAGACGAGCGCCGCCGAACCCACGACATCAATACCGCAAACTGGATTCCAGACCTCTTCATGAAGCGGGTGCGGGACGGGGGAGAGTGGACCCTCTTCACTCCATCAGACGTGCCTGATTTGACCGAGATATACGGTGCTGCATTCGACAAGGCATACGAAGCATATGAAGCGAAGGCAGACCGCGGAGAGATAAAGCTCTTTAAGCGCGTACCAGCCAGCGACCTCTGGAAGAAGATGCTCGCTATGCTCTTTGAAACGGGCCATCCGTGGATTACCTGGAAGGACCCTTCAAACGTCCGCTCGCCGCAGGACCACGTGGGCGTCGTGCACAACTCAAACCTCTGCACCGAGATTACCCTGAACACGTCTGATGACGAGACGGCCGTCTGTACCATCGGCTCCTTGAACTTCGCGAAGTTCGTCGTGAATGGGAAGTTCGATCACCCGCTTATCGAGCGCGTGACCCGCACGTCTATCCGCATGCTCGACAACGTCATCGACCTGAACTTCTACCCGACTCCTGACGCGGAGCGCGGCAATACCCGCCATCGTCCTGTAGGCCTAGGCGTGCGTGGCTACCACGATGCGCTCTATGCGTTGAACATAAACTTCGATACGCCTGAGGCAGTGGAATTCGCATCCGACTCCATGGAAGTCATGGCGTACTACACCATCCTCGCCTCATCCGTACTCGCTAAGGAGCGCGGCACGTACTCCACCTACAAGGGCTCTAAGTGGGATCGCGGCATCTTCCCGCAGGACACCATCGAGCTTCTTGCAAAAGAGCGCGGCGAAGCTATCGAGCTTGAGCATAACGGCAAGCTTGACTGGACTCCGGTGCGTGAGCACGTGAAGCAGCACGGTATGCGTAACTCAAACACGATGGCGATTGCGCCTACCGCCTCAACGGCGAACCTCGTGGGCTGCATCCCGTGCGTAGAGCCTATCTACAAGAACATCTACGTGAAGAGCAACAAGGAAGGCGACTTCGTCGTCGTGAACAAGTACCTCATCGAAGACTTGAAGAAGCACAATCTCTGGAATCTCGGCATGTTAAACCGCATCAAGTACGCGGACGGCTCCATCCAGGACATCAAGGAAATTCCTGCAGAGCTTCGCGCTAAGTATAAGGAAGTATTTGAGATAGACGGACGCTGGCTCGTAAAGGCGGCAGCTGAGCGCGGAAAGTGGATAGACCAGTCCCAGTCCTTGAACATCTTCTATAACGGCACAAGCGGCCGTGAGCTCTCAGACATCTACTTCCTCGGCTGGAAGATGGGCCTCAAAACGACGTATTATCTGCGTACCCTCGGGGCGTCCCAGGTAGAGAAGTCGACGGTCTCCATTGCCGAGCATGGCAGTACCCACACCCGCACTGCAGGAGGGGGTATCGTCTCGGCCGCTATGGCATCCATAGAGACCCCTACCGAGACCATACGCGTGACGGAGATAGTGTCTGAAGCGCCTGCATTCGTAGAAGCGCAGGGACCGTCTATTCCATCGGGCTTTAGTCCGGACGAGTGGAAGGCGAAACTCGCCCGCGTCGCGGCCGGCGAAGAGAGTGGAGTGTGCGAATCCTGCGAATCATAACTAGAAACTAAAAGACCCCGAAAGGGTCTTTTGTTACTACTCTATATAAGAAGTACCTGTACTACCTGATATGATATATCATATCATTTAGTTTATCTGCTCTATGCAGTAGAATGGGGAAATGGATGCGGAAAAGATACAGAAAGTGCTCGCTATCGTGCGAGCGACGCGCGAGCTCTCGCTCCCGAGTTACGGGAACGCGGAGGTGGATAAACGCAAGAGTGAGGACGCGACGGACATCGTGACTAAACTTGACTACGCTATTGAAGAATATCTTGCGAAGCGCTTGCGCGAAGTGGACGATACTATCACCTTTGTCGGCGAGGAATACGGCGGGGACCGTACTGCGAAACGCTTCTGGCTTTGTGACCCGATAGACGGCACGGGGAACTATGTGCGCGGCATAGCCGTATGCTCCACGATGCTTGCGTACATAGAGAACGGCGAAGTTACGTTTTCCGTCATATACGATTTCGTACATGACGATATGTATCACGCAGTCCGCGGAGGCGGCGCATTTAGGAATGGGGAACCGATACACGTATCGAATCGCGGGCGCGCCGGCGCGTACATTTTCTATGAAAGCAATCTCGATATACCGGGAAATATGGATATCTATCACCAGATTCGAAACCGTACGGCGATACTGAAAACCATGAGCGCCGGATACGAGTTTGCTATGGTCGCAAGCGGGAAAGCGGAGGGGCGTATCTGCAAAGACCCGTACGGCAAGGATTATGATTTCGTTCCTGGTTGCCTTTTGGTTGCGGAAGCGGGCGGTGTCGTGAAGAACTTAGGTAAGGATTCGTATGAGTATGCAAATCTCGATTTCATCGCAGGCACGCCTGAACTCTATCAAGGACTTACCGCAGGGTCAGACGCAGTGTTTTCACTCACGTAAACCGTACATACAGAACTGGCCCCCGCAACGTGCGCGAGGGCCAGGGCTTCAGCCGGATGCTTTCGCTAGCGCGAAGCGCGGACGGCTACCGTCATCCCGCTGCCTAGCGAGCACATCAGGCCGAGCAGGTAGCCGAGGTCGTACCATCCACCGTTGTTGTTCGCGTCGTAGATGCTGACGCTGTTGGTGAATAGGGAGAAGACGAAAGCGAACCAGACAATCAACCCGTGCCAGAAGCCCGAGAAGAAGCCGGCAACGTTGCCCCCTTGGTCGGGGTGATGCTCGGCGAGGTTTATTCCAGCCGCGCAGCTTGCAACGAGGACTACGAGCGCGAGCGCTGTAGCAATTTTTAGGTGTTTTTTCACCGTACACTCCATCTTCTATGCCGTGGCAAGCGGCAAGAACAAAGCCAGGAGCACTATGCTATAAAATAAATATTTTGTCAAAAACGATTATAAAGGTTTGGGGACTTTTTGCCGGCGGATGAGGAGGAAGATAGTGAGGAGCATGTTTGCTACCGCTATCATCGCCACATACGGTACGGTGAGGAGATTATAGGTATCGAGTGCAAGTAGGGAGGCGATATTACCGAGGGAAAATATGAGCCAAGAAGTGATAGTTTCGCTCCATGGTTCGGCGTACGACTTGCGGAACGTGGGGATGTAACCAAGCGCGTCTACGACCGTTACTATAAGCACCGCAAGCACTGGTTGATCTAGTTGCCACCATACAAAGATAGCCGCGCCTGCGGCAAGCAGGATAAGCGTGTCGCTTCTCGTAATATTTTTCGTACCGTACTTCAATGAAAGAAGACAGATACTGGCGACGAGTAGCGTACCAAACGCAAGGCCTAGTACCGCGATCCCACCCTCGCCATGGATAATACCTGCGACAGCAGTGCCTTGGGTGAGTAGCCAGATGAGCCACGTATAGATATGGGGTTCGGTGCGGCGTTTGAAAATATCCCAGATATAGGGAATGAACGCGACGTTGCTTACTAAGCCGATAAGGGCAGCTACTGTTTTCCAGTCGATTCCCTCGATAAGCATATGCGCAGTATACTAGCAACATTATGAAAATCTTCGTCGCCCATGCAAGTGCGTTCGATTATCAGGGAAAAATCTACAGCCCTATCCGTGATTCTGCGCTCTCTGTGACGCACGAATTCATCCTGCCCGAAGAAGAGAAATATAACGGCACCTGGAACACGAAGGAGGCTATAGAAAGCTGCACTCTTTTGATTGCCGACGCATCCGTTGCCTCGACTGGTGCCGGCATCGAGATGGGGTGGGCGAATGCGTCCGGCACTCCCATCATCGTCATCCATGAAAAGGGAAGTACGCCTTCGACCGTGGTGAAGTACCTCACCGACACGGTCATCGAGTACGAAAACGGGGAAGACCTCATAGCGAAACTTTCCGAAGCGATTTCCCGCATATAAAACAATTAAGGCTCCGTGTGAGCAGAGCCTTAAAAGAACTAGCGAGCATCCCTTTCAGGACGTCCGCACCCGTTATCCCCCTTCGCCGCTTCTTGTCGGTTCCTCGGCGCCGACCAAGTAGTCATCGAGGTCGACGTCAAATGCGTCAGACACGCCCGTAAATACCCCGTCGTCGACGAGAATCCGGAACGTGACGGCGTCTTCTGGGCCGCAGAGCGGCCGCGCATAGTAGGCGGTGAGTGCTTGTGTCATTGCGACCTCAAAAGGGAGGCGCTCTTTTTCGAAGAGCTTGTTGATGTCGGTAGGGAACTTCGTTTCTTCTTCCTGAGACATATGAGATTTTCTCCAAAGAAGCTGACCGCCGGGTGACGGGCAGCTGATTGGAGACAATCGTTGACAAAGTACGATTTTCAAGACTTTATCACAACCCTTTCATAATCTCAAAACACCCATTCTTATGGGGAAACGAACGAGGGATACTAGGTACGAGTCTTCCTTGTATGTGGGGGATGGGGGAAGCGAGTGGCGCGAGACGGGAGGGAATGGCGCTAGCCAGAACGCAAGTCTCGCGGTAAACGAGCAAAGCTGTGCTTTTCCCCACCTTGCATGGGGCACGTATACGAGGGAAAATGATACCCCAACCGAGAACCAACGATTCTCAATTATCTGTAATTCACCAATCGTATGCCTATTCAAAAAGGAGCCGGAGTCGTCGACATCAACAACCGTCGCATCATAAACGGCAAAGACGCGGACGTCGTCCAGCTCTACCCGATGCGTCATACGTTTGCGTGGGAAGCGTATCTCGCTGGCAACTCAAACCACTGGCTCCCGACCGAAATCTCCATGCAACGCGACATCGAGCAGTGGAAGAGTAAGGACGTACTCTCCGCCGATGAGCGCCAGGCATTTGAGACGGTACTTGGCTTCTTCACGACTGCGGACTCGATTGCGGCCAATAACCTCGTCCTTGCTACCTACAAACACATCACCTCGCCTGAGTGCCGTATGTACTTGCTTCGCCAGGCGTACGAAGAGGCTATTCACACCCATGCCTACCAGTACATCGTGGAGTCGCTTCAGATGGACGAGGCGAAGATTTTCAACATGTATCGTGAGAAGGAAGCTATCTACAACAAGGACATGCTCGTCCTTTCCCTAAACGAAGGTATCTTTGCGTCTGACTTCAAGACCGGCACGTTTGAGAACGACCAGAAGTTCCTCGAAAACATGATTGTCTTCTCACTCATTATGGAAGGCATCTTCTTCTACTCCTCATTCGCCGTCATGTTCGGCTTCCAGCGCCAGAACAAACTCACTGGTTCCGCTGAGCAGATTCAGTACATCATGCGCGACGAGTCCCAGCACCTGAACTTCGGCATCAACATGATTAACGCCATCAAGCAGGAACAGCCGGAACTCTGGACCAAGGCATTCCAGGACCACATCATCGACCTGGTCCGTCGTGCCGTGGTGCTCGAATACACGTTTGCAACCGAAGTCTTCCCGAAGGGCATCTTCGGCATGAATGCGCAGGGTTTCAAGCAATACATCGAGCATATTGCCGACCGTCGTCTTGAAACCATCGGCCTTCCGCTCCAGTACAACGTACAGAACCCGTTCACCTGGATGAGCGAAGCGGTGGATTTGAACAAGGAGAAGAATTTCTTCGAAACTCGCGTTACAGAATATAAGACCGGGGGCCAACTGAACTGGTAAACGAATCCGTTTAAATTCAACATCTGCTTTGTCGCAGACTGCGGTGCGCCCTCACCATAGTTTTCTATGGCTCGGTTTGCTCCTCGTCTGCTTCGCGCATCTGTCTGAATTTCAACTAGGATTCAACGAAAACCCGCTTATGGCGGGTTTTCGTTTATGTGGTATAATGCCGGCAGATGTGCGAAAGACGTGTGTTCGTGCATCTGGGTTACACACACAAGTCTGGGGAATAAAAATGGAGCCAATGATACAGACCTTAGCAATTGGGGCACCCCTATGCTTTGCGTCGTGGCTTAAATGGCAGGCCCACAAGCTTGCTACAGACGACGATCGTTTCGGAGAATGTTTTCGAGAATTTCAGGAGCGCGTTACTGCCGTAAAGCAGTTTGACCGCCTGGCTCTTGTCTTCGTAATCTTAACGATTTTCCTGTGCTACATCATCCATCAACCCCCATCCTGACGCGGGCAAGGAGGTCCTGTGTCATTCTATGGAGCGCCCATCAGCTACGGCTGGTGGGCGTTTTCACCTATATGCAGGTGTTAAACCCTTTATGGTATAACCGACTAAGGATGTTCTTGGTGCGAGATAGCGCCAGCATCCACTCATTCCTCAAAGAAGCCGGAGGCTCAAGTGGAAGAAGTTGCGTACATTATCGTTATTTTCGG
>JALHPI010000027.1:0-363 GCA_022842585.1 Minisyncoccota bacterium | reverse complement strand
AGTATTGCTGATTGTGGCGCTCTGCAAACAACTTGCACTCGATAAGGCCATACCGCCTGAGACAAATTGTCTTGGGCCAAAGGGTCAGCAGCGCAAACGCTCCCAACAGCTTATAAATCCTTGGTGGTGGGCCTGTTGGACCATTGTCGGGGTAGGGTGTGTGCTTGCTTTTGCGTCCAGGCTCTAGGGCTTGGTCAAATCCGTTAAGACGCCCGCGCAGGTCACTGCGCGGGCGTTTCTGTACCCTGGTAGGGAAGGAAGGGTCCTCCCTCGGGGATAACCAACCGCTAGCCACAATATGGCTTACATAAAGGGTTTTTAAGGATTTCGGACTATTGACATACTTTATAAATATGTCGTAGG
>JALHPI010000026.1 GCA_022842585.1 Minisyncoccota bacterium | reverse complement strand
AAGAACTCCAGAAAATACTAGACCAGCAAGAGAAACTTGCTGACTGGTTCTTTGATTCGTGGGTTGGTAGAGACACTAAACCTGAGTGATAACATATATCTAGCAATGGAAAGAGCTGAGAAACACAATTGCATAATTGACTGTAGAGTCAGCAGCACAAAACAGGTGTCTGGAGGTGGCTTGGGAAGCCAGCAAGCTGCCTGCGAAGTAGTTGCCAAACAGCGAGGCTGGCGTGTCTTACGGATCTTCAGCAAGGTTTATTCAGGACGGAAAGAAGAGCGAGAGGATTTTGAAGAAATCATAAAGTACATCACCCAATGCAAAGATGGGGATGCTCCCGTCCACTATTTTCTGGTAAAAAGCATTGACCGCTTTACTCGTGATGGTGCTGTTTCATATAGTGAGATGCAAAGCAGGTTGGCACACCTAGGGGTGGAGCTTATTGATGCGTATGGAATAGTCCAGCCTGAAAAGAATACCTTGGAGCATTTAGGATTTGAGTACTCATGGAGCAAGCAGTCTCCTACGGCGTCTGCCCAACTTATGGAGGCTCAGAGAGCCAAGGACGAGGTATCAGGGATACTCACCAGAATGATAGGTGCGTCAATTGAGCGTATACAAGAGGGCTATAAGGTAAGGCAGGCAAACGATGGATTTCTAAACGAAGTGATCTTTGTTGATGGAAAAAAGAAAGTAATTCAAGTCCCTGACCCAAGTAGAAGTCATTACCTCAAAGAAATGTTTAATTTGAGGGCTACAGGACGATATAGCGACAAGGAAATTGTAGATAAAGTGAACGCTCTTGGTTATAGAAGCAGGGTGCGGAAGAAGTGGTCTAAGGATAGTTCAGGAGGCAGGAGTAAGGTTGTAGGCACTACAGAAGGAGCGTGCCTGACAGTTAAGGGTCTACAGAGAACTATTCAGAAACCCATCTATGCGGGAGTGATCTGTGAAAAATGGACACACCATAAACCTTTGAAGGCAAAGTATGACGGACTAGTTTCTATAGAAACCTTTAATCTTGCTAACAGGGGCAAGGTGGTGATTTTAGAGGGTGCGGGAGACAAACTAGAGCTTCTGTATAACCAGAAAGATCCATCAAAGACATTGGCAAAGCGACTTAAGTTCAACCCAGACTTCACTTACGACAAAATGGTTCTGTGTCCAATGGGGTGTGGTAAACCAACCTTATCCAGCTATAGCACAGGTAAGCTTGGAATAAAGTACCCAGCCTATCACTGCAACAGATCACATTACTGGAGGGTTTCAAAAGAAGATTTTGAGAAGCAGATAAATCACTTCCTACAAAACATAGAATTCACGCCAGAATTTAATAAGTCCTTTGAATTCGTTTTGTTGAGAAAATATAGACAAAGAGAAAAAGAGCTGGCAAAGACATCCTCAGTTATCCACCACAACATCTCAGATCTAAAAAGCGAGCAGGCAGAGGCTCTTGAAAACTTTGAGAAGACCTCAAGTCCAGTAGTTAGAAAGAAGCTAGAAGAGAAAATAGAGCGTCTGGAGGCAGAAATAAAAGCTGCTAGGCAGCAACGGCTACACACTGAGATTCAAGAAAACGATATTAGAAGCTTTGTTCGCCATGTGCAGAGGTTAATGGAACACCCAGCAGAAACCCTTGGAGATAATGGCAATCCTTACAAGCAGAGGGCGTTCTTTGAACTGGTTTTTGAGGGTACTCCAACCTACCAAGAAATAACTAATGGAACACCAAAACTAAGCCTTGTTTTCAGGCTTTCTAAAGAGTTTATGGCTACTAAATCTCAATGTGTGACCCTACGGGGAATCGAACCCCGATTTTAGCCTTGAGAAGGCCACGTCCTAACCGTTAGACGATAGGGCCAAATACGCACATAACCTGAATACGTTGGAGTATAGCGAAAAATCATAAAAACGAAAGGACGCGCGGGCTTTCTGCCACGCGCGTCCCGTCTTTTTGTTTTGGGAGATTTATGTTAGCCCGCGCGTCCTACGCGAGCTTGCGATTCGTCCTGACGAGAGCGGTTCTTTGCTTTCGCCGGCACGTCGGTACGCACTTCGATACGGCACTGGTCGAGAGTACGACCATCGGCGCATCGCAACGCCTGCAATCCCATCGGCCCCTTGCGCATTCGTAACGAACGTCGGCCAACGAAGAAAGTCACCGTACTATCGGTGACTGTTTCGAGCTGCACACAGACTTCTCCGTAGAAAATCTGCATGTCTCTCGCTGCAGTTCCGTTCACATAAATAGTCGACATCGACTTATAGCCCCATTTTTGCCCGACGCCTGATTGCGCCGTGACTTCAAAAGAGTAGCAAAATCCTACCGTTTTTTCCACTCGCGCTCCTGGCGTACCAAATGCACTACATCGCCGATATCTGCCAAAAGCGCTTCCACGATGCGCTCAACGCGAATCGACTGCGAACCTTTTACCAAAATCACATCCCCCGCTTCAATCGTTTCTCTGAGATGCGTAGCCGCCGCATGCGCGTCATCGAAATGGTGTGCGCGATTCTTGTTCTTATGCGTACTCAGTGCCGCTTCCGAAAGCTTTTTCGAACGCGGTCCTACCCCGATGACGATATCCGCGTGCATGGCCGCAAGCTTCCCGATACGCTCATGCTCTTCCGCCGAGTAGCGCCCGAGCTCGAGCATATCGCCTAAGACCGCGATGCGGCGCTTTGCCGGCACCAAGGAGAGCGAAGAGAGTGCTTCTTCGACCGCCGAGGGTGAAGCGTTGTAAGAGTCATCTATGAGAACGGAAGCATTCTTCCCTTTCAAAATGCGCGCTCGGCCGGAAGGCGGCACATACGACTCGAGCGCCTTGAGTGCATTCTCCGTCGTCATGCCAAGCGCAAGTGCGGTCGCGAGTGCTGCGGCGGGCGCATACAGCTGGGGGCGTCCGAGTGCGCCGAGCGTCTCTAGTGTGTGTGCGGCGTTCGTACCTACGGTTACTTTTGCCTGCATGCCAAGCGGAGTGGTGCCTGACAGTAATACCTTCGCATCTTCAAGACGCACATCCGCGTCACGTCCAAAACCATAGGTGGTCACGTGCAAGGATAGGCGAGACGCAAGTCGTTTCGCGTACGGATCGTCGGCGGAAATGATAAGCGGTGCGCCTGCGGCAAGCGCGTATGCGGGTGCAAACTCTTCCTCGCGTACCGCAGCAGCGGACGCATACGCCTCTACATGCACCGGCACTTCCGGAAGCTTCGTCACCACCACCACGTCAGGGGTTGCGATATGGAGGATGCGTTTCAAATCCCCGGGACTATCCGCTCCCACTTCAAGCACGAGAAGCTTGGGATAGTGGTTCGGGAGAAATATGAGCGCGAGCGCTTCTCCGAGAACGCGGACCCAAGCATATGGATTCGTCCACGGATTCTTCGCGCCAATGATGGTAAGCGGCACGCCAAACTCGCTGTTGTAGCTTTTTTCGCTTGCGCGGAGATGGAATGATGCGGAAAGCGCTGCGGCAACCGCGTCCTTTGTGGAAGTCTTCCCCACGCTACCGGTCACCATCACCACTTTCGGGCGATATTTAAGGAGTATCCCCCGCGCAAGGAGCGCGAGCAGGAATGCAACGATGCTTTTGAAGAAGTGTTTCATTTAAAGGGTCTCTCCGCGGTCAGGGGGGATAGTGTAGTAGTTGATGAGGAAATGCGTCAAATCCATGAAGGGGTGGGTCAGCGTCTCGGAGGCGTATTGTACTCCTCCTGGCTCTTTCGTATAGAGAAGGATGACGAACTTGGGAGCATAGGCCGGGAAGTACCCGAAAAAGGAGTGGAGGTACTTTCCTGGCGCATACTTCCCGCCAGGGCCCGCAATCTGCGCCGTACCGGTCTTTGCGGCGACGCTTATCTCGGGAATCGAGAGCGTACCGTTTGCAAGCGACTTGTCGACGACTTCGACGAGCATCGTGGTCGTCTCTTCGACAGCTGAACTTGAAAACACGCGCTCGCTTTGTCCCCATGAAAGCTCTTTAGTGATACCCGACTCGAGCCGGATAGCACGCGCAAGGTGCGGGGTGACGATTTGCCCCCCGTTCGCAAGGCTACCTAGCGCGCGTATCATGCCGATGGGTGTCTGTGCGATTCCCTGCCCGTAGGACGCAGTGGCGTATTCGATATCGCGCGGACTGTTCAGAATATTGTCGATATTCCCCGGAATCTCGCTTGGGAGGTCGATGCCCGTCTCCGTTCCAAGGCCAAGCTCCTCTAGATAGTGTCGGAATTTCTCATGGCCGAGTCGACCGGCAATGTGGGCGGCGCCCACGTTCAACGATTGCGAAAGTATCTGCTGTACGGGGACGACGCCGCGCGCCTTTCCGTCGTAGTTTGAGAACGTCTTGCCGTTTAAGGTTATCGTACCTGTATCGTTGTAGGTAGACTCGGGGGTTATGACACCCGCATCAAGTCCTGACGCGACGGTAAGCGCCTTTACGATTGAGCCGAACTCATAGCGGCGCTCGACGAGCGGATTTCCGAAATGGTTTGCGTCTTCTTCTCCGAAAGTATTCGGATTGAACGTCGGATAGGTTCCAAGCGCGATGATTTCTCCTGTTTTCGGATCCATGATGATGCCGCTCGTTTCCGTACTTCCGTACTGCGCTTGCACGTCTGCAAGAATTTGCATAAGCTTTTCCTCGACCACAGGCTCAATCGTCGTAATCACGTCTCCGGCTTGCGCGTTTCGCCCGTCGGCGACCGCTTCATCGATATTTGAAAAAAGCTCTGCGAAAAAATTACCGAAGAGCCCGTCCTTACCCCGATCAAGCACGTCATTGTAATAGCGCTCGAGTCCGAAGCGCCCCGCAAGCGTATTGTCGTTGTCGTAGGCGACAAACCCGATGGTTTGCGCTGCCTTGTCCCCCGCCGGATAATTCCGCCACCGCTCGCGTTCCACCAGCACACCCGTGAGTTCCAGTTCGGAAATCGCTTTCCCAGCTTCCTCGGGAACCTGCGTTTTAATGACTTCATACGGGTCATTAGTCTTTGCAGCTGCCGCCTGAAACTCTTGTTCATCAATGGGCGTAATGGCAGTAATCGCCGCATAGGCGGCATCCGCATCTTTCAAACGCTTCGGATCTATGGCGAGACGAAACCCGGTACCCAGGGTTGCAGCCGAAAGGAGCGTGCCGTCTTTGCGCGTGAAGTAGATGCTTCCCCGGTCATAGATGGATTGACTGGTGTTTGCATACTGCCGTTCCGCTTTCAGGGAGTATTCCTGCCCGTGCACAAGCTGAAGAAAGTACAGCTGAATGATGATAATGCCGGCAAACAAGAGAATGGCACCCGAAAAAAGACGGAGCTTTAGTCGCAGCGCGCTCCGCATACCTTAGCGAGAGACCGACGGAGCGAAGGTAACGGTCGGCTTGCCGTTTGCCGCTACGTACTCGACACTCCGGGGCTGATGAAAGCCAGCACTCGCGACATTCGTGCTGTTTAATTTCTCGATGGCGTCATAGTACTCGGTTTCTAACGATGCGATGCGGGATTCTGCATCACGCATGGATGCCGCAAGCTTCGTTTCAAGTGCAGCAAAGAAGATAGTCGCTATCACGAGCGCGACGTACGCCACAAACAACGTTGCGCATGAAAGGCTGAGGATGGGAATAAGGCGGTTAGGCATAGGCGTAGGGTGAGGTTGATACTTCGTCCATCGTTGCCGCCTCGTCGGCAGAACGTTCGAAAATACGAAGTTTCGCGGACCTCGCACGAGGATTCCCGATGAGTTCTTCTGGGGACGGAGCAATCGGCTTCTTGGTTATAAGCGTTCCTTTTCCGGCATGCGCAGCATCTCTGAGCACGGTCTTCACGATGCGGTCCTCGATGCTGTGGAAGGTGATGAGCGCGACGCGGCCACCTGGCGTAAGGCGCGTAAGCGCCGCATCAAGCCCTTCGCGCAGTGCGCCGAGCTCGTCGTTCACCGCAATGCGGAGCGCTTGGAAAGTCTTCGTCGCCGGATGGATGCGGCGATGCTGGTACCACGAAGGCGTGGACGCGAGTATGACTTCGACCAGCTGTCCGGTCGTGAGGATACGCTCTGTCTTTCGCGCGTTCACGATGCCGCGCGCAATCTGGCGCGCAAACCGCTCTTCACCAAGCGTGAAAAGTAAATCCGCAAGCGCTTCCTCTGACGCTGTGTTCACCATGTCAGCCGCCGTCTTCCCCGGCTCAGGCGTACCGTACGTCATGAGAAGCGGTTCTTCCGCGCGGAAAGAGAATCCGCGACCGCTTGAAAGATGGAATGCGCTCCACCCGAGGTCGAAAAGGACTTTAGACACGGATGAAATCGCGAGACGGTCGAGTATCGGGTGTAAGTTACGGAAATTATCTTCAACGAGATGCACGGTCGCGCGAGCGCCTTTTGCGGCAAGTTCCCCGCGCTCTATAGCTCCGCGGTCGGCATCAATACCCACAAGGACGCCACCTTCGTCGAGCGCATCAATAAGCTTTGCGAAGTGCCCTGCCCCGCCGATGGTTGCGTCTACGACGATATCTCCCGGCTGTATGGAGAGTCCGTCAATGGCTTCCTGCAACAGTACGCTGTCGTGTTTCGTTTCCATAGGATTATCCAGCAAGCTTCTCGGCGAACAGGTCCGCGTCCCGCTCAATCGATGCGGTATAGCTTGCCCATGCGTCTTCGTCCCAAACTTCAACGCGGTCGGAGACGCCCGCAATGACGCTTTTCACCTTAAGGGTTGCAAACGATTTCAAATAGTCAGGGACGAGGATGCGGCCCGCACTATCAACCTCCGCTTCGGACGCTCCGGCAAGCATGAGGCGAGCGAGTCCGCGACCTGCCGCGCCTCCGGTTGAGTGCTCTGCTATTTTTGCCGCCTCCACTTTCCATGCGCTTTTTGGGTATATAAAGAGACACTTGTCGAGCCCACGCGTCACTACGACCGAAGCGCCGAGTTCCTTCCGGAACTTAGCCGGAAGCGAAATGCGATTTTTCGCGTCGAATGTGTGGCGGTACTCTCCGATGAACATAAAAATAAGTGTGGGATTCGTGGAACGGATGAGGAAATACGGGGCGAAAACGTATTCCCACTTCTTCCCACTTAAAGCTTAGTATATGACACTTTCTCCCACTCCCCTACCCAAAGCTGTGTTAGGAGTGTGGATAAGGGAGTACCTGTCTTGCACAGCAAGACAGGTGCGAACACTTATGCATGAATTTCTGCGAGGGCTCTCTTCGCAGAAATTCAGGCAAACGATTGCTCATTGACCACTGCAAGCTTTTAGAGTTACACTCATTACACAAGAAGGCTGGAGATTTACGGTAGCGCTCCAACACCGTACAAGATTCTGGAGCACTGGCGCGAGTCCCTAGCCGCAAGGCTAGGGACTCGCTTGCATTAGGTCTGCGAGGCACATTCTCGGGGCTTAGAATCGACCTAAGATTCAGTCCACCACAGGACACACGACAGATCAGTCAACGAAAGGAAAGGAAAGCTCATACACGAGCAGACGCACGCAAGACACGAAGACAGACGCATTCGCGAAAGCATAGTCATCAGAACGAAGACAAGGAGAAGTTCGGCATCCACAGAACAACCGGCACCTCAGAGCCAGATTCTGTAGATTCCAAACTATTCCGCGCCTTCCTCTTTTGGCAGACGCTTACGTGAATGAATCTTCATCGTATCTGCAGGCACGAAAGCCTTGCTCGTAGCACTGATCAGAGTCGTATACCCTGTACTGAGAGGCGGACCTTCGGGACCCGCCTTTCGTATTTCCCCACCGTGACATTTGACACTGTGCCTTCGCCCCGCTATCCTCTCTCTTACACATGCAGTCCTTGACCATTAAGCGCATTACCCTTCTATCGGTCGTCCTTCACGGGACGGTCGGGGTTTCGCTTAAGGTCTCTTCTCCAAAAAACTAGATACGAGAAAGACAAGAGAATTTAAGCGAGCTCCCGACCACCGGTCGAGAGCTCGCTCGCTTTAGGGCGGGGCACATTCACGAAACGGCCTGCGGGCCCACAACAGAGGAGCAGAACAAATGAGCCAAGCGGATAAGGACTATGTCGTCTTCATAGATGATACGGTTGCAAACGAAACGCTTGCCCTGCTCGAAAAGGAGAAGAAGGTATGCAATGTAATCCGCCTCGTACGAGGCGCCCCAGTACCTGAAGGTTCGGTCCATATCGTCCATCGCCCCAACCAGGGCGGGTACGTTGAGGTCAAACGTTCAGTGAAGCGGTTCGTCGTCTACGTGCGTGCATCAAGCCAGGGAGACATCGGGCGCCTAAGAAAGGCGCGCCGGAGAATTCCGACCTTGGTCGACAACCTAGAAGACGTGGATGGCAGACGCTACGCACTAGCCTAATCGAGCACATTCCACTCCAAAGTGAAGCGGGCGGTCCAAAAGACCGTCCGCTTTTCTATGTATTATTTTGAAGCTTCTTCGAGACGAGTTAGCACAAAGTCATGCGGGAGTACCGAAAGAAACCATCCGGCTTTCGGACCCGATTCGCGCGCAAGGAATATCCGGTAGAGCGCAGTGAAAAGCTCCTTCGGTTCTATCGGGGTTTCCGATTTCAGTTCATGCAAACGATGATGCAATTCTTCACCGGTCTTCTGACCCTCTGAAAGATACGCATGGAGGGATGCGAGCGCTTTTTTCTGCGTAGCATTCAATTCAACTGCAGGCAGGGTGTCCTGAAGCGCATACAGGTAGCGCTCCGGCGCATAGGTAGAAAGCCAGTACTTTGCGTACTCCGCGCGCTCGGCAAGCGAGCGCAGTTCTTCTTCGGTGAGATGCTCCCCTTTCACGCGCGTCGCTTCTTCCACCAAGTCTATGTGGGGCATTTGGGCGA
>JALHPI010000025.1 GCA_022842585.1 Minisyncoccota bacterium | reverse complement strand
GAGCGCGGAGGTTAGTCCGCGCTCTTGGTAGTTCAAGTTCTTATCAGGAAGTCGAGCTTGGAGTAGACGAGGCTTTCGCCCTTTCTTCCCGTTCTCGCTCTTTCATCCAGTCAGGTTCATTCGCTCGCGCGATGGCGCCGTAGCCACGACCAACGACCTTGCGGGCGTTATCGAATATCAGATCCCAAAGATTGCGGAGCAGGTCGGTGAGAATCCAAGCCGACAAGCTCCATGGCCAATGGAAGATCCATTTCAGAATGAGCGATACCCGGGAACCGTAACCGCTCAGGCGATTCTCGTATTCACGATCTTTCGATCGATCTGAAGAATCACGCGCCAGCCGCTCGTTCATGCGTTTGTTGTATTCACGCGCATAGAAATAAAAGCGGATGTTGCTGTATATGTAGCCGACGAAGATATAGCCGACGATATACAGCGAGAACCGAGATACTGTTCCCCAAAAGTCGCCGGTTATAAGCCAGCGAACATCAAAGTCTGTGAAGATATGCAGCACCGCGATGCTCAGAGCGATGAACAGCAACGTTCGCCAGAAGCGATAGCGCCACCGATCTCCTTCGTAGATATCGTAGCCCCAGAAGAAAATGGGGAATCCTGAAAAGAACAGGATGGTTCCAAAAAGGAGGTAGGGAGTGGTGAGCCACCCCGTTACCAATCCTGCAAGGAATTCCATAGCTTTCTCCTTTCGAGAGATGACCACAATTGGTCAGGTATGAATCTGCCTCCTTAAAATATTTTTGTCAACTAGATCAACGTTTGTAAATAACTCCGTTCGGATCTCGTCCCAGAGGGCCCGTAAAAACAAAATAGCCGCTTCGCGACTATTTCGTTTGTTACATCCCCTGCAAATACTCCCCCAACTTATCTGGAGAATCCACCCGAATAACCTCATCCACGTCCTTCAGGTGTCCGAGCACTATCGGCGTGAACTCATCGTTTCCGACCAGAATACGCTTCCCTGCCTTAAGGTTGAGCATATCCACGTCGTTTATGGCGTTCCCCGCAATGAGCATATCTTCTACTTTCACTTCGTGAAATTTCTCCAAGTACTCGATGGCTTTTGATTTATCCGAAAGATTTCCCACGATTTGCATCAAACCATCAAGGAAAAGCACGTCTATACTGCTTCGCGTAAAGCGGAGCTTCAAGTTTTCGGTAGCTATATAGTCCTGAAGCTTCGCCGCCACGTGGCTTATCTCGTGCCGGAGCATGCGTTCCTTTAGCTCATCATAAGAACAGGTAAATACATTTCCGTAGCTTCCCCGCTTCTCTCGTACGGCTTCAATGTCCTCGTCCGGACTGACCCAAAATTCGTAGGGAGCCTCGGGGTCCGGAAGTGCATACCAGAAGTAACGGACCATCGCGATATTTGCCTGTATGAAATCAACGATATGCTCCACCTCTCCTTTCCCGAAATAGTCCGCCTGCACAATTCTTCCATCCCGGTGCACCATCTTCGTGCCGTGCTCGAGGCTGATGAGCGCTTCAGGAGAAATAACGGTCTCGAAATCTTTTCCGAGCGCCTTGCGCATCCGCAGATAGGCACGACCGGTCGAAACCGTCGTCAAATACCCCTTGCTTTGTATGTGCCGTATTCCTTCAATGACGCTTGGCAGAATTTCGCCCTTCACCGCGATAGTGCCGTCGATATCGAACACTGCGAGCTTATGTCCTTGCGCCATAGGTGATACGGCAAGAATAGCACAAGAAAAAATCCGCCAATGGCGGATTTTTTCTTGTGCTATTTCTTAGCCTCCTTAAAGACCTCGCGCTTGCGCGTCGTTGGGTCGTACTTTTTGAGCTCAATCTTGCGCTCCACCTTCTTCTTATTCTTGCGGGTGTAGTAGACGTGGTCGGACTTCGTCGACTTGAGCTTTATAAGGAAATCTTGTGACATATAGAGGCTACCTTACCACACTCCTTTTACCCCGCAAAGAGCGAGGGAAACGCGGCGAGCAGGGCTCTGCGCAGGACGACGGTCCGAGCAGGAGGAAAATTTCCAGCAGGAAATTATTCCGTACCTGCGAACCGCGTTGCCCGAGCGACCTCTTTTAGGCAACGGAAGCGGCTTTCCTGGTCCGGCTGACGGTCTTTTTAACCTCAAAATGAGGCTCTCCAGCCTTCATCGAGACCGTTATTGAGCCTCCCTCCATAACCCCCTGCCCGACCATAAGCGTGGCTATAGGGGTGAGGATTTTGTCCTGGATGGCACGCTTTAGGGGACGGGCTCCGTACTGGGGGTTATAGCCCACACCGGAAAGCCAGGTCTTCACCTCCGGCGTAAGCGTGAGGCTGATGCGCTTACCAGCAAGACGCTTCACCACCTCCTCTACCTGGGTATCCACGATGCGCGCAAGCGTTTCTTTCGCGAGTACGTCGAACATGACGATATCGTCGAGACGGTTCAAGAATTCCGGACGGAAGTGCTCCTTCAAGGACGCCATTACCTTTTCCTTCATCTGCTCGTTCTGCGCACTCTCTTCGTTTCCGCTCTGGCTGAAACCGATGCCTGCCATGCGGTCCATGTACTCAGCACCTACGTTACTCGTGAGTACGATGATGGTGTTCTTGAAGTTCACCTTACGGCCCTTGCCGTCGGTCAGATGTCCGGAGTCGAGCACCTGGAGAAGAATATTGAACACTTCCGGATGCGCCTTTTCTATTTCATCGAAGAGGACAACCGCGTACGGGCGATGACGGATGCGCTCGGTCAAACTTCCCGCTTCTTCATAGCCGACATATCCCGGAGGAGCACCAATAAGTTTTGAGACCGAGTGCTTCTCCATGAATTCCGACATATCTACGCGCACAAGCGCATCCTTGTCGTTGAACATAAATTCAGCGAGCCGGCGCGAGAGCTCCGTCTTGCCCACGCCCGTAGGACCGAGGAACATAAAGGAGCCGATAGGGCGGTTCGGGTCCGCGATTCCTACGCGCGAGCGCTTCACCGCGTCCGAGATTATCTTCACCGCCTTGTCCTGTCCGATGACGGCACCGGTGAGCGCCTCTTCCATGCGTGAAAGCTTCGTCGCTTCTTCTTCAATCATCCGTGCGACCGGAATACCCGTCCAGCGCGAGACGACGCCGGCGATTTCAGTTTCCGTGACTTCCTCATGAAGCACGCGACGCGACTTCTGGAGCGTCTTCAAACGCTTCATTTTCAGTTCCAATTCTTTCTGGAGTACCGGGACCTTGCCATAGCGGATTTCCGCGGTAGTCCCGAGGTCTGCGATAGCTTCGGCATTCTCTGCCTGCACGCGAAGCTTATCAAGCTCATTCTTCAAAGCTCGTATGCTCTCGAGCACCTCCTTTTCATTCTTCCATTTGAGTTCAAGCTCTGCAGTCGTCTCTTTCAAATCCGCCATTTCCTTATCAATGACTTTCACCCGTTCACGAATCTGCTTTGCATGCTCGCCACGAGCCGTATCGCTTTCCTCATCCTTCTTCAGCGCTTCGCGCTCGATGGTAAGCCGGCGCACTTTGCGGTCGGTCTCTTCTAAGAGCGGTGGTTTATTTTCAAGCGCGATACGGAGGCCGGAAGCCGCTTCGTCGATGAGGTCGATAGCCTTATCAGGAAGGAAGCGGTCGCTTATGTACCGAGTAGAGAGCTCTACGGCGGAGACGATGGCACCGTCCGTGATGCGTACTCCGTGAAAGAGTTCGTACTTGTCGCGTAGGCCACGGAGAATCGCGACCGCATCTTCCACCGACGGTTCGTTCACATAGACCGGCTGGAAGCGTCGCGTGAGCGCCGTGTCCTTCTCTATGTGTTGCTGGTATTCCTTAAGCGTAGTCGCACCGATGATGCGGATTTCGCCGCGCGCAAGCGCGGGCTTCAGCATGTTCGATGCGTCCATCGCACCCTCAGCAGCACCTGCGCCCACAAGCGTATGAAGCTCATCCACGAAAAGAATCACCTTCCCTTCCGCGCGCTCCACTTCCTTCATCACGGTCTTCATGCGCTCTTCGAATTCTCCACGGTACTTGGTACCCGCAATCATGAGGCCCAGGTCAAGCGAGAGCAGTTCTTTATTCTTTAGGGATTCAGGGACCTCGTTGTTCGCCATGCGGGAGGCAAGGCCTTCGGCAATCGCCGTCTTTCCGACGCCCGCTTCGCCGATAAGCACCGGGTTGTTCTTCGTGCGGCGCGAGAGAATCTGTATAACGCGGTGGATTTCCTGGTCGCGACCAATGACCGGATCAAGTGCATTCTCTGATGCGAGCTTCGTCAAATTCCGCGTATATTTCGCGAGCGCACGGAATTTCTTCGGCTCGACGATATGTCCGTCTTTTGCGTTCTTCAATTCTTTCAAAACGGCCAGTACGGTATCGACTTCGATTTTGAATCGAGCAACGATGTCGCCTGCAGGCCCCGGATGCTCAAGCACCGCGACGAACAAGTGCTCGGTGCCCACGAACGCATCATTCATCCGTGCCGCAACCTTACCTGACGCTTCAAGCGCCTGCGCCAAATCAGGCGTGAGGTAGAGCTGGTAGCTTGGGGAAAGAGTAGAGGACGTCTCCGGTGCCTCTAGGTTCTCAAGCAGCGTATCGGCAAGCAACATGGTGTCCACGTCCATGCGGTCAAGTACGGAAAATACGAGGCTTTCCTCTTGGTGGATGAGCGCCGCAAGCAGGTGGAGCGGGGATACGTGGTTTTGCCCGCGCTCGATAGCGAGCTCGTGCGCTTTACGTATCGCTTCTTTTGCTTTAGTGGTGAAGTTCTTGAATGGGGGCATAGAAAGAGTAGACGGTTACGAGTGGTAAAGATTACGGTGCCGTGAGTAATGCGTCTATGCGGTCCGCGGGTAGGAAGAGATCTCCCCCACCTGAAATACCAATGAGTTCGCCCGAGAGATTCACGATGGCGCTGCCGTTCATGATGTTCGGGAGGTTTGCGTAGATGCCCGTCGTGTCTATCTTTGCGACGATGCCTGTGACCGCGGCGTTCGCCGTATCAAGTCCGATAGCGGTTTGTCCCTGCTTTACTTCTGAAATCGGAAGAAGCTTTGCTGCAGGTGCGCTCGGAAGTTTTGCGTCTGCCGCAAATGCGTAGAGTTTCAAGCTGCTGTCTTCCTTGGTGCGGTCCGCTTCAAGCGTTGTACCGTCTGAAAATTTGATAGTCACGCGTCCTGGCAAATCGTTTGACACCGTCGCTACCACTTTTGAAAGCGGGAGGTATACGCCGCGTGCAGACGCTACGGTGCTACCGGTGCGGAATATTTCAACGGACCGCGCGCTGTTTCCGGCAATCGCTTTCGTAAGCAACTCCTCGGAAGAAGGCGCACTGCCTTGGTTGTTTCCGACCGGTACTTGGGTAGTCACCGTTTCAATGGTGTGATCGACAATACGATTTACGGTCTGAGTGACCGTGGTAGGCGCCTGGTCAAGAAGCGATACGGTCATAACACCGGTCGCAATCGAGACCACGAAGTTTACGAGTATCGTGAGGAGGAGAAGCTGGCTTTTTGAAAGGTCTTCTATGTCCATATAGGGGCGATTATAGCATCAGAGGGGGTTCCGGTCGATAAAAGAAACCGCATCGACAAACGCCTTTACAAAGCCCGCGAGCTCGCTTTTTTTTGTGTCACATCCCCACGATATGCGAAGCGTGGAAGAAGCTCGTGCAAGGTCCCCCGTGAGCGCACGCACGGCGCGCGAACCGTCTATGGAATCCGTTTCGCACGCGCTTCGCGTTGAAACGGAGAAGCCACGCTCATCAAGGAGAGCGGCAAGATAATCGGTATCGCGCCCGAGAACGGAGATATTTAAAATGTGCGGCGCGTTCTTCCTGCCTTCATTTACCACGATGTGAGGAATGGATGCTTCAAGCGACTCCTTGAGCGCTTCTCGCTCGATACCAGCGCGCATTGCAAACGATTCACGCACAACCGCCGCTTCAGCGAGCGATTCGGCAAACGCCGTCGCGAGCGCTGGAGACTCAGTACCCGAGCGCAGTCCCCGTTCCTGCCCGCCTCCCTCTATCACGGCATGGAGCGGTACGTTCGGGGCGAATATAAGGCAACCGATACCACGCACCCCGCCCACCTTCTGCGCATCAAGCGACAGGAGGTCGGCACAAAGACGGGTACGCTCATACGACTCGACGAGCGGTAGCTGACAAGCATCCACGTGAATAAATATCCGATGCTCCCCCGAAACCCGGTCGAGCGTCTGCCGTACCGACTTCAGATTAAAGCGTGCGCCCGTTTCAGACGAAATAGCTTCAACCGATATGAGCGTGGTTTCTTTCCGTACGAGTGTTGCGAGCGCATCGGTATCTATATCCCCGTCTTTAAGCGGGACCGCGCTTACCGCGACGCCTTCGCGGGAAAGCGCTTCCATAGTCTCCCGAACTGATGCATGTGCCCCCTCCACGTATATAAGATGCAAGTCTTCACTACGCACACCTTTGAGAAGGCGCGCACGCACGTGCCCGCGTATGGCAATGGCGTTTGCTTCGGTCGCGCCCGAGGTAAATATGAGCGCTTCGGGCTTTGCGCCTGCGGCATGCGCTATATGCGCGCGTGCTTTTTCAAGCAAGTCTTTCGCCGCCCTGCCATGAATGTGGGCCGCCGAAGGATTGCCGAACGCGCGCACAGCCGATTCAAAAGCGCGGAGCGCCTTTTTCGTAGGCGGAACCGCCGCCGCGTAATCGAGATACACATTCTTTCTCATGTGTACACGATACGGCCTGAATTGATTTTAGGGAAGAGACATGGTGTAATACTAAAAGCTAGTAGAAAATCTTCAGATTCGAGGCGTGAGCGAGGACCAAAGCGAGCCGTACAAAAGCGTACGGTGAGCGAGGACCAGAGCAAGCAACGATGAAGCTGAAGATTTTGGACAGCTTCTCAATATATGGCACTCACCTCAAGACACCCGATAGTAGCCGTCATGGGCCACATCGACCACGGCAAGTCATCCTTGTTGGACTACATCCGTAAAGCGAACGTGACGGCGGGAGAAGCGGGCGGCATCACCCAGCACGTCTCCGCCTACGTCGCCGAGCATGAGCATGAGGGAACGAAGCGTCGTATCACCTTCCTTGATACTCCGGGGCATGAGGCATTCCGCGCGCTTCGCGCGCGCGGCGCAGCCGCCGCAGACGTCGCCATCCTCGTCATCGCCGCAGACGAAGGCGTAAAGCCACAGACCAAGGAAGCCTATGAGGAAATCATGGGGGCGGGGATTCCGTTTGTCGTTGCATTCACCAAGTCGGATAAGAATGGTGCGGATGTGGAGAAAGCGAAAATTTCGGCGCTTGAAGCGGGTATATACCTTGAGGGACTCGGCGGGTCTATTTCTTTTGCTGCGGTTTCTTCAAAGACCGGTGAAGGCGTTCCCGAGCTCCTCGACCTCGTACTCCTCACTTCCGACCTTGCCGAACCTACCGCCGACCTTTCCCTTCCCGCATCCGGTTTCGTACTTGAATCTTCCCAGGATTCAAAGCGCGGTATTTCCGCGACCCTTATCGTAAAAAACGGCACCTTGAGAGCAGGCGTCGTCGCGGTCGCAGGCCCAGCCTTCACTCCGGTCCGCTTTATAGAAGACTTCAAGGGCGGACGCATTACCGAGGCAGGTCCGTCTGAGCCGATAGCGGTTTCCGGATGGAGCACGCTTCCTACGAGTGGTCAGCCGTTTACAACGGTCGCTTCCCGCAAAGAAGCGGAGAAGCTCGTGACGATACCTGCCGTTATCGCGAACACCATAGCGCATCAAGACCCCTCCGGGAAAGCCGTGCTTCCGGTCGTACTCAAGGGAGATGTCACCGGTAGCGTTGAGGCTATCGTCAGTCTCATAGAAAAGCTCCCCCATGAGCGCGTCACGCTGAAAATCCTCTCGTCCGGAATCGGTGCAGTGGGTGAAGCGGATGTGAAGAGCGCCGCGGCGGCAGGCGGAGTCATCATCGCCTTCCATAGCTCGGTAGAAAGCTCCGCACGCGAACTTGCCGAACGTACGAACGTACCGATTGAAAGCTTTACCATCATTTACGAACTCGAGAAGCGCGTAAGCGAACTCCTCGCAGAGCGTTCACCGAAAATGCGTGTCGAGGAAGTCGTAGGAGAAGCGAAAATTCTTAAGGTATTCTCCATGAGCGGCAACAAGCAGGTGCTTGGCGCGAAGTTCGTATCAGGCTCTCTGTCTGTTGGAAGCCTCGTGAAAATCTCCCGCCGTACCATCGACCTCGATAAGGGAAAGATTTTGAACCTCCAGCAAGCGCGCGCTGATTTGCAGGAAATCCATACCGAAGGCGAATTCGGCCTCCAGGTGGAGTCGAAAACGGAAATAGCCGGCGGCGATACGCTCACTGCGTACCGCATCGTTGAAAACTAGGCCATGTCCGCCATACGCGACGAAAAAGCAGCCTCACGTCTCTTGGAGCTTGCGGCGCGCTATATAGCGCTTGAAGCTGGGCGCGAGACCCTCATCACGCCCATGCGCGTCGATATATCCCCTGACCGCAAGAACGCCACTATCTATGTGAGCATATTCCCTGATACTGCCCGCGACCACGCACTCGCCTTTTTAAAACGCCACAAGGATTTATTCCGCGATTTCTTGAAGAAACAGGGACGCTTCGCTGTGCTTCCCTTCATACATTTTGAGTTCGACTACGGAGAACAGAACCGCCAGCATCTGGACGAGCTTTCGCGCAAACTCGAAAATTAATCCACTCGTTAGATTTGCAGCACAATACGTTACTACTTAAAATAACAAGTAGTGGGATTAAAATATTCAATCAACGAGAAGTTTTTTCATACGTGGTCGCCCACAATGGCATACATCCTTGGTTTTCTTTTTTCTGACGGTAGTCTGGAGAATGCTCCTTATTTGCGAGGGAAGTATGTTCGTGTCTCAAGCACAGATTTAGACAGGATTGAATTTATTCGAAACTCTTTACATTCAGCACATACCATTACCTCGTATCAAAAATCACCAAAGCATAAGACTCAACACTTACTTAGAATTGGCGATCATACTATGTACGAACAATTAGAGGCGTTGGGGATGACCCCAAACAAATCGCTTACTATGTCCTTCCC
>JALHPI010000024.1 GCA_022842585.1 Minisyncoccota bacterium | reverse complement strand
CGCGAAGACGACAGTAGTCCACTGCTTCGATAAGCTCTATCTCCGGGAATTGCGCATACATATAGGTCTCGGTAGCACGACGCATATTCTGACGCGTATAGATATAGAAATGCACCCTCCCCTCTATCGATGCGAGCTCAAACGACCACCAGGGGCGCGTACGACCCCACCAATTTAGCTTGAGCCAGGTGCCGGTGCCAGGGCCGATGTTGAGTGAAGCGAATACCGTCTCCATCGCCTTTGGGGACTTGGTGATTTCGCGCGGAATGCGCATCTCCAGTAGGACGAACGGGTTCATGTAATTGAAGTGCATCTGTCGCATATTGATGAAGCGATAGAGCGCGAAGCGACCTATGACTATCGGAAGCCATACGGGTCCGAGCGTTAGGAGCATGTCCCAATTGATAGCGCTTTGCACGGGCGCATACGCCGCAAATAGCGCACTGACTACCGCGAACAAAACCATGAAAACCCATCCCGGGATAACAACACCGCCGTTTGGGTTCGTGCCTTCTAGAAATTCATGGACGCCATGAAGCCCCGGGAATTCGTAGTCTCCTCCGCTTCCGTGTCCGCCGCCTGATGACATATGCGTATCAGTATAACAACTAAAAGCTCCCTTTCGGGAGCTTTTAGTTGTAGTTTATCTTTTTGAATTTAGTGGGTCCCCATTCCTATGGGGGACGAGCGTGCGAAGACCGTGCGAGGATGCTTCATCCAAGGCGCAGGTCTTCAGTTAAGCGAGTACGTAAGTACCATTCTTCCCGCGCTTGAAATGCTTCGGGTCGTTTAAGTTTACGAGAATGGTGTTGTCCTTCACGTAGCGGACCTTCTTTACTTCGTCCAAAATCTGATCGCGCGTGAGCGGACCGAGCTTGCGGAGGATTTCGCTGATGACGTCGCGTACGACGCCCGGCTTGTAGCCCCATTCGGCAAGCGCATAGAGACCGCGGCCCACCAACACGAAACGCTCGTCCTTCATAAGCTCGTTATGAGTCGTCGCGACATGTGCTTTCTTTGCAAAAAGACTTGCGATTGCGTTTGCGACATCGCGGAAGTGCATCGGAGAACCTTCGCGCTTGATAACGAGATATGCGTAGTCGCGGATACCCTTGGTGCGGATGGCAGGAGCGGTCGCACGACCCCATTCGGAGAGCGGGTTTGAGCCGATATGCTTTGAAAGCGCGAGCCAACGCTTGAGGATTTCCTCATTGCGGTATGCCGCATCCACTTCTTTAAGCTCGGTAAGAAAACGCTCAAACACTTCGTTCTCAGAGAGAACTTCGGTATCGGAAAGAGACGAATAGAGGCTTGAAAGCGCCGCATGCACTTTCTTAGCGGTCGCCTGGTTTACGTGCCAGCGTGCAAAGAATTCCTCGGTTTCGCGTTCACGGAAGAAGGCACTGCCGACCACGAGAAGGAAGCGGAAGCGGTTGCGGGTCTTTTCGTCGCTTGCGAGCCCCGAAAGGAGATGGTCTTCGGGAAGGATACCGCCCTGGGATTCGATGTAGTCAGAAAGCTCGTCAAACGCAGGCTTAGCGTCCTTGAACGCCTTTGATGCGCGCACTGCTTCGATAGCCGCAGCCTCGATCTGACGGACACGCTCACGGGTGATGCTCCAGCGCTCACCGATAGCCTCAAGCGTCTCGCGTTCGCTTGCAGTACCAAGCCCGAAACGAAGCGTAAGCACCTCGCGTGCACGGTCAGAGACCTCCGCAAGGAGTTTCTTTACAAGCTGGGTACATATAAAAATATGGTTTTCCATCACTTTAGATTTTGAAGAAATGGCTGATTTATTAGGTTTCTGAGGCATTGTGTTGTAATTATACCAAATGGGTGTTTTTTTGCAAGCCCTCATTAAAGCTACCCCATGACAATGTTGATAATGCGGTTTTGCACGTAGATGACCTTTTTTACCTCTCCTCCCGCAAGAAGTACAGCGACCGCAGGGAGCTCAAACGCTGCCGTCCTCGCCTCTTCTTCCGTAGCAGAAGATGAGAGCGTGACTTCCCCACGTCTCTTACCATTTACCTGCACAGTGACCGTAGCGGTATCTTCGTTTAGAAGCTCAATATCCGCTTCTGGCCATTTTGCGCTATGGACGCTACCCTCGTTCCCTGCCGTTTCCCAGAGGTGGTCGGCGAGGTGCGGCGCAAACGGCGCGAGCATGATAAGGAATGAAGACCATGCGGAAGCCGGGACGGATTCCATCGTTTCAAGTTCTTTTACGAGCACCATGAGCGCTGAGAGTGCTGTGTTGAATTTGAATCGGTCGGAGTCACTTTCGATTTTCACGTTTGCCTTTACAAGCGCTTTTTGGAGCACGGAAGACACCTCTCCATCAGCTACCCGTTCGGAGAGCTGGTAGATGCGGTCGATGAAACGGCGCATAGCTTCAACGCCGTCGAGCTTCCACGGGTAGTGTCCAGGTTCGTTGTACGGACCAATAAAGGCGAGATACATGCGTACCGCGTCCGCACCGTACTTTTCGAGCATCTCGTCAGGATTGACGACATTTCCCCATCGCTTGCTCATCTTCTGCCCGTCTGGACCCATGATGAGGCCGCGATTGTAGCGCTCCTGAAACGGCTCGGCCGTCGGCACGAGCGCCAAGTCGTAGAGCGCCTTATGGAAGAACCGCGCATAGAGCAAGTGCATCGTAGTGTGCTCACTTCCGCCCGAGTAGCGCTTCACCGGAAGCCAGGCGCGCATGGCGTCCGCATCGCTAAAGGCGCGTGGATTCTTCGCGTCAAGGTAGCGAAGGTAGTACCAGGATGAGTCGACGAACGTGTCGAGCGTATCGTACTCAGGCGTCCAACCTTTACCGAAGATGCGCTCCACGCGTTCATGCAATTCTTTTGAGGAAGCGAGTGGCGCTTTGCCCGTTGGAGAGAAATCCACGTCTTCCGGGAGTTTCCATGGAAGATGCTCCGCAGGGATGACGTGTGGCATGCCTTCAGGGTCGTACACGATAGGTATCGGACAGCCCCAGTAGCGCTGACGAGATACGAGCCAGTCGCGAATACGATAGTTCGTGGTGCGCTCACCACCCGCGAATTCTATGATGTCCGAAAATACCTTGAAGTTTTCCTTGTCATCGAACTTCCCCGAGTTGATGAGTGTGCCATTTCCCGTATACGGGACGTAATTTGGATTAGTAATGGGTTCACGGAATATACCGTCAGTGGGTTGTACCACTTGTATCAGTGGAAGATCGTATTTCTTAGCAAATTCAAAATCGCGTTCATCATGTGCAGGAACCGCCATCACCGCACCGGTACCGTAGGAGGCGAGCACGTAGTCGGCGACATATATCGGAATCTCCTTCTTCGTAGCTGGGTTTACGGCCATTATGCCTTCGAGCTGTACGCCGGTCTTCTCCTTGTTTTCAGAACGTTCGCGCTCAGTCTTGCGCGCCGTCGCATCCCGATATGCACGGACTTCCTTTTCGTTTCCAATGCAGGCGAGTAAAGACTCGATAAGCGGGTGTTCGGGAGCGAGTACGAGGTAAGTCGCACCGAAGACGGTGTCCGGACGGGTCGTGAATACTTCTATAGGGTCTGCCTCGACCGTGCATGCGCCAAGCGGGAAGAGAAGCTTCGCTCCTTCAGAGCGCCCTATCCAGGCGCGCTGCGCTTCCTTTATTTCTTCACGCCATGGAAGCTCATCAAGGTCGGAGAGGAGGCGTTCCGCATAGTCCGTAATCTTCATGAACCATTGCGTAAGCTTCTTCTCTACCACTTCCGTATCACAGCGCTCGCACTTGCCATCCGTTACCTGCTCATTTGCAAGCACAGTCTGGTCTTTCGGGCACCACTTTACTGATGCGGAGGCACGGTAGGCGAGCTTATGCTCGTAGAGCTTCGCGAAGAGCCACTGCGTCCACTGATAGTACTCCGGAGAGCAGGTCACCACTTCCTTGGACCAATCAAGCGACGCACCGATGGAGCGGATTTGGCCGCGCATCTTCTCCATATTCGCAAGCGTCCATTCTTTTGGGTTTGCTCCCTGTTTCATCGCTGCGTTTTCCGCAGGGAGACCGAATGCGTCGAAGCCTATCGGGAAGAGGACATTCTTCCCCTTCATGCGAAGCAGGCGCGCGTAGATATCCGTAATCGCATACGCATACCAGTGCCCTATATGCAGATCTCCAGACGGATACGGGAACTCAAAGAGAAGGTAGTACGGCTCTTTGGACGTATCGGCGAGATTCGTCTCGTAGAGCTTGGCATCCTCCCACTTTTTTTGAAGTGTAGTTTCTATCGCCTTATGGTCGAATACGGGTTTTGGCATGTAGAGGATATGCGACTGGGTACGGAAGTAATCCGTTAGTCTTTGAAGCGTCGAATACCTATGTAGATTAGGGCAACAAGCGCTACAAACGACATACCAAGCTTTAGAAGATTGCCCGCTTCACCCCAGTACCCGATGGATGCGACGAGAAGCGCAAGCACGCCTCCGTAGGAGAGTCCGGTAGAGACAATGGAAGAGCCTATCGGAAGTACACCGATAATGATGGAGAGGATGCCGAGCCCAATCATGACCACGAACGAGTACATGGCAAACTGCTTATGCGCTTCGTCGTAGAGCGGCTGGCACTTCTGGAAGAGGTCGCAGTATCCTGCTGGGGCAGTCTTCACATCCAATTGCGCTTCAGGAGTGCCGACCCAAACACCATCTTGCTTCATGCACGCTTCTTCAGTCATAGGCTGTACTGCGCGCGTTGGGCAGTAGTTTTCAAACAACGGTTCGGGAAGCACGAGCGAACGAGCGACGAAAAAGAAGATATTGAGCGCGATAACGATGCCGAGCATCACGGCCCAGCGTACGAACTTCGGGTGCTTTTGGGTGGTTTCCATATCCTCGGATTATAACACGGGTTTAAAGGACGGACAGAATCGGGTAGAATGAGACAAATGGCCGAAAAACCTCCTCGAAGACGCGATATTCAGGAACGAACTGCGCCTGGCGCACACCGGCGCAATAGGGCCGTCCCACGTTCGGCTGAAGAAATTAAAAAAGCGAAAGATGCTGTAACTCGTCGTGAACTTTTTAAGGCAGGGGCCGGAGCTGTGCTTGCGGCCGGAATTTCACTTGGCGCGTTCAAGCTATATGAATTTTTGAAAAGTGCAGGAGCTACCGACGAAGAGGCGGAAACGCTTGCAGTTGGTTTACATGAGCGCGATCCGGATGGTCACACGTCGGAACGGTTCCTGCAGATGTCTGAATCTCCGCTCTTTTTTAATCAACTGAAACACTTCATCAAACACTACCGTGACCATGGCGACCTTGCACTCGCACTCTCGCCCGAAAACGGCCGTGCACGCACCGTAAACGACCCGGAACAGCGTTCGCGCATTGAGTATGTACGCGAGGAGGTGATGAACGGCGTCACCGATGAAGAAATTCCTGAAAACATACGACGCGAACTTTCTTTCTATGCCACCGGTATGTTTGCGACCGAATCCAAATACCAACGAAATCTTCGAAGCGGTGTCGGGGCTATAGGGCTCGGTCAGGCAATGCCTGATACGTATGAGTCATATGGAAAAAATGAAGATGAGATGCGGTACCTATCCCATCAAGTGGATGTGACACGTAGAGCTTTTAAGGAACACTACGCTACGATAGTACAAGGAGCGAGAGAAGAGCTTAGAGTAATTCGTACAAATTATTTTAGAAACAATACAGATTTCGAACTTCGATTTTTAACGCTTTGTGTCGTAAACGCGTACCAGGCAGGACCAGGAAATATGCTAAACGTAATAAAAGCGTTTTCAAGAGTTCCAGTTTCAGAAAATTTTCGATCGTTCGATGTCTTTGAAACGATGACGTATCTTGCAAAAGACGGCGGTTTCGATCCTGATTACCGAAACGAGTCCTACAACTACGCGAAGCAGTCCTCCGCCTTCGCTTTTCTCCTAGCCGCGTCCGACACGAGCGCAGTTTAGGAGTGCAAAAACACCATCACGTCGCCGTCTTTGACGACGTACGTCTTCCCTTCGGTGCGGATATCGCCCTTGTCGCGCGCTGCGCTCCAGGAACCGTTTGAAAGAAGAGTATCCCAACCCACTACTTCCGCGCGGATGAACTTATCCTTAAAGTCGTTATGGATGGCCGCTCCCGCTTCAGGCGCGGTCGCACCCACCGTCACTGTCCACGCACGCGTCTCCTTCGGACCAGTCGTAAAGTACGTAATGAGACCGAGTGTTCTATACGCGCCTCGAATGAGGCTTTCAAGCCCATCTACCTGCACCCCAAGCTCCTGACGGAAGACATCCTTGTCGCCTTCTGCCACATCATTGAGCTCGTGCTCGGTGCGAGCATCCACATGCACGTATTCGCTACCGAGCGACTCTACGTATTCATACGCCTTATCCGCGCGTCCATCCTTTATTTCGTTCAAGTTATGACCGCCGGACTTTCCGTTGAAGGCGTAGAGAATCGGCTTCATGGTGAGAAGATTCAAAGACTTGATGAGCTTTGCTTCCTCAGGAGAGAGGTTTGCCGCACGCGCGAGCTTTCCTTCGTTTATCACCGCTTCCACTTTTTTCAGCACCTCGTCTTCGGCGATAGCTTCCTTCATGCCTGCACGTATGTCACGCGTAAGTTTTTCGCGACGCTTCGTGACGCTGTCGCGGTCGCTAAGGGAAAGCTCTAGGTTAATGACTTCTATGTCGCGTATCGGTTCCACTTCCCCGTGCACGTGCGTTACGTCCGGGTCATCAAAGAAACGCACCACCTCAAGTATCGCGTCTACCTCACGGATGTTGGAGAGGAACTGGTTGCCGAGTCCCTCTCCCTCTGACGCGCCTTTCACAAGTCCCGCGATATCCACGAACTCTATTGCCGCAGGAATAGTCTTCTCGCTTCCTGAGAGTCCTGCAAGCTTCGTCAGGCGTTCGTCCGGTACACCCACGACACCTACCGATGGGTCAATCGTGCAGAACGGGTAGTTTTCCGCAGGCACCGCCGCTTTGGTGAGCGCATTAAAAAGCGTCGACTTGCCGACGTTTGGGAGACCTACGATGCCTATCTTTAGCATGTAAGGAGCTTACAGGAAAAGACTCTAAACAAAAAGGCCCGCGTGCATGCACGCGGGCCTTTCGATTGGACCCATCAACAGAGTCTAGTCTGTCAGGTATCCCTGTGAAGCTTGCGCCTCGACGTGAATATACTATAGATAATTTATAGTATCAACTACGTTAGCGGTAAGCACGAAAAAGTGAAGACCCGCAAGAAAGCGGTTACTTCGCTTTTTTAGCGAGATTGCCAATATTTTTCAGCAGTGAGGCTTTCTTTCCCTCGCTAAGCGCTTCGGAATTTCCTACTTCCGATACACGCACTTTAAAGCCGGAGAAGCGAAGCACGGCAGTCGCGATATCCCCCGTGTAGTCGCCATAGAGGAAATGCTCCACAAACGCATAGCTCTTTGAGAGGACGATGAGGCGTGCGGTACGGCCTTTCAAAAGCTTACGCCAACCCATGGTGGACTTCCCGCTTGGAGTCTTTATGAAACTGAACGCAAAGCGGGGAAGCCACATACGATCTATGTATCCCTTCAGGAGTGCTGGCACTGAGGACCACCAGAGCGGGTAGATGAGTACGAAATGGTCGCACCACTGTATGTCCTCTTGTGACTTTTTCAAATCAGGTTCGAGCTCCTGAATCGCGCGATAGCCTTTATGGAGAATAGGGTCGAACTGCAATTTACCGATATCAGCGCGGCGCACTTCGTGTCCGGCAGCTTTTGCTTCGCGCTCATACGTGTCCGCGATTTCACTTGAAAGCGTCGGGTCCGTGTTCGGATGGCCGAGCAAAATATAAATCTTTTTTGTCTTCATATACGCTATGTCAAGGTGTCACCTTGACATTACTTTTGCAGAATAGCCGCGAGCTCGGTGCGGTATTTTTTCATCACTTCCATAGTTGCTTTCGTTTGGTTTTCCCCGCCCTTTTTGACCCGACGGTCAATTTCCTCGCCGATTTTCTTCATGAGCCCCGGGTCTTTCTCGAGCATCATCATGATTTGCTCGCGCTGTGCTGCGGGAGCGTCTTTTAATTTGAAATTTGCCACCTGCTTCAACAAAAAGTTTTGTATACCCATGCGCAAATTTTACCAGAAGACTTCCATTCCGACTATCGTCGTCATTGTCGTCTTCTGTCATTTGCTTTTCCCATAAGAATGGGGACCCTCAAAATACAAATGCTTATGCTTAACGGATTATTGGGGCGTCGCGCATCAATACTCCGCGCAAAGTTCTAGTAGCAAGATAGAGAGCCAGTATGAAAACCACCGTGAGAAGTAAGATAATGAAATTTCCCCCGAAGATGTCTCCCGTTTCCTTATAGCGCGTAAGCGACATGGAACCGAACAAGAAGAGGCAGATACCGGAGAGTATGACATTCGCCCACTGCACCCATATCTGTACCGGGTTTGTAAGACCAGCCATGATGACGAGCACCACCGCCAATACGAGTGCCGCTATGGGAGTAAGGAACGGGGAGCCGATGAACTGGGAGGCAAGTAGAAGTACTGCGGCAACGACAAACAGAATGCGTACCGTGTCGCCGTAATAATGGCTCGGACCAAGCGGGAGTGGTGCAAGAGGTACGTCTTCACTCATGCGTTAATTATCACACTCGTTTATGAAGTGCGCAATAGTCGCTGTGGATACCGCGCGCTTATTTCAGCGCTTTTATATTCTTCACCGTTACTCCCGTCTCCGTCATCTGACCTTGCACATGCGCTTTTGATGCTTGCACGAACGTATCGGCGTTACAGACAGCAGTCGTGCCCTTTGTGGATGTACACATACTCTCAGGCGATAGGAGGAGCGGCACGAAGTGGCCTTTCTCGCCATTTTCTTCAAACACGAGGTACCAATACTTCGGATCAAGAGGTTGCGCATCGCTTTTAAGAAGGTACCCTTCCATGTCGAAAGAGAATTCCCTGTCCAGTCCTATGTCTCCCGCTGAGCATTTGATTTCGTTGATATACCAACCTTCCGGAGTGGCAAGCAGGGTGACTATAGCCTGCTCGGTCGTAGTGGCTTTGCTCGCCGTTACAAGTATCTGAGCCTTCTGTTCGAATTGATATACCGTTCTCGTGGTAATTTTAGATCGGAAGAGC
>JALHPI010000023.1 GCA_022842585.1 Minisyncoccota bacterium | reverse complement strand
AAAACCGTTCCCGCGCATCTCCTACAAGGATGCCATGGAGAAATACGGTGCAGACAAGTTTGACCTACGCACCGACAAGGAAAAGGAAGACGGCATTCTCGCCTACGCCTGGGTGGTGAACTTCCCATTCTTCGAGAAGACCGACGACGGCAAGTGGACCTTTACCCACAATCCGTTCTCCATGCCTATTCCCGAGCACCTCGACTGGCTCATGAAGGGCGAGAACATCGAGAATATCCTCACCACGCAGTACGACATCGTCTGCAACGGCTATGAATCAGGAGGAGGGTCCATCCGCGCGCATAAGCCGGAAATACTCGAAGCGACCTACAAAATCATGGGGTACAGCAAGGAAGAGATGATGGACCGCGTCGGCCACATGCTCGATGCATTCAAGTACGGTACGCCTCCGCACGGCGGCATCGCGCTTGGCGTGGAGCGTAACATCATGAACCTCACGGGCGAGACGTACCTGCGCGAGGTGCAGGCATTTCCGATGACCCGCGGTGGTCAGACCTCCGTCATGAAAGCGCCGAAGCCGCTTGAGAAAAAACAGCTTGATGAACTGGGCATTGAAGTGAAAGAACCGAAAAAGAAAGTATGAAGATAGTATTCGGCACCACGCTTGAGGCGGCACCGAAGCTCTTCACGCGCGTGCGCATCACCGAAGAACCGCTTGGTACGAAACGTACTGCAACCATAGACGGAGCCGAGTGGCTCTCCATCGGCGCTGGAAATTCCGCTGATATGAATCAGCGCAAATTCATCATCCTCTGTCGCGCCATCGTCCGCGGCGCGCACGCGCACGGCCATAGGAAGCTTGCGGTGCAGTTTGACCGCACTCCCGAGCTTTTCAAAAACCTAGCGCATGTGTCTCCGGAAGATGTCGCCTCCCTTGCGGCACAGAACTTCGAGATGGCGAACTATGAATACCGTGCGTATAAGACGAAACCGAAAAGCGGCTTTAAGGAAGTAGAAGACCTGCAGCTCTGCGGTAAAACGAATCTCTCCATACAAACTGCCGCGAAAAAAGGGCAGGAAATCGGACGCGCCGTGAACGCTACACGCGAGCTTGCCAATACTCCCGGAGGCGCGATGACCCCTTCAATACTTGCATCTGCCGCAAAGAAAGCGGCAGCACGCCTCCCGATAAAAGTGGAAGTGTTGAGTGAAGCTGATATGAAGAAACTTGGCATGGGACTTGTACTCGGAGTATCAAAAGGCTCCACTGAGCCAGCGACATTCATCGTCATGGAGTACAAGGGCGCGAAAGGGAAGCCTATCGTGCTTGCCGGTAAAGGAATCACTTTTGATTCCGGTGGACTGAACCTGAAAAGCGGAGACGGGCACGAAATGCACATGGATATGTCAGGAGGCGCGGCAGTCATACAGACGGTCGCACTTGCGGCAAAATTAAAAACGAAGAAGCACGTGATTGGTATTGTACCGGCAGTAGAAAATATGCCGAGCGGCTCAGCACTTCGTCCGCACGATATCGTGAAATCCTTGTCGGGAAAGACGGTAGAGATTATGAACACGGACGCAGAAGGCCGGCTCGTGCTTGCTGATGCCATTACGTACGCAAAGCGTTTTTCTCCTTCCGTAGTGGTAGATGTCGCAACTCTGACAGGCGCATCCTTGGTCGCGCTTGGTATGGAAGCGAGCGCCTATATGACTAAGGACGAAGAAGCTGCCGCGCTCATCGCCGAAGCATCTGAGGCGAGCGGCGACTATGCGTGGCGCCTGCCGCTCTGGGACGAATACGCCTACTCGCTTGAAAGCTCGTTTGCCGACCTCGCAAACTGCGTACTCGGTGCTTCCGGACGCTACGGAGGCACTATCAACGGCGGCATGTTCCTCTATGAGTTTGCAAAAGAACTGGACTGTCCGTTCGTGCATATCGATATGGCACCCCGTATGACCAGTACGCCTCGAGAAGAACTCGCCAAGGGTGCGGCAGGGGCTCCCGTGCGCCTGTTGTATGCTTTTATAGAAGCATGGAAGTCCTAACCGTTCACAATAACAACTACACCGTACGCACCCCGGCGTTTGAGGGGCCGTTCGCGTTACTCCTCGAACTTATCGAGAAGCGCAAGCTTCTGGTAAACGACCTGTCGCTTGCGCAGGTGACGGAGGATTTCATACAGCATGTGCGTAGTCAGGCGGACTTCCCGATAGAAGATGCTGCGGAATTCATACAGGTCGCGGCGACCTTGCTCCTTATCAAGTCACGCTCGCTCATCCCCGACCTCGAACTCTCGGGCGAGGAAGAGCAAGACGTAGAAGACCTGAAGCGTCGGCTTGAGGCGTATGAAAAAGCGCGCGAAGCGGCGAAAGCACTGTCTCAGCTCTTCGGCAGAAGCGTGATGGTATCTGCAGGCGAGCGCACACCCGACATCATTTTTTCTCCCGCAAAGGATTTGACGCTCACGGGACTTGAAGCGGCGCTTCGCGAAGCGCTCGTAGAACACGAAAAGGAAGCGGTGCTTCCGGAGGTGCGCGTGAAGCCGATGGTGAGCATCGAGGAGATGATGGACCGTCTCTTAAACCGCGTACAGAAAGCCATCACCATGTCATTCAAAGATTTCTCCGGTGAAGCGAAAGAAAAAGTGGAAGTCATCGTCTCCTTCCTCGCACTCCTTGAGCTCGTAAAGCAGGGAGCCGTGGATGTCGCTCAGCACGAGACGTTTGCGGACATACGCATCACGAACACCTCCACCGCGGCTCCACGATACGGATAAAGCAAAACGGGTTGCGCATCTCTGCACAACCCGCCGCCTCTATACGAAGAACCACCATAGCCACGCAAGCGTGACCACTACCCACGATAGCCAGTTTGGCATCTCGCTTATGAACGAAGCTTTCCGGTTTTCTTCCCGGTTCGCTTCATCCATGGATAAGTGCAGCTGTCCCAGACGGGACAGTATGGTGATGTGACCGGCGACAATCGCTATGGGCGACAAGCCGGCTCCACCAACGAGCAAGATACTCCACGCGAGCATGAGCTGCGGTACTGCCTTAAAGAAGACAGCCAGCCAGCCCTTCACTAATGGGTCCTTGAACGTTTTCCCGTTAAGGCTGCTTATAAGTAGGGTAAGGGCGACGCCGAGCGTAATGATGAGGGCAGTGATAGTGTCGCTTTGGTCCCAGCGCCACGTGCTCCGAAGCACGAGGCAACCAAGATCAAGTGCGATAGCCACCGACCATAAACCATACGTCCAAAGCGTTTGAATCGACAGCCTGGTTGGCTTCGCCTTATGGGCGTTCCAAGCAAGCCATAAATTCAAGAGCAGGAATATTTGCCATGCTCCAAACCAGGTTGCGCTCACGTCTTCTGTTGACGTGAGTAGCTGCAAGAACTGGCTGCCGCCAAACACTGCAATGAACGTGATTTGCACCACGAACAGCAGGTCGGCTACGTCCTTTTTCTGCACGACGGTCTCCCGTATCTAGAGGAATGAAAAGGGCGTTCTTTAAAATAATGCCACACAAAATAGACAGGGTCAATTTTCCCTTGAACTTTCCCCTAATTATACTTTCCCGTACGAGGAATAAAGGCTATTCTGTAGCTACTATGGCACTTACTCCTCCAGCCACCCTTGAGGCTTTGCTATTCGCGTCCGGCGAGCCAATTTCCAAGAAGCGCCTTGCGTCCCTTATCGGGGTTACGCCCGACATACTCCAGAAGGCGGCCGACGTGCTCCGTGAGGAACTTTCAGGGCGCGGACTTGCGCTTGTGGAAACCGAGACAGAGTTCGAACTTCGAAGCGCATCTGAGGCGTCCGAGCTTATCAAGAAACTTCGCGAGGCGGAGCTCTCACGCGACCTCGGGAAAGCGGGCCTTGAAACCCTCGCACTCATCCTCTATCGAGGAGGCGCAACACGTGGCGAAGTAGACTGGGTGCGTGGCGTAAACTCCTCGCAGACCATGCGCTCACTCTTGCTTCGTGGACTCATAGAGAAAACGGAAGATTCCGAGGACCGCCGGCGCCCGCGCTACAAACCAACCGTGGAGGCGCTTGCGCATCTTGGCGTAGGAAAAGCTGAAGAACTCCCGAATTATGCTGAACTTTCCGCTATACTGAAAGGACGCGAAGAAAAAGCCGCTGAGGATACCGCATCATGAGCATGGAACAATTGAAAAATTTAATAGACCAGATAGAAGCGCACAGGCGTGAGCGCTCGGTGTATCAGTTTGGACTTCTCGCGTTTATCGGCGCAATCGTGCTTGGCGGAGGTTCCGTCCTTTTACCCTATCTTCCTAAAAGTACCCCGATTGCCGTGACACCTTCTGAAGAGGTGGCACCAAGCGCATACGCAGACGTAGTCCTTTCGGCAAAAGCGGCAATAGTCTACGACCTCACGACTGGCAAGGTGCTCTACGAAAAGAATGCTGAAGCACAACTTCCACTTGCTTCCCTTACCAAGCTTTTGACTCTGTTCGCCGCTTCAGAAGTATTGACCCCGGACGCACCTGTCACTATGACTTCCAAAGCGCTTGCGACCGAAGGCGATAACGGCTTTATAGCCGGAGAGACGTTCCGCTTCGAAGACGCGGCTGCGCTTGCGCTTGTCGCAAGCTCAAACGACGCGGCAGAGGCTATCACGGAAGCCGCGACGAAAGTCGCTGATGCCGCAAACGGTACTTCGCTTCTTGCAAGCGCGGCGGCGGCCGTAGGCCTTACCCAGACCTACGCGCTTAACGGCACCGGACTTGATGAAAACGGAGAAATTTCCGGCGGCTACGGCTCCGCGCACGATATCGCACTCCTCGCTGAAGCCCTTTTGAAACGTGTACCGGGTATTATGCGCGCCTCAATTGATCCCCTGGTCACGGTGCGATCCATGTCTGGCAATTCCTATACCCTCAAGAATACCAATACCGAAATCTCTCATATCACCGGACTCATGATGTCAAAAACCGGTTACACCGACCTTGCCGGCGGGAACCTCGCCGTCGTCTTTGATGCGGGTATCGGCCACCCGGTCGCGGTCGTCGTACTCGGCTCCACGAAGGAAGAGCGTTTTACTGACGTACAACACTTGGTCCGGGCTACCTCGGCACAATTCGCCGGCCTCAGGCTTCCGTAGTCTATGATTTTGGACGCCGCAAGAGTGTTGATACCATTTGTTATTTCATTCGGCATCGGTATCGCTCTTGCGCCGGTGCTGACCCACTATCTCTACAAATACAAAGCGTGGAAGAAGAAAGCCGGCAAGGAAAAAGGGATGGGGGATGATACGGGCACCCCGCTTTTCAACGAACTCCATGCAGTGCGCGAAACCTCCGCGCCGCGTATGGGCGGTATCATCGTATGGGGTTCAGTACTTCTCACCTCCAGCTTCCTCTTTCTGCTCTCCTATCTCTACGGCGGGGAGTTCACTGAACTGGATTTTTTTAATCGCGGACAAACGTGGCTTCCGATGTTCGCTCTTCTTGCGGGTGCCTTAGTCGGCCTTATAGATGACGGACTTGAGGTGTGGAAGAGCGAGGGCGGCCTGCCGCTTCCGTGGCGCTTGGCGCTCGTCACTGCACTTGGCGCGTTTGCCGGCTGGTGGTTCTACGCGAAGCTCGGCGTAAGCGCCATAGGCATACCGTTTTTTGGTGCGTTTTCTCTTGGACCCTTTTTCATACTGTTCTTCGTACTCGTGACGCTCGCCATATATGCAAGCGGGGTCATAGATGGGATTGACGGGCTTGCCGGAGGTATCTTCGCTATCGTGTTCATGGCGTACGCCGGTATCGCTTTTGCACAGGAGCAAATCGCGCTCTCGGCCTTTGCGGCCTGCGTCTCAGGCGGTATCTTCGCATTCCTTTGGTTTAACGTCCCTCCTGCGCGCTTCTATCTCTCTGAGACCGGCACCATGGCGCTCACGCTCGCGCTTGCGGTTACCGCATTCTCCGCCGACACACTCGGGGAAGGGGTGGGAGTGGCAGTGCTCCCCATAATCGCGCTTCCGCTCACCGCAACCGTCGCAACCAGCGTGCTGCAGGTAATTTCCAAAAAGGTGTTCAAGAAAAAATTATTCCGTATCGCCCCCATTCATCATCATTTCGAAGCCATCGGTTGGCCGTCCTATAAAGTCACGATGCGGTACTGGATTATCACCATTATTTCTTCCATTCTTGGTCTTGCAATCGCATTGATTGGATAACCGCGCATCTCGATACGTTATAGTAGCTAGATGAAGGGTATTGCTGGAGACCGACTTTTTTTTCTTATCGTCATCATCCTCGTCGTGGGTGGCATGGCGATGTTCGCTTCTGCGTCCCTTGGGCTTTTAGCGCGCGAAGATGAATCTCCTCTGAAACTCGCGTTCACCCAGCTCATCCTCGGTCTCATACCGGGCATACTCGCGCTCGTGACCATACGGTATACGCCGCTTTCGTTCATACAGAAACTTGCACCGGCAATCTATCTTGCAAGCATCGCGGCGACCGCGCTCGTGTTTACGCCGCTCGGGCCTACGCTAAACGGCGCGCGTCGCTGGATAGATATCGGATTTACCACGGTACAGCCGGCGGAACTCCTGAAAATCGGGGTCGTGCTCATGCTTGCCTGGTATCTCGCAAAGATGAAAGGGAAGCTGCACTCCTTTACCTCAGGACTTATCCCGTTCGGGCTCATTGTCGGCATACCGTTACTGCTTCTGATTCTTCAGCCGAATACCTCTACCGTACTCGTGCTCGGCGCGACTTCGCTTGCGCTCTACATACTCGCAGGAGCACCCTGGCGCGACGTAGCGATGATAGTAGCCGGCGCGCTCATCGTGCTAGCCGTCCTAGTGGGCACGCGTCCGTATCTCATGAATCGCGTCATGACCTACATGAATCCCGCTGAAAACTCGCTCACGACCGGGTATCAGATACAGCAATCCCTTATCGCGATAGGTTCCGGAGGATTTATGGGGCGCGGATTCGGACAGAGCGCACAGAAGTTCAACTACCTGCCGGAAGCGCATGGCGACTCCGTGTTCGCGGTCTTCGGTGAGGAATTCGGCTTCGTGGGCTCGGTCTTTATGGTGCTCCTTTTCGTGGGCTTTGCGATGCGCGGTTTCTCCATTGCGGCCGACGCCCCGACACTGTTCGGCTCCTTAGCCGTTACCGGCCTCACCCTGCTCATTTCCTTATCCGCATTCCTGAACATAGGCGCCATGCTCGCCATACTTCCGCTTACGGGACTTCCGCTCCCGTTCGTCTCGCACGGTGGCACAGCGCTCCTGTTTGCGCTTGCGTCAGTGGGCATTATCTTGAACGTGGCCGCGCATAGAAAGCGTAAGGCCAATTAAAATGGGCTGGTAATACAACGTGTTATAATCCCTTGAAATGAAGATTGTATTTGCCGGGGGCGGCACAGGAGGGCATTTCTATCCGCTTATCGCGGTGGCTGAGCAGGTCCGCCAAATTGCGCGCGAACGCCGCCTGATTGCGCCAAAGCTCTACTACCTAGCGCCTTCCGCATTCGACCAAGAAGCGCTTTTTGAAAACGAAATTACGTTTATCGCGTGCTCCGCAGGGAAGTGGCGCCGCTACTTCTCGCTCCAGAATTTCAGCGACGTATTCGTAACACTCGGCGGATTTTTCTCCGCCCTTATGACGCTGTTTCGCATCTATCCGGACGTCGTATTCTCAAAAGGCGGCTACGCAAGCGTACCGATAGTGCTTGCGGCACGCGCACTTCGCATTCCCGTCATCATCCATGAGTCGGATGCAAAACCGGGGCGGGCAAACCTCATGGCGTCCACATTCGCCTATAGAATCGCCGTCACCTTTGATAGTGCCGTGCCGTTCTTCGGAGCTAAAGTCCGCGACCGTATCGCTCGCACCGGCATCCCGATTCGAAGCGCAATTGCCACCCCCGAACCAAATGGTGCGGCCCAAGAACTCGGCCTCGATCCTACCGTCCCTACGCTTCTTATACTCGGTGGCTCTTCCGGCGCACGAAATATAAACGAGGTGGTGCTTTCAGGCCTTCCGGAACTGGTAGAGAGCGTAAACATCATCCATCAGACCGGTCGCGAGCTTTTCCCTGAAGTTCAAGGTACCGCCAAACTCATCCTCGAGAAAAGCCCGAACGCGTCCCGCTATCATCCGTTTCCGTACCTGAACACGCTTTCCATGCGCCGCGCATCAGGCGCAGCAGACCTCGTGCTCTCACGCGCAGGCATGACCACGGTCGCGGAAATAGCGCTCTGGAAGAAGCCTTCCATCCTCGTGCCTATTCCGGAGACCGTAAGCCATGACCAGCGCATGAACGCCTATGCGTATGCGCATACCGGTGCCGCAGTGGTCATCGAAGAACAGAACCTCACGCAGCATCTTTTGGTTTCCGAAGTCAGACGCATCCTCGCGGATGCATCGCTTCGCGCAAGCATGAGCGAAAAGAGTTCGCTCTTTGCGAACGCGGACGCCGGGCGGATTATTGCCGAGGAGCTTGTCGCTCTGGGCCTGTCCCACGAGCCCCAAGCTCTCGAAGAAACCGTATGAGCGTTGTCACCCGATTCGCCCCAAGCCCGACCGGCTTCATGCACGTAGGTGGGGTACGTACCGCACTCTTCGCCTGGCTCTATGCAAGAAAACATGGCGGTACCTTTATCCTGCGTATTGAAGACACTGATAAGGCGCGGGAAGTTGCGGGCTCCATAGAGCACATCATAGAGTCCTTGCACTGGCTCGGTATCGAGTGGAACGAAGGGCCTGACATCGGCGGCCCGCACGCGCCGTATCTCCAGTCGGATCGCCTCGATATCTACAAAAAATACGCGCTCGAACTACTCGAAAAAGGCTACGCGTACCCCGACCCGTTTACCGAGGAAGAAGTTGAGGGATGGCGAAAGCAAGCGGAAGCAGAGAAGCGTCCGTTCCTGTATCGCGAACATCGCCCATCTACACTTGGTACTACTTGGGACGGTACGGTGCCGCTCCGCTTCAAGGTGCCCGAGATAAAGCGCTATGAATGGGAAGACATGACCCGCGGAACCCTATCTGCAGGCGAGGAAGCGCTTGATGACTTCATCCTCATAAAGAGCGACGGGTACCCGACCTACAACTTCGCGCATGTCATCGACGACCTGCTGATGCAGGTGACGCACATCGTGCGCGGACAGGAGTTCATTTCTTCTACACCGAAATTTCTTTCACTCTATGATGCGCTTGGTATCACCGCACCGGCATTTGCGACCGTACCGCCAATACTAGGCGAAGAGGGCACGAAGAAGCTCGGTAAACGCGACGGCGCCAAAGACATCCTCGAGTATCGGGAGGAGGGGTATCTGCCTGAGGCCATGATGAATTTCCTTGCGCTCTTAGGCTGGCATCCCACTGAAACGCACGCGGAAGCGGCGCATGATCGACTGTCAAAAGACGAGCTTATCCAGTCTTTTGACCTTGCGCGGGTACAAAAGGGCGGAGCCCGTTTTGATGAAGAAAAGCTCTTGCACTTGAATCGCGAGTGGCTGCGAACCCTTACCGACCACGACTACCTCGCACGCGGAGGCTTCGACACTGCAGACTTGAAAGTGCACAAAGCGATACCCCTTTTGAAAGACCGTGCTGCGACCTTTGCTGAAGCGCACGCCATGCTTGCGGGCGAACTGCGTTGTCTCTTTGAAACGCCTGCAATCGACCGTGCGCTTCTCCTACAGAAAGAACCAGGAGACACGGATGGATTCACTAAAACGGCCCTTAGCGAACTTTCAGTCAGTATTGAAACACTT
>JALHPI010000022.1 GCA_022842585.1 Minisyncoccota bacterium | reverse complement strand
CTACGAGCCCGAGAGCCGAGCAAGATCTCAGCCTCGCGATAGATAAGGTAAAAGCTCTTATAGAAGATTACGATATGGATGGCGAGAATCCTCCCGTTCACCCCTTCTCTTGAGAGATAAAGAAAAACTCCTGCCGAAGCAGGAGTTTTTCTTAAAGTGCGGATAAAAGGTTTCAGATGCGAGGCACGGAGCTGAGATTTCTGGAGACGTACAAGTGTACGGCGCAAGAAATCGGGAGGCTCCGTAACGAAGCAGATGAGCCTTTTAGGCGTACTTTTTAGTAGCCGCCTTGGCTGTAACCACCGCGGTCACCACCTCCGAAACCGCCACGATCGCCGCCGCCGAAGCCGCCACGTCCGCCACCGCGGTTACCACCACCGAAACCACCCTCGCGAGGAGGACGGTCACCCTGTGGGCGAGCAAAAGAAACAGAGAGCATGCGCCCATCCATTTCCTTACCATCCCAGCGGTCGATAGCTGCCTGAGCCGAAGCCTCGTCAGCCATTTCCACGAAGCCGAAACCGCGTGAGCGGCCCGTCATGCGGTCCATAATAATGCTTGCAGACGTGACTTGTCCTGCCTCTTCAAAAGCAGTGCGCATCTCATCTTCCGTAGTGCGGTAGGGAATACCTCCGACGTACAATTTCGTATTAGCCATTGTTGAACTTGATTTGTAACCTCGCCGATACCGAACACCTTGGATTTAGGCCGTAGCTCCTGCTACCTGCGAGTTATCTGCACTATGCTACAGAGAGCCTTTAAAATCAACCTTTTTTGGTGCGGGTGTGGATTGTGAACGAAAGATTTGACTACTATATTTTTGTGTTGTAATGTCTATTTCGAGGCCCCGTGCCGTACGGGTGCATAAGGAGTGGTCGCATGACCCTGTTCTCAACCGATCCGATTATCAACCTCGTAGTCTTCATGATGGCGCTGATTAGCATTGGCAGCCTACTAGTAAGCGTGTTCGATCGGCGAAAGCCGGTCTGGCAAGCAGTCGCTCGCTCGACCTTCTATGGCGCGCTTGCGATGATTTGTCTTCTCGAGTACGCCTACGCTACGAAGCTCTGGGTAATCGGTATCGTCCTGTTCGGCATCCCGCAACTCTATTGGATGTACCAAGCTGCAAGGCTTTGGTATCAACGGTGGGGAAGGGCGTGAGTCGAAGAAAGACGCGCGCTTCACGAAAAGCGCGCGTCACTCTTATATATAGTATCTATAAAGTAATCTGAGCACCGCTGAGGGTCGCTGCGTCTTTCCCGTCCCACGAGATTTTTCCATGTACGACGAGGTCCGTAATCTGAGGCTGATACTGGTGCTCAGCAATGTTCACCCTATGCGCGAGCGTCTCGACGGTATCGCCTCGCAGTATCTCTACCGGATGCGAGAAAAATACGGGACCTTCGTCAAACTCCGGCGTGACGAAGTGCATGGAGACTGCGGAGTGCGTGATGCGTCCCTCTTTATATGCCTCAAGCACTGCTTCGTGCGTTTTCATGCCGTAGAAGTTTTTTCCACCGAATTCCGGAAGCGGAGCGGGATGGATATTGAAGGTAGTGCGTGGGTCTAGTCCGACCGCAAGCTTGAGCCAGCCGGAGAGCGCGACGAAATCTGCGCCGGTTTCTTTGACTATCTTCTGGTAGTGCTCTGCGTCGTATGGTCCTGCGAACTGTATGAAAGGAATCCCGAGACGATCGGCACGCTCACGCACGCCGCCCTGTTCGTGATTACAGACGACGGCCACTATCTCCGCGCTAAGTCGTCCGTCTTTCGATGCGGTCACCAAGTTTTCAAAGCCCGAACCGCCTCCGTCCTTGGTGCCCGACGCGAATACGAGAAGACGAGGAAGCGACATAGTAGGAAGCATATATTCTTTTAAAAGTTATGCACTGGTGGCTGCGCTACGGGCGTTTTCCGGTGCTACAGTAATCGGTCTAGACGGAGGGCACGTATATGAAGTACTACCTTTTTTTCGCTCTAGGAGTTGTTCTCTTTATCGTATTTGGTGCACTATTTTTCGCAACAGGCGCAGAGCTCTTCAAGGGAAGTGGCATATGGCCGCTTCAGGTAGTGTTGCTTCCAATCTACGGAAGCATCGCCCTCGCAGGTTTCTGCCTTATGAGAGAGCGTGTGTCGCGAAAATAAGCACATTGATACGGTAACCTGTTCGGGCCCGCCAGTGATGGCGGGCCCGTTTCGATTTATTTTCGAAGGAAGCTGTCCTCGATGTCGGCGAAGGTGCCGCCCACTTTTTTCCCTGGATTGAAGATATTCTTCGGGTCGAAGATATGCTTGGTCTCACGGAAAAGTCGCGTCATCTCTTCGCCGAAGAGCTGTCCCAAGTACGGCGTGCGGATGATGCCGTCGTTATGTTCTCCGGTCGTGGTGCCGCCGTACTTTATGACGAGATCATACACAAGCGGCGCAAGCTCAAGCACCACTTTCTTCGTCTCAGGCTTTGCTAAATCCATGAGCGGAATGATGTGGAAATTTCCGTTGCCGATGTGGCCGGCAATCGTGTAGATGAGGTCGTACTTTGCGAGAAGCGCATTCAACTCCGGCATGAACTTCGGATAGGTATCGGGTGGTACGACGAAGTCGTCTATGAATGGCGCGGCGTAAAGACCCTTCAGGTTTTTCCGCAATAGAGCGAAGCTTTCGCGACGTACAATCCAGAACTTCTCCGCCTGCGTCTCGTTTTTTTCTATCTGCATCGGGAGCTTCAAGTCGGCGAGCGCATCGCGTGCCGCCACCGCTTTCTTGTCCGCCGCTTCTATCGAGTCTTCGGCAAACTCTGCCATGAGTACGAGCTTCGGCACACCACCCTTAAGTACGAGACCGACTTCAGGAAGGAAAGCGAACCCGAGCCGTATGGCACGCAAGAGCCCCATCTGGGAGAGCATCTGCGGGAGGAACTTCACCGCAAGTGAGAGGGTATGGTCGTCGTACGACTCAAAGGATTCCGGATGGAAGGGGAGTACACGGCGCACTACTTCCGGAAGCACATTCAAATCCGAAAGGAATACGACGAGCATGGCGCGGTGGGTGCGCGGCTTTACGAGTCCGAGTTTTGCACTCGTCATGAGTGCGAGCGTTCCTTGGGCGCCGCACATGAGCTTTGCGAGATTAAAGGTGCCGTTCTCCGTATCAAGCACGTTCCAGAGCGCGTAGCCTGCGGAATTCTTTGAAACTTTCGGACGGTGCGCCTCGATGAGTTCGCGGTTTGAAATCAGAAGATCGCTCATACGGCGGTAGATTTCGCCTTCGAGCGTCTCAAGCTTTTTCTTTTCAGCAAGCTCGTCGGGACCGAGCGCCTTGAACGTCGTTTGGGTTCCGTCAGATAAAACCACCTCCACTTCCTGTACGTACTTTTCGGTCTTGCCGTACTCAAGCGTGCGCTCGCCTCCGGAATTGTTGTTTACGATACCGCCCATAGCGCAAATGGAACGGGATGCAGGATAGGAGGGAAGAATAAGTCCTTTCTCGAGCGTCGCCTTCTCAAAGTCGCGGTAATAGACGCCAGGCTCAGTCACCGCATACCCCGATGTCAAGGTGTCACCTTGACATAGGGATACTTCGCGGACGCGATTCATATATTTTGTGAAAACCGCGACGACCGAGCGGGTAAGCGGGCCGCCCGACATGCAGGTGCCTGCGGCACGCGCGGTCACCGATACGTCTTCCCCTGCGTCTTTTGCTATACGTACCGCTTTTATGAGCGTCGAGACATCGTCGGCGTCTTTGGGATAGACGACAATGGACGGCGTACGCTCGAAGAGGCTCGTGTCGCGCGCGTACTTCGCGCGCTCATCGTTTGCATCCGATACGTCGCCGCGCATATCTTTTTTCAAAACAGATTTCAAATCCATATATTAAGAGTATATCGTCTCTGCGCGAATAATCTCCTCGGCGACACGGGCACCAGACTCGATTGCCCCTTCCATAAATCCGTAACGACGAGCAGTATGTTCTCCGGCAAAGTGCACGAGACCATGGGGAAGGGGAAACAAATTCTTTATCGTTGTACGGTCAGCGCGCTCAAACAGCGGGTAGGCGCCCCCGGTGTACGGGTCGTCACCCCAGGCATACGTGGTAACGGATCGTATGAACGGCCGAATGTCTCCAAATAGTCCCTGAAGTGCGGCGCATAGTTCGTCTATTCGTTCTGCTTCGCTCATACGAGCCATGGTAACGGCGCCGTCGCCCGTGGCATAGGAAATGAGCACACCGCCTTCCCCCGGTTCCCCCTGTGTTGCGTGGTAAATCTGATGTGAGATGCGGTCTGTTATCAATTCGAACGCATCATCTTTCCAGAATCGTTTCGAGCACACGAGCGCCGTTTTAGTGATACGGCAGTATACGAGCTCGTCGAATGCCGCTTCGCGTTCTGGTGGAAGCATCGGTGTCCACTGCATAGTGGAGACTGCGAGTGTTGGAATTGCGGCGACAAGGCGCACACCCTCGAAGACGCGTCCGTCGCGCGTCGTTGCTTTCACGCGTCTCCCTGTCTGCACTACGGACGTTATCTCTGCAGAGCATATGATATGTTCTGTACCAACTCGCGTAGCGAGCGCTTCGGCAAGTAGGGAACTCCCTCCCTCAATACGCTCGCTGCAGCCATGATCACTGTCGCCGCCAACCACATAGTCATACAGCACATCGTATGCGGGAACGAACCGCATATCCTCACCAAAATCAGTACTACGCACCAAATCCAGCAACTCCGCATCTTCTCTCGGAACGCCTTCCTTAACAAGAAAGTGCCACCAATCTATGTTTTGCAAGCGCGCTACTTCTTCGTTTGAAAGGTCCGGAAATCGTGCGACAAAAGAAGCTATCGTGTCCCGTAATTTTTTTGCAGGTTCCCACGCACCAGGTCCAATATGCACTCCCTTGTGAAAAAACTGGGTAGTGAGTCGGTGGTTTTTTAACGGTAGAGCGAATTCTTTGCAAAGATTTCTGAGCAGTTGGTCGTTTTCACCAACCCATTCTCCTCCCATCTCGTAATACATCCCGTCTTCCGTTCTTCTCGTGTCGACACGGCCACCAATACGATCTCGCGCCTCAAGAACGAGTACGGGGCGTCCAGCACGTTTGAGAAGATACGCTGCGTATAGTCCGGCAAGGCCGGCGCCGAGTATGATGATGCGCGCTGCGCCGTTTTCATTGGCACGAAAAGAAGTCACCGTAAAAGTATACCCCTAGTGGCCCGTGCTATCCCAGTTTTGGCTTACTTCAGGAAATGCATCGAGTCTTGTGCGCATCATGGATTTCAGCCGCTCAAGCCCTTCTTCGGTTTTTGATTCAAAGCGAAGCACGAGCGTTGGCGTGTTTGCGGACGCACGCACCAGCGCCCAACCGTCTTCGTTATAGACGCGGGCTCCCGAGAGGGTGACGACGCGCAGTCCGTCGGCTATGAACTGGTCGGTGAGTTTCTGTACGATTTCGTAGCGTTTCTTTTCGTCTACCGGCACCTGGATGGTTGGCGTTGAAAAGTAGTAGGGAGTATCCGCGACGAGTGCTGAAAGTGACTTTCCTTCTTCGCCAAGATACTCGAGGAGTTTCAGAGCCGCATAGAATGCGTCGTCGAACCCGTAGTAGCCGTCCGCGTAGAAAATGTGGCCGCTCATCTCTCCTGCAAGCGGCGCGCCCTCCTCTATGCGCTTAGCCTTTATATAAGAATTACCCGTGGTCCACATAATTGGTGTGCCGCCGTGTGCCGCTATATCTTCGGGAAGCGCTTCGGAAACCTTTACGTCAAAGATGATTTTCGCACCCGGGTATTTTTTCAGGATGTGGCGGGAGAGGAGGATGAGGTAGCGGTCGGGCCAGATGATGGTGCCTTTCTCGTCCGTGATGCCGAGCCGGTCGCCGTCGCCGTCAAAGGCGATACCGATGTCGCAGCCGTTCTGTACGGTCTGTACACCCGTGTCTCCCATCATCGCGGTGCCGTCCGGGTTCGGGGTGTAGTTTGGGTGGCTCGGGTCTGGCGTCGTGTTGTGTTCGACAACATCGTAGCCCGCTTTTCTGAAGAGTGCGGTTGCAAACGGGCCCACGGTGCCGTTTCCGGTATTGATAAGGAGCTTGAATGCGCGGGGAACGGTCACGCGACTGAGTACATCGGTGTAGTACGCTTCGCGTATTTCTTCTTCGCGCACCGTGCCCGTACCCTCCACGTATTCTTCGCGTACGACGCGCTCGTAGAGTTCTGCGATTTCGGTCGCGAGCAGAGTGCCTTCGCGCGTGAGACCGAGCTTCATGCCGTTCCACTCCGCAGGGTTATGACTTGCGGTAATCATGCAGAGTCCGGGGACGTTGAAACGGTAGCGCGCCCAGTGGCTCATGGGCGTCGTGCAAATGCCGATGTCGATGACGCTCACGCCTGACTCGGTGAGTCCGCGCACGGCCGCGTCGCGAAGGCGCGGAGAAGACTCGCGCGTATCGCGGCCAACCACGGTTTCCGTCCCGCCATGTTCCTTCAAGGTTGCGGCAAAGCCGCGCGCGATGTGGTACACCGCATGCTCATCAAGCTCTCCGTCGACGGCTCGTCCGCGGATGTCGTACTCGCGGAACATCATTCGTTCGAGTGTGGGCATAGGTTATGAAAGCATCGTGCGACCGTAGGCTTGTGCGCCATAGAGGCCACAGAGGTCGCCAAGCGTTGCATGCGTGATGCTCGGCATGCGCGTGACATGTGTTGCGATTTTGGCCACCTGTTCGCTGAGTTTCGTAACAGAGAGCGAGCCTTCTTTTACGAGAGAGCCGCCTACGACGACCGCGTCAGGAGCGTACGCAAGAATGGCGTTATACAGAGGAATAGCAGCAAGGCGCGCATATTCTTCCCATACGGCCGGGTCATGCATGTCTTCGCCACCCCTAGAAAAGCGCGCGCGAAGCGCGCGTCCTGATACGAGATCTTCAGCTTCCACGAGGTGTTCACCGTCTATGTCTACATATTGGTGACCGCTCTCAGACCCTATCGTGAGGTCTGGCATTCCGTCTATGACGCGTGCAAAGCCCATACCAGTTCCAAGCGTCATATAAAGGAGTACATGCGCTCCCTTGCCTGCACCTGCAGTCGCTTCGCCTACTGCACCGAGTTGCGCGTCGTTTAAGACAAAGGCAGGCGCGTCAAAGCGTTCAGAGAGTACGTTCTTCAGGTCGCGGTCTTCCCAGGTTGAAAGATTCGGGCTTTTGATAAGTTCACCTTGTGCTGATACCTGGCCAGTGATGCCCATAATGACCGCTTCGGGCTTTTCGCCTCGTAGGAGCGGTGCGGCGGTCTCTGCAATTTTGTGTATGCCCGCATCAAAATCCTTATCGGTAGGGAAGATAACAGGGTTCACGATATCCCCCTCACGCCCGCTTACCGCGACCCGAGTGTTGCTTCCACCCACGTCTATAAGCAGCATCATATGAGATTAGAAAGACGCTTTTTGAAGTCTCCTATCAAAGGAGTCTCTGCGTCAGGAACCCCGAGTTTTTTTGCGATGACCGCACCCGCATAGTTTCCGATGAGTACGAAGGAGAGCGCTTTGTGGAGCGGGGAGGTTCCCGTAATAGGGAAGGTGGCAGTCGGTACGCCCTGCTCAGCGAGGACATCACGGATAAGAGCCATGCGTGCGCGTACGCGCCCATCATCCGCTTCGTCGTCGAGGAATACGGGGAGTACGGCCGTGCTTTTGCTTGTGTAGCTAGAGAGTTCGTTGTGGCAGAGTTCCGGTACGACATTGAACATTGAGGGTACTTTTCCAGTTTCGTTGATGCTTGCTTTCAGGTGGTAGGCGATAGGAAGGTTCTGGGTTGATGCGTAGAAGAACGGCACGTGTCCCTCAATGATGCGTGCAAGCTCTGCGCCGCGGCTCTGTGCGTCGGGAAGTGAGCACGCGCGACCTGCAGTGCGTGCCGCTTCTTCAAGCGTTGCATTTGCGAACAGGCGCGCAAAGGCAATCATCTGATACCCCATGGCCATGCGCGGCTCAAGGGGTTCTTTTGGAAGTTTGATGAAGGGAAGCGCGTGTTCCTCGGCAAGCGCTTCCAATTTTCCGCCTGCGGCAATGACTGCGAGTGGGTAGCCTTTTTCAAGTATCGCGTTCACTGCGTCTAACGTCTCCTCCGTTTCTCCCGAGTAGGAGGAAGCGATGTAAAGCGCAGTCGTCGCCCACGTCTGTGGGAGTTTCGGAAGACCGTAGTCGCTATGTACGAGAAGCGGCGGGCACGACGGGTCAAGCGACAAGAGACGCGCACCAAGATGCGAGCCACCCATACCGCAAACGACAATCGGTGCGTTCTTCGGAAGTTTTTCGCCGCGTACGAGTTCTGGTTCCCATGCAAACTGGGAAGGGAAGCGCGCAATCTGGTCTTCCATCATTACCCGGAATTTTAGCACGGGTAGCATATAAGGAGCGTCAAAAGACGTTCAGTGATAGAATGGTGCAAATGTCAGCGAATGCAGTTGAAATACAGGATCTCAAGAAGGTCTATTCCGCCTCTGGAAAGACAGGAAAGGAGACACATGCCCTTAAAGGGGTCTCGCTCACTATTCCGCAGGGTGAGTTCTTTGCGCTCCTCGGTCCAAACGGTGCCGGAAAGAGCACGCTTATCAGCATCCTTGCAGGCCTTACCTCAAAGACATCCGGCACGGTGAAGGTAAATGGCATCTCCATGGATGAAAATCCTGATGAGGTGAAGAAGTCCATTGGCCTTGTCCCGCAGGAGTTCAACTTCAGCATTTTCGAGAAGGTTATAGACATCGTGATAGACCAGGCTGGCTATTACGGTATTACTCGCTCTGAAGCCATGCCGGTAGCGGAGAAGCTCCTCCAGGACCTCGGGCTCTGGGAGAAGCGGAACGAAAAATCGCAGGCGCTCTCGGGCGGTATGAAGCGCCGTCTCATGATTGCGCGCGGGCTCATACACCAGCCAAAGATAATTCTCCTTGATGAACCGACTGCGGGCGTGGATGTGGAGCTTCGTCGCGGTATGTGGGAATTCTTGAACCGCGTAAACGGGGAAGGCACTACCATTGTGCTCACTACCCATTACCTTGAGGAGGCCGAGCAGCTCTCGCGCCACATCGCTATCATAAATAAAGGAGTGGTTGCGGTTGATGAGGGGACAAAGGAACTCTTGGCGAGAAACGAAGGCAAGAAGCTCGAAGACATCTTCCTCGAGATTATCGACGCGAATAACGAACCGAACGTATGAAAAATCCTGCGCTCATCGGCTACTACACGATGGTCCGCAAGGACTTCATCCGCATTATGCGCATCTGGAGCCAGACGCTCCTTCCGCCGGTTATCACGAACGTTCTCTACTTCACCATCTTCGGTGCATTCATCGGCAGCCAGCTCGCCGCTATTAATGGCGTGAGCTACATGGCGTTCATCGTGCCGGGTCTCGTGATGATGACCATCATCACGTCCTCCTACATGAATACCGTCTCTACGTTCTACTTTGCGAAATTCATAAAAAATATCGAGGAACTTCTCGTCTCCCCAATGCCGTCGTGGGTAATTGTCGCGGGATTTGTGACGGGCGGGGTGATACGCGCATTTCTCGTAGGCATATTGGTCATTGGTACCTCGCTCTTCTTTACGCATCTCACGATTTCAAACATCATCATTGTGTTTTCAGCCGCATTCTTGACCGCGCTTCTCTTTGCGTTTGCGGGACTCGTGAACGGATTCTTCGCAAAGTCCTTCGATGCCATTTCCATCGTGCCTACCTTCGTGCTCACTCCGCTCACGTATCTCGGCGGCGTGTTCTACTCGATAGAATT
>JALHPI010000021.1 GCA_022842585.1 Minisyncoccota bacterium | reverse complement strand
GCTCTTCCGATCTGGTTGTGGACCAGGGCATAGTGCCCACTAAAAGCCCATCCGTCAATAAAAAACAGGTGCACTACTGGAGCGCTTTCAAATTATCGAGTGCAAGCGAGAGCTCGCCGTTTCTGCTTGATACGGTTCCCTTGATGAGAATGCACTTGCCTGCGACGAGTGTTGCGGCGTGGTCTTTGTAGAGTTTTGGGAACACGACCGCCTCCATCGAGCCGGTTTTATCTTCGAGTTTTATGAACGCCATCTTCTCGCCTTTTTTAGTGAGGATAGTGCGCACGTCTGAAATAAGCACAGGAACGATGAGGGGAAGTCCAGGGCGCGGTTCCTCGCGTATACCGCCCAAGGTTACGTTCGCTTTCGTCGTTTTGTCCGCGTACGCATCAAGCGGATGGCCGGAGACGTAGATACCAAGGAGCTCGCGCTCCCAATCAAGCTTCTCGATAAGTGTCACGTCAGTGCCCGCCGGCGGGAGCGTGAGCGTCGGTACGGTTGCGGCAAAGAGCGTATCTTGCGATTGCGGTGCGGTCGCATCGCGATGGAAGGTGAGGAGCGTTTCGATGTGGGCGAGCAGATGGCCGCGCGCGCCAAATGAGTCGAGTGCGCCGCACTTGATGAGGGATTCCAATGATTTACGATTCAGGTTTTTTGAGCCGATGCGGCAAAGGAAATCAGAGAGGGTCTTGAAAGAGCCATGCGCCTCGCGCTCGGCGATAATTGCTTCTGATATTCCTTCCCCGAAGTTCTTTATGGAGGAGAGTCCGAAGCGTATCGCGTCTTTCTTCTCACCGACCACGGTAAAGGTCGTGCGGCTTTCCTGAATGTCGGGCGGGAGTACCGGCACGTTCATGCGCTCCGACTCCGCGACGAGTATCGCTATTTTCTCCACGTCGCCGGCGTCTGCGGTGAGGAGTGCGGCCAGGTACTCGACCGGATAGTTCGCTTTCATATACGCCGTCTGATATGCCACTTTCCCGTAGCTTGCGGCGTGCGCCTTGTTGAATCCGTAGGCTGCGAACGGCTCGATGAGCTTCCACAAGGTTTCCGCTTTTTCCTTCGAGAGCTTGCCGTACTCAATGAAGCCTTTGATGAGCTTTTCCTTTTCCGCTTCCATCACTTCCGGGATTTTCTTTCCCATGGCTTTGCGGAGCATGTCAGCTTCAAGCCAGGAGTATCCGCCTAGCGTAATTGCGGTCAAAAGCACGTCGTCTTGGTACACGAGAAGGCCATAGGAAGCCTCAAGATACTCTTTCATGCGTTCATCGATGAAGCGGATGAGTTTCGGATTACGTTTGCGTTCGATGTACTGCGGAATGGTTTCAAGCGGACCCGGGCGATAGAGCGCTACCATAGCGTTTATATCGTGGATGGATGAAGGGCGGAGTTCCTTCAGATAGCGGGTCATGCCCGAGCCGTTTAGCTGGAAGGTACCTTCCGTTTCGCCGCGCGCGAGCATCTCAAACGTTTTCGTATCATCTATGGGTACGTTTTCGATATCGATACTGATGCCGTGCATGTCTTGCACGCGCTCCACCGCATCTGCGAGTATGGCGAGGTTCTTGATGCCGAGGAAGTCGAATTTCAAAAGGCCTGCGTCTTCAATCGCGTGCATGTCGTACTGGGTGATGAGTTTTCCGGTCTTCGGGTCGGTCTGGAGTGCAGTCCAGTCCGTGAGCGGCGTGGGTGCGATGACGACGCCTGCCGCGTGCACGCCCGTCTGGCGCGCGCATCCTTCAATTCTTTTAGCGAGGTCGATGATTTCCTTCACGTCCTCGTCTTCGTCGTACAGGGTTTGTAAATCCGCCTCCAATTCAAGCGCGCGCTCAATCGTCATCGGGAATCCCTGGCTCCCGAGCGGAATGAGTTTCGCGATGCGGTCGCCGGTGCCGTACGGGTGGCCTAAGGCGCGCGCAACATCGCGCACGGCGGCACGCGCAAGCATGGTGCCAAACGTGCCTATCTGCGCCACACGGTCTTCACCGTACTTTTCCTTCGCGTACGCAATCATCTCGTCGCGCCGGTTATCGGCATAGTCCATGTCGATGTCGGGGGCGCTCGGGCGCTCCGGGTTCAGGAAGCGTTCAAAGGGAAGCTTGTACTCAAGCGGGTTCACGTTCGTGATGCCAATGAGATACGTCACCAAGGACCCGCCCACCGACCCGCGAATGGTTGTGAGGATTTTATTCTTGTGCGCGAAGTTCAAAAGGTCGGACACGACCATGAAGTAGGTAGCGAAGCCTTTTTGATGGATGACCTTAAGTTCGTACTCGATGCGAGTCACCACTTCCTCGGTCTCTTCAAGTCCGTGCGTTTTGATGCCGGCGTAGGTTTTCGCACGTAATTCTTCGTCGTGGTCTTTGAATCCCTCCGACACGGGAAGTGCGGGGAAGACCCACTTGCCTAGATCAAATTCAACAGAACATCGTGCCGCAATGTTCCCGCTTTCTTCAACCTCTTCGGCGGAAAAGTGCTCGCGCATCCACGCCTCCGACACGAAGGAGAAATCTTCTTCCTCGTTTCGTCCTTCAGCTCCCTGACCGATACGGCGCAGTACCGCTGTTGCTTCCCGGTCGGAAGGGAGGAGGTAGTACACGTCGTGTTGGGCGACTACTTTTGCGCCGGTTTCTTTTCCGAGCGCGCGTATAGCGTCCATGCGCTCCATGTGGCCTGCGACTTTCGGATGGTGCGAGACTTCGAGATACACATCTTCTTTTCCGAAGATGCTCTGGTATTCCGCAATCACGGCGCGCGCACCGTCTTTGTCTCCTGCGGCAAGCGACTGCGTGGAAGCGCCTGCAAAAGACGGCACGAGTATGATGAGTCCGTCGGCATGCATCTTCAGGATTTCGAGGTCCATGCGTGGACGCTCATGCATGCCTTCGGTTGATGCGGAGGTAACGAGTTTTAATAGGTTTTCGTAACCGGTCATGTTCTCGGCAAGCAATACGATGCGCGAACGCTTTTCGTTTTGATCGCGGTCATGGCGCGAGTGGGGAGCGAGGTATGCGTCTACGCCAATAATCGGCCGTATGCCTTTCTTAGTCGCGTACTTGTAGAAATCGATAGCGCCATGGAGGTTGCCGGCGTCCGTCAAGGCAATGGCCTCCATACCTTCCTTTTTCGCGGTATCTATGAGCTCCTCTATCTTCGGGAGTGCCTGTAGGAAGGAGTAGTGGCTGTGAGTATGGAGATGGGTAAAACGAGCCATAGAGGTACAGGATACCAACTGTAAGACGTATGGGGAAACGTACACGGCCCATGCTATTCTTCCGGGTAATGACTGAAGAAGGACCTGCAGTTGATAGGACGTTTGTCGATAGGCGAAGCGCGCAGCTTGATGCGGAAGAAGCTTCGCGTCAGGATAGGGAACGTCAAGCGCAGGCAGATTCTGCAGGAAGCATGATTGCCGTTCAGGTAGCGCGTTACCTTGAGTCGGGGAAAGGGTATCGACTTACCCTTCAGCCCGCTCCGGAAGGAATTCAGGAAATGCAGATTCACGCGCTTCCGGTTGCGGACACCCGAAATGAAGAGGAGAGCGGTAGTAGGGGTTGATGAAGCGGGCCGCGGCCCGCTTGCAGGTCCCGTTGCGGTTGGCGTCGTGTGCGCCCCAGACGGGTTTGATTTTTTACTAGAGTTCCCCGGATTAAACGATTCCAAAAAACTTTCCGAAAAGAAACGGGAAGCCATTTTCGCGAAACTGGTCGAGCTTGCAGATGCGGGAGTGATACAAGTCGCGGTGATACTCAAAAGCGCAAAAGAGATAGACGGTCGGGGTATTGCGGTAGTGATACGTTCCGCGGTCGCCGAAGGAGTGGGGAAACTGTTACCGGACCCGAAAGCGGGGAAAGTATGGCTCGACGGTTCGCTTTTAGCTCCCGACCAATACGAACAAGAGACGGTCATCGGCGGCGACGCGCTTGTACCAGCCATTATGCTTGCATCCATTGCGGCGAAGGTATCGCGCGACCGCCACATGGTGCGACTTTCTGCGAAGTACCCAGAATACGGCTTTGAGGGACATAAGGGGTACGGAACGAAAGCTCACTACGAAGCGATTAAGGTGCATGGGATACGTGATATCCACCGCCGCACCTTTTTGAAAAATCTATAAAGTATGGTATAGTCCTTGCTTCCGAGTTTTTGCAATGGGAGACAAAAGTGTCGCTAGACCACGTCGCTAAAAAACACCAAGCTCGAGAGAAACTTCGGAACAGAGGCATTAGTTGTGGGGATTGTCCCCACTTCGAAACCCTGGACAGAGAAAACACACACGTGTTTTGTGGTGTAAATGCAGGGTGCGGAGATCGGAAGATTTCCGCGTATGTAGGGATCTCTGAGGCAAGCAAGTGCCCAGGCCCCGAACTCCGTGCGCTCTTTTTGAACGCCCCTGCGTTCTACGCCGCTCGCCGTCAGGAGTCATCCTGACGGCGTTTTCTTTTTATACCGGGTATGATAGGGTAGTCCCTATGTCAGTACGAATGCGCCATACCTCGGGTCATACCCGTAACCGCCGGAGCCACCATGCTTTGAAGGACCGCGTTATCGTTAAGGATAAGGAATCAGGCGCACTCCGCCTCCCACACCGCCTCGACGAGACGACCGGTATGTATCGCGGTAAGCAAATCGTCGCGAAGAAAGAAGTAAAGGAGAAGGCGAAGGACCATAAGAAGCGCCTTGAAGCTCACAAGCATGATGATGTTTCCGGAGACAAGCAGCCGGTACATGTAGAAGCTAAGGAAACGGCAAAGCCGATAAAAGAAGGACTTCTCGGACGCGCAACGAAGGGTAAGGCGAAGGCTCGTTCGGGCTTTGGCGGCGGCGCTTAGCTCACTTACCAGAAAGCTCACGCTCCAGCGATGCGCCGTCGCTCACGCTTTCTGTCGTTCGCTTCCCCATAAGAATGGGGACCCCGACTAACGCGCTTACTTGGAGACTCACGCTCCGATGATGCATCGTCGCTTCCGTCTCCAACCGCTTGTTTCCCCATAGGAATGGGGACCCCGTATAAATACAAGAAAAGAAAAAACCGGAACCGAAAGGTTGCGGGTTTTTCTTTGTTATGCACAGCGGGGGATAAGGTTCGCGCGTTCATTTGTTACGCTTAGGAACAGAACCCATATGGCCAACCGGCATCTCGCTCGTTCCGTAGTCTTACAGACACTCTTTGAGTGGGATACGGCCCATACGCCGGAAAACGAAGTAGCCGGAGTACTCGAACGAAATGCATCCGAATTCGGCGGAAGCGACACCGACCGACCGTTCATGGAAAGCCTCCTTCAGGGCGTCGTCGCGAAGTGTCCCGACTTGGACCTCATCATCACAAAAGCGGCTCCCGACTGGCCGCTTGAACGCATCGCGCCCATTGACCGCAATATTCTCCGTATCGGACTGTATGAACTTTTGTTTGCGGACCGTGCACAGGTGCCACCTAAGGTTGCAATAAACGAAGCTATTGAGCTCGCGAAGATTTTCGGTGGTGATTCTTCGGGCCGATTCATCAATGGCGTGCTCGGTGCCGTCTATAAGGAAATGGGTGAGCCAGGCAAAGATGAGCAGGGCAAGAAGCCTGCAGTTCGGAAAAAGTACGAGGACATTCCGCTCCAGCAGCTTGGCGGTGCAGTCGTGTATGCGCTTCACGAGGGTCAGTACTATCTTGCGCTCGTGCATGACGTATTCGGCCATTGGACGCTTGCCAAGGGGAAGATAGGCGACCGCGAAGACATCAAGGACGAGACGATAGAGGAAGGTACGAAACGAGAAGTGAAAGAGGAAATCGGTCTCGATGTAGTGATTGAAGAAAAAATCGGCGAAAACGAATACGTGGCCTCGCACCCAGAGCACGGCAAATACCGAAAGCACGTCTCCTACTTCCTCGCCCGCTCCGCATACGACCAAATACAGTTGAAAAAAAGCGGCGGGCTCGATGATGCGCGCTGGTTCCGCCTCCCGGATATCCTGACGCTCAACTTCTATGACGATATGCTCCCGATAGTCACTGCAGCTGTCCAGAAGCTACTCGACAAATCTTCAAGCTAGTACACTTTTCTCTCAGCTCCTCTGTACTAAATGATATGATATATCATATCAGTTTTGTGGCTTTCTTTTTGAGGATTTTTACGGCATAGTTTCGGTATGTCTGATTTCATACGGCACGCAGATACGCTTGGATTGCGCTTCACGAACCTCAAACTCCTTGAGGAGGCTTTTACGCACCGCTCGTACTTGAATGAGAATAAGTCAGCAGAGGCGCACAACGAACGCCTCGAGTTCCTCGGCGACGCCGTACTTGAGCTCTCGGCAACGCACTTCCTGTTCTATACGTATCCGGACAAGTCCGAAGGGGATTTGACTGCGTATCGTGCAGCGCTCGTGAACACGTACTCCATCGCGGAGGTCGCCGAAGCACTTGGCATAAACGACATGCTCCTCCTTTCAAAAGGCGAGAAGCGCGACACGGGCCGTGCGCGCCAGATAATTCTCGCAAACGCATTTGAGGCGCTCGTCGGCGCACTCTATCTCGACCAGGGGTATGATGCGGCAGACGCATTTTTGAACAAACACCTCTATCCGAAACTGGATGGCATCATCGCCGCAAGGAGCTATCAGGACGCTAAGTCGAAGTTCCAGGAAACGGCGCAGGACAAGAAAGGCATCACCCCAAACTACAAGACTATCCGCGAAGACGGCCCGGACCACGACCGCGAGTTCACGGTCGGCGTGTATCTTGAGGAAAAGGAAATCGCGCGAGGTATAGGAAAGAGTAAGCAAGAAGCGGAACAAGCGGCGGCCCAGAACGCTCTCGAAAAGACTAACTGGTAATCAAAAATCACCAGCACTGTTTTTATTCTGGAGATTGCTAAAAAACGTCGTATCCAAGGCGGCAAGGAGACCGTGACTGAGCCGTACAAGAGTACGGTGAAGGAACGGTCGACGTAGCCAACGCAGTAGACGGCGGAATTTTAGCAATCTCCATGCGGTATACTGTGTCTAATGCTCAAGCGGCTCGAGATAGCCGGTTTCAAGTCCTTTGCGCGCAAGACTGCGTTAGATTTTGCGACGGCCACCACTGCGGTCGTCGGGCCAAACGGCTCTGGTAAATCAAACATCGCGGAAGCCTTCCGCTTCGCGCTTGGCGAGCAATCCATGAAGAGCATGCGCGGAAAGCGAAGCGAAGACCTCATCTTCGCAGGCTCGCATGAGACTGCACGCCAGAACCGCGCCTCAGTCGCTATTGTCTTTGATAACCGGAAGAAGATTTTCCCGAAGCTTGATTTTGAAGAAGTCACTATCGAGCGCGCCGTGTTCCGCGATGGGGCGAGCGAGTATTCGATAAACGGCTCAAAGGTCAGGCTGCGCGATGTGCAGGAGCTCCTGGCGTCTGCAAACATCGGCGAGACCGGCCACCATATCATTTCGCAGGGAGAAGCGGACCGCATCCTCTTGGCATCTCCCAAAGAGCGCCGCGCCATGCTTGAGGACGCACTCGGGCTCAAGGTATTCGAATTCAAAAAGCAGGAAGCGCTCCGGAAACTCGAGAAGACGCGAGAGAACGTGCGCGAGGTGGAGAGCCTTCGCCGTGAGCTTGCGCCGCACCTGAAGTTCCTCGCAAAGCAGGTAGAGAAGCTCGAGCGTGCCGAGGAACTCATGCGCGAGCTTGCAGAAAAGGCACGCGAGTACTTCTCCATCGAGGAAAAGTTCATTGCGGTAGAGAAGGAAAAGAATGCGCACGAGATGCGCAATACGAAGGAACGGCTTGCGGTCGCGGAGGGTGAGCTCGGAGCATTTGAAAACGAAACAAGCAACGAAAGCGAAGGGATGAAGCGTATCGAAGCGGTACGTCTTGCCGAGCGCGATCTTGATAAGGTGACGGCGGAGCGCTCGGAATTGTCGCGCGAAATCGGCCGTATAGAAGGCGCACTCTCGGAAGCGAAGCGTCGAAGCCAAGCGCTCGCGCGCGAACCGTACGTGAAAGTGCCGCGCGAACACATAGAGGCGCTTCGGGATGAAGTGGAAAAGCAGACCAAGCACGAGGATACGGCGGAACCGTCAGCACTCCTTGCATCCCTTAAGTCGCTTCGCGCCATCGTCGCGGCATTCTTCGAGCGCTTTGCACTTCCGACTGATGACTACCTCGCTGAGGAAGAGCAGGCGGTGTATCGGCTTGAAGGAGAAAAGGAAAAACTCCTTGAGAAAGACAAAGACCTTGAAGCGCGCACCGATGCCGCACGAAGCACGCTTCAGAAGGCGCGCGAAGCGCGCATGGCGTACGAGGAGACGGGACGCGAGACTAAGGTACGCATCCTCGAGCTTGCGGAGAGTCGTGCGCGCGAGGAGTCCGCGCTTGCGCGTGAGGAGGCACGTGCGCGCGAACTCGACTATCTCGACGAGCAGCTCGGGAATGAGCGTGGGGAAGTCCTCCAGCTTGCGGGGAGTGCAGCATTTTCATACGAACCTCTAGAGACGCTTCCGCAGGAAGACCGTAAGGCACAAGAAGACCGTAAGCACACGCTTATGCGACTTAAAATTCGTATTGAAGAAGCCGGTGGCACCGGAGAGGAAGTGCGTACCGAATACAACGACACGAAGAACCGCGAAGAATTCCTCGCGCGCGAACTCGAAGATCTCTCGAAGTCAGCGACCGGACTTGAACAGCTTATCGACGACCTCGATACTGAACTTGCAAAATCCTTTGCTGACGGACTGGCGAAAGTGAATAGCTCGTTTGGCGAATTCTTCACGCTTATGTTCGGCGGGGGCGGGGCAAAGCTCGCGCTTGAAGAAATCACGGCGAAAGTCGCGGAGGACGAGGAGGATGAAGAAGATGAGGAGGTGGCGAGTGATGCGCCTGCGGAACGCACCGAGCGTCCTGGCCTTGAGGTGAATGTGCACCTCCCGAAGAAGAAGTTGCAGTCGCTGATGCAGTTGTCGGGTGGTGAACGCGCGCTGACTTCTATCGCGCTTATCTTCGCCATGAGCCAGGTGAACCCACCACCGTTCTTGATACTCGACGAAACGGATGCTGCACTCGACGAAGCAAACAGTCGTCGCTACGGGGACATGATTGAGAATCTTGCGAAGAAGTCGCAGCTCATCGTCATCACGCATAACCGCGAGACCATGAGCCGTGCCGGTATCCTCTACGGCGTCACGATGGGGAATGACGGTATCTCTAAACTCCTCTCCGTAAAGTTTGAAGAAGCGGTTGCGGTCGCAAAGTAGAAGAGATTTTTCCTGATAGGGAACAAACACTACCTGATATGATATATCATATCAGGTACTGTTGGTGGCGTATGGTCCTGAAGTAGCTTAGTGCGTTATTTTTTCGTAGCTACCGACCACGGGTCGGAATGAAAGACTATTTTGGGAGGTGGCGCTTGGTGAAGGGGTCTTTGAAGAGGAGGAAATGGAGCGGGTATTTGCGCTTCAGGGCTGCAAAGCGCGCATCGTTCTCGAATTTCTGCGCGCGCTTTTCATAAGCACGCTCCATTTCTGCAATGGCTTTTTCATAGCCGGGCATTTGGTCAGAGAGCCACTTTTCAATACGCTGTACGGTATCAAGTCCTACGCTCATACGCTCCGCTATCGCTCTTCGGGTGGCGCCTGAAAGAAGCAGGCGGGCAATCATAATGCGGCGGCCGAGCATAATGCGTTCCGAATCGGTAAGAAGATCGCGAAGGAAGTCCTTCATGGCATCGCGTCCGGTAAGCGAGCTTGCAGCCGTATAGAGGGCATCTAGGGTCATCATCCGCTCCTTTTCTCCCAACTCACTCATTCTTTTTTTCATAGTGATGTGTCGTTATTTCTATTCATACTATCCCTAACTGATATGATATATCATATCATTTAAGTGTAAAAAGTAATATTCAGGGTGTGTGGAGTGTA
>JALHPI010000020.1 GCA_022842585.1 Minisyncoccota bacterium | reverse complement strand
GTGTGTATGACCTGGGGAAGGCACACGCGTATACTGAGGCTCAATGAAGCCGACTGACTTCGTGGGAGAACACTTCACCAGACTTAAACCTGAACAGAAGTCAGCACTCACCAAGATGGGTATCCGCACCATACGCGACCTCCTCTACCACTTCCCCACCCGGTACGAATCAAGCGAGGGTATCAAGACCATTGATTCACTCGTGCTTGGCGAGACGGTCACGCTCTACGGTCACTTGAAAGGCGCGAAAGCGAAGAAGACGTGGAAGACCCGTATGCCAAGCGCCGAAGCGTACCTTGAAGACGGGAGCGGTCGCGTGAAAGTGATGTGGTTTCGCCAGCCGTATATGGCGAAGGTCGCAGAGCGCGAGGGGTTGGTAAAAATCACGGGCAAGGTCGCGGGGAGCGAGGGTAAGCTCTATATTACGAACCCTGCGGTAGAGAAGGCTGAGATGATGCCTGCTATTTCGCACGAATCGCTGTTTGGTGGGGACGACCCCACCCTCTTCGCGGTCTATTCAGAAACGAAAGGCATCTCCTCACTCTGGTTCCGGCATGCAATTGAACGCGTGATGCGTTCGGGTGTACAGGAAACTATCGATGACATTGTTCCGGAAACACTTCGTACCGAATACTCCCTGCCGAAAGCCTCTACCGCACTCGTATGGATACATACGCCGAAATCACAAAAAGATGCGGATATAGCGAGAAAACGGTTTGCGTTTGAAGAAGTGTTTTCCATACAGCTTGCCGTACAGCAGGCACGCGCACTCGGTGCGCAAAAAGAAGCGCCGGCTCTTACAGTCGACCGCGGGATGGTCGATGACTTCATCGCGGACTTCCCCTTCACGCCGACTGTCGCACAGAAGGATGCCATCGACACCATACTCGCGGACTTCAAAAAACCGCACCCGATGATGCGCCTTCTTGAAGGAGACGTGGGGAGCGGAAAGACGGCGGTCGCTGCAGCGACCGCCTACGCGGTCGCGCATGCGCGCGACCGGGGCGGTGCATCCCGTCATCTCCAAGTCGCCTATATGGTGCCGACCGAAATCCTCGCTAAACAACACTTCGCCTCCTTTATTGAGTTCTTCAAAAAGCACCACATGCCGGTCGCACTTATTACCGGCAAAGAGTGCTACAAATTCCCTTCCAAAGTCCGCGGCGAAGCGGCGACGCGCATCTCAAAGCTCCAGCTTGCCAAGTGGGTAGCAAACGGTGAAATCCCGCTTGTGATTGGTACGCATGCGCTTATCCAGAAAGGCGTCGTGTTCCGCGACTTGGCGTTTGCGATTATCGACGAACAACACCGCTTCGGAAAACTGCAACGCAAAAAACTTGCGCGCAAAGACGGCAAGGAACCACATCTCCTGTCTATGACCGCGACCCCTATCCCCCGCACCCTCGCGCTCACCATCTACGGCGACTTGGATTTGACCGTGCTCTACCAGATGCCACTTGGCCGCAAGCCAGTGCTGACGGAAATCGTGAATGAGAAGACGCGCGCGCATGCGTATGCTCGAATGCATGATGAGCTAAAAGCAGGACACCAGGTATATGTGATTTGTCCGCGCATCAATGAACCGGACCCCGCAAAGGAATTCGCGCTTCAAGCGAAGTCCGCGAAGAGCGAACAAGAGCGTCTCCAAAAAGGAGAATTTAAAAACTACCGAGTCGGCCTCCTTCACAGCAAGATGACCCCCGCCGAAAAAGAAGAGGAGATGCGGAAGTTCGTACAGAACGAGACGCAGGTGCTCGTTGCCACGTCAGTGGTAGAAGTGGGTGTGAATGTCCCGAACGCAACCGTCATCCTTATCGAAGGCGCTGAGCGTTTCGGGCTCGCTCAACTCCACCAGCTTCGCGGTCGCGTCATCCGTTCAAGCGACCAGGCATATTGCTTCCTCCAGTCGGAAAGTAAGGCGCAAGCGACAAGCGGGCGACTGAAAGCGCTCACGACTGCGAAGAACGGATTTGAGCTTGCGGAAGCAGACCTCGCGCTTCGCGGGAGCGGAGAATTGTACGGCGCCCGCCAGTGGGGTGTCTCTGACGTTGCGATGGAAGCGCTCTCTAATTTGAAAATGGTGGAAGCCGCGCGTAGTGCCGCAAGAAACATTATCGAGCAGGACGTGACGCTCACCTCTCACCCGGTCTTGCAAAAGCGTATCGCGCACTTGGCACACCAGCTCTACGGCGAATAACGCCATTATTTGCACGTTTAGGTACCAGCAGGCATACTCCTTTTACCTTAATGCTCAAAAAGATTTTTACTATTCTCGTATATATATTCGCCGCCATCGGCTTTTTTTTGGTCGCCGGCTATGCGGCAGTACGCTTCGGCTTCACGAACGAATCCGGGATTATTGATAGACAACGCGAAACATTTCTCGGCGCTTCCCCTTCACTAAGCGGCTTTACCGGTGCGTGGCAGGAAAGCGAAGAGTGGGCAGTCATCGAGAGCGCGTTGCGCAAAGATGCGCAGACGGTGCGTCGCGCCGCCGCGGATGCGGGAGTGCCTGCCCGACTCATTGTCGCAAGCCTCGTAAGCGAGCAGTTGCGGCTTTTCTTCACGGAGCGTGAGGCATACAAACGGTTTTTCTATCCGCTTAAAATCCTTGGACCGCAAAGTCAGTTCTCCTGGGGTGTGATGGGCATGAAAGAAGAAACGGCTATTCCTGTTGAGCTACATTTAAAAGATTCCGCATCTGTGTTTTATCTCGGTCCCGCATATGAAAATCTGCTCGATTTTCCCGCAACCACTACCGACAGTAAAACGGCGCGTTTTGTGCGTATGACCGACCAGTACAACCACTACTGGAGCTACCTGTATGCCGGTCTTTTTATGAAACAGATAGAGGCGCAATGGCGCACGGCGGGATTCCCTATCGATGGAAATGTCGCCGTCATTTCAACGCTCTACAACATCGGCTTTGAACGTTCGGTGCCGAAGGCAGACCCGCAAGTGGGCGGTGCCGCAATTACGATAGGTGGAAAAACCTACAGCTTCGGTGGACTTGCGGCCGAGTTCTATTATTCAGACATTCTCCTCGACGTCTTTCCGCGATAGCTCCGGTGCGCACGTGTGGCCACGAGTTGCAGCTCAGCTTTGTGGTCACGGATAATTCTTCCGTCGTCACGGAAGAATTTCCGCGACCCCACCTCGCGGTTTCGCCTGCTGACGAAACATCGCTCCGGCTCGCACCCGTAATGAAAAAAGACGCGTAGGCGTCTTTTTTCTTCGGGTGCGCCCTCTTGGATTCGAACCAAGGACCGCCGAGGTATAAGCTCGGTGCTCTAACCAACTGAGCTAAGAGCGCGTTTCCAAATACTACCGCTTCGTCGCGAGAGAGCAACTGGATAAAGAAAAACCGGGGAAACGCGTACGCGCCTCCCCGGTTTCGGAGTCTTCTGATACTGACCTAGCGGTTCCCTACCAATACCTTCGTGCCCACCGTCGGGTTTCCGAGCATGGCGCGAGCCCTGCTCCCGCGCACCACGATGTAGTGCACGTTTTTTCCGTTCAAGCGCAGGCTCCCGGTCGTGAGGACCTGCTCGCCCGTTTCGCCGGCGAAAATGCCGTTGACATGACGCAGGCGCGCGACCGTGTTGCCGATACGGAACACTCGGGTCTCACCGAGCGCCGGAATCCACGATTCGTCTTCCCCGGTCGAAACCAGGTAAAGATTGTCGTGACTATCCCAGTCGGCGACATACACGCCCGGCTCAGGGTCATAGTGCGGAAGCTCCTGCGGAATGAACTCAAGGTGCGGAAACTCCGCGGCCCCAAGCCGTACCGCAAGCGCTGGCACCATGATTTCCATGGAACGAAACGGCGTCTCTGCGTCCGGCGTTGTATCGCGTACGAGATATGACTTTCGCACGCGGTCGCGCAGGAAATGGAAGTTGAACCCCAGATGGGGTCCGACCACCTGCACGCCGTTATCTAGCTCAAGCGCGTAGATGTCGTCGCGCTCCGGAGCCGCATTCACCAAGAGGCCGATATTCTCGCCGCGCCGAAGCGGTCCGAAGTGATCCACCGTCGAGAGTGCATGGGCCGTAGCGACGAAGCCGCAATGAAGCGTAGAGAGGCTTGCCGTCTCGAAAAAGACCGGTTGCACGAGGTGTGGGAAGAAACAGCGATGTGCGGCGATTTCGTACCGTCCCCGGTCCGTGCCACCACAATCAGTCGCCAGTATCAGTTGATACCTGTTATCCATCCTTTTTCTCCGTTGTGAAAGGACAAGGCCCCCTTCAAGTGAAGGAGGCCTTTCCGGGCGCGAAACGAGGAGAAAATGTTTACGCGACGAGTGAGGCTCCCTCCAAGAGGGGGCTACGCATCATCTGCATGGAAACAACGCGAATCATGTGTTCTGAGACTATCATAGGAATTTTAAGCGTCCAGCTCCTCTTCCTTTGCTTTTGGCGTTATGCCGTTTGCAATCAGCAGCTTTTCAAATGCTTCTCTCTCGAGCGTCTCTACCTCGACGAGGTTTTCGGCGATAGCATCAAGCGCCTTCCGGTGGGTGGTGAGCACTTCGACGGCCTTCACGCGCGCCTCTTCTATGATACGCGTCACTTCCGCATCTATCTTCCCGGCTATGTCCTGCGAGTACGTAGTCTCTCCCGCATAGTTGCGCTCTGCAGAGAATGCGACTGGGCCAATGACATCACTCATGCCATAACGGGCGACCATATCGCGTGCAAGTCCCGTGAGAACGGCAAGGTCGTTAGAAGGGCCGGTCGTCAGGTCGCCAAACACCATCTCTTCCGCGACGTAGCCGCCAAGCGTTGCGGAGATGTCGTCCTTGAACTGCTTCTTTGATTGCATCTTCTTATCGTCAAACGGAAGCTTAAGGGTATAGCCTGCGGCTCGTCCGCGGCTGATGATGGAAATCTTATGCACCGGATCCGCATGTTCAAGCACGGACGATACGAGCGCATGACCTGCTTCGTGGTACGCAGTGACGCGCTTCTCACGCTTTGAAAGCAAGTGGCTCTTTCGTTCCGGACCAAGCATTACCTTCTCAATGGAACGGATGAGATCGTACTGCGTGATTTCCTTGCGGTCTTCGCGTGCCGCAAGAATGGCACCCTCGTTCATAAGGGAATGAAGCTCCGCGCCGGAGAATCCGGGAGTGCGCTCCGCAATGACATCGAGATTCACGTCGGCGCCAAAAGGTTTCTTCCGAGCATGTACTTTGAGAATTTCTACGCGGTCTTTTCGGTCCGGCAGGTCGATAGTGACGCGTCGGTCGAAGCGGCCTGGGCGAAGAAGTGCGGGGTCGAGTACGTCAGGACGGTTCGTCGCAGCCATCACGATGACTTTTTCCGCAGGGTCAAAGCCGTCCATCTCAACCAAGATTTGATTCAGGGTTTGCTCGCGCTCATCGTTCCCTCCCCCTATTCCCGCGCCGCGTACACGCCCTACCGCATCGATTTCATCAATGAATATAATTGCGGGTGCGGCGCGCTTTGCGATTTGGAACAAGTCGCGCACGCGGGACGCGCCCACGCCGACAAACATTTCCACGAATTCACTGCCTGAGATGGACATGAACGGCACGCCCGCTTCGCCTGCGACCGCGCGCGCAAGCAAGGTCTTTCCCGTTCCCGGCGCACCCATGAGAAGAATTCCTTTAGGAATGCGTGCACCGATATCGAGGAATTTCTTCGGGTTCTTGAGGAAGTCCACGATTTCGAGAAGCTCTTCTTTTGCTTCTTTCGCACCCGCTACGTCCGCAAAGGTGACGCGCGTAGAAGCATCCGTCGGGTCGGTAAGGCGTGCCTTGGATTGTCCGAAGGTGAAGGCCTGCATGCCCGCTCCCTTCACCTGACGCGCAAGGAAGAGGAAAAGAATCACGAGGAAGACAAGCGGAAGTATGATGGGCGCCAGTACGCTAAACCAGTATTTGAAACCTGATTCAGTTTTTATCTCAATTGTCACCTTTGCAAGCTCCTCGGGCGTTGCGCCGTAGTCCGCGAGCGTTTCCGGAAGCGACGCGTCCGGGTCTTTCATGGAAGTTTTCTTGGTTTCGTCTACATAGGTGAGTGCGAGGTCGTTCCCCGCAATCTCAATGCTCTTTACGACTCCGCCACGCACATCTGCCGCTACTTGCGAGAGCGGGATAACGGTCGGTTCCTTCGTCTGTTCGGTGACGAAGCGGTAGAGACTCATCAGAATGAGGAGGATGAGTACTGCGGAGAGGAGATTCCCGGTAAAGCCGCCCGAAAGCATGCCTTCGGGACCCTTCCCTCCTTTCTTCTTACCCGGTTTCGCAACCGGCTTTATCGCCGGTTTCTTCGGCGGAATTATCTTTTCGTTTTGCGCCATACTAGTAGATGCACTATACAACATCGCTCCTCTATATAACAATGAACGGATGAAAAGCGCGCTTTTGGTGGAGAATAAAAAAGCCACGCTCCGGTACGAGATACTGGAGACCTTTTCCGCAGGCATCGAGCTTGAGGGTGGCGAGGTGAAAGCGCTCCGCGGGAAGCACGGCTCCTTGGACGGTTCCCGCATCGTGGTGCGCGGCGGCGAGGCGTACCTCATCGGCATGACCATCCCTCCCTACCAGGCGTCTAACCCCGTAAAAGGCTACGACCCCGAGCGTTCCCGGAAACTTCTCATGAAGAAGAGCGAAATAGCAGAGCTGTTGAGCGCCGAATCAAAGAAGGGCTTGACAACAGTGCCAATTGCTGTGTATAATAATACTTATATAAAAGTGCAAGTCGCGGTGGTACGAGGCAAAGGCAAGAAAGACAAGCGCGAAGACTTGAAAAAGAAGGATGCGAAGCGTGAGGCGGATAGGGTGCTGAAAAACCGTCGTTGATTGGGAAAGACGAATCTTTCGAAAACTCGCTGTAAGCAGAAGAACGCGGTATCGTCTTCTTACAGGGGGTGATCGGCTTTGACGGTCTGCTCTTTGAGAAACGTGCGACGCGGTGGAAGTCTGCTGACCACCAAAAAACGCAGGCACCCAAACTTGCCAACAAAACTGTTGCAAGCGTAAAGTCACCATACTTCGGTACGTCTGACTTTGCGTTCGCTTACGCGCGCGCCTAACGGCCCTTCGCCTAAGCGACATTCATATTCTCTGATGCTCATAGCAGAGGGTATGGGTGGAATAATCTAAGAGCTCGCCCACCGCTCTCCCGCGCGGCCTGGGTCAAATCAGGGATCAGATAGGAGTGGTTTCGTTCTGGTTCCTCGCACCCTATCCTAGAATCTAACCAGTACTACGCGTCGTAGACTCGCTCTCAAATACGGATTCGGACGCGGGATCGTTCCCCGCCACCTCCACAAATACGAAAAAGAAGTCTGCTTTTGGAGCAGACTTCTTTGTATAATAAGGATATGGAAAACCAATCAATACTTTCTCACGTATCTGTAGGGACAAATGATTACGAAAAAGCGAAGGCCTTTTACACTGCCCTTCTCGGGGCGGTAGGGTTCTCGGTTATGGAAGATTTGCAAGAACACAAAGCGATTTGTTTTGGTAAAAAGTATCCCGAGTTCTGGGTTGGACAACCAGTAAACCAAGAGCCCGCAAGCGCTGGCAACGGGGTGCATATTAGTTTTCTTGTTGATAGTAATGAGCTGGTAGATACTTTTCACGCAAAAGCGTTGGCACTTGGCGCCACAGATAGCGGCGCACCCGGCCCGCGAGAACACTATGGAAAAGGATACTACGGCGCCTTTATCATCGACTCAGACGGAAACAAGATTGAAGCGATGCACTGGACCGAAGATGCATAGAAGAGTCTCTTAAGAACTCGCTCCGCTTGAAACGAGTGCTCGTTGAGAATCACTGACTCTCAGGGTATAGTGCGCCCATTATCCTGAGTTTTATACCGCATGCATACCCTTTCTGAATCCGACCTGCGCAAAGTCCTGATTGCGCTCGCTATCTACATCACGTCGCTGATTGCGGCGAATACGCTTGGCATGAAAACCATGCCGCTCCCTTTTGGGCAGCATCTTTCGGTAGGCGTCTTTATGTTCCCCATCGTATTCTTGATGGTAGACGTTATCGGTGAAGTCTACGGAAAGAAGGTGGCGAAGTTCTTCGTCCTCGCCGGCATCACCTCTACCCTCCTTTGGATTCTCTACAACTTCGTCTCCCTTGCCGTTCCGTGGTCAGACACGACACACTTCGCCTATGGCTCGTACGAAACGGTCTTTGGAACAAGCATCCGCATCGCGATTGCTTCAGTCGTGGCGTTTGCGGTATCGCAGTATCAGGACGTCATCTCATTCTTCTTCTTCAAACGCGTAGTAAAGACTGGCGGCTTTGCCGTACGCTCGAACCTCTCAAACCTCTGGTCGCAATTCCTTGATACCGTCCTCTTCATGGTCATCGCATTCGCCGGCGTCATGCCAACCGATATGCTCATCTCGGTCATATTCACGTGGTGGGCATTCAAGGTAGCGATGGGCTTCTTCTACACGCCACTTGCATACGTCGGTATCAAGCTCTTGAGGGAAAAAGACCATGCAAGTAAAGCCGATTAAAACACGCGTTTTCAAGGAGCGGGAGAATCTCGAAGGCTTCATACGCTCCCATATCAAAACCCTGAAAGAAGGCTCGGTACTCGTCGTCACGAGTAAAATCGTCGGCCTTGCCGAAGGTCGCACCGAGGTCATAGGACTGCGCCCCAAGGACGTACTCGTGAAGGAAGAGAGTGAGCTTGCTATACGCACGAAGTGGACCTGGCTTACGCTCCGCGATGGAATGTTCGTCGCGTCCGCAGGCATTGATGAAAGTAACGGCAACGGCAAATACATCTTCCTCCCAAAAGACAGCTACAAAGCGGCCGCCAATCTTCGCACCATACTCAAAAAAGCATACGGGGTGAAAAATCTCGGGGTTGTCATTACCGACAGCCGTACCCTTCCCTTGCGCCGAGGTGCCTTCGGCATGTCGCTCGGGTATGCAGGGTTCAAAGGGCTTCGAGACTACCGCAAAAAACCCGACATATTCGGGAGGCCCTACACGATGTCGCGCGCCGCTATTGCTGACGGTATAGCGGCCGCAGCCGTACTTGCCATGGGCGAAGGCGCTGAGCGGTACCCACTCGCGGTCGTGACCGGACTCCCTATCGAGTTCACGGAGCGCGTGGACCGTCGCGAGGTCCTCATCCCTCTTGAGGAAGATATGTGGCGTCCTTTGTTCGGGAACCTCAATATTAAGCAGAAAAAGAAGAAATAGGCGTTGTTTAAGCCATTTCTTCGTGGTATAGTGCAAGAAACAAAGCCTTGAGTACCGACAGAACACGCATAAACGGGGAAATACGCGCCGCAGAACTACGCGTTATAGGCGCTGAGGGAGAAAACCTCGGCGTCCTTTCCTATGCGGACGCCATGAAGGCCGCCGAGGCCGCCGGCCTCGACCTCATAGAGATTTCGCCGAACGCGACCCCTCCCGTTGCTAAAGTGATGGATTATGGTAAATTTCAGTACGAGCTGAAGAAGAAAGAGAGTGCTGCTCGGGCCAAATCCAAGGTATCTGAGACCAAAGAGGTCCAGATAAAGGTAGGCACGGGAGAGAACGATATGCGTTTGAAGGCTAAGAAGGCGGCCGAGTGGCTTGCCGAAGGGCATCGCGTTCGCGCGGAGCTCTTCCTCAAAGGCCGATACAAGGGCATGGAAGAAGCGTTCCTGAAGCAGCGCCTCGAGAAATTCCTGCTCCTCATACCGTACGCGTACAGAGTTCCCGAACCGGTTGCCCGCTCCCCCAAGGGGTTTGCAGCCATCGTCGAACGAGACCCGGCGGCTGCGAAAAAACCACCAACTGCAACTATATGAAAACGAATAAATCTTTCACCAAGCGAATGCGCGTCACGCGAACGGGCAAAATCCTTGCCCGCAAGCCTGGCCAGGACCATTTCAACGCAAAGGAGCGTGGTCGCACCAAGGGTGTGAAGAAGCGTGGCGTCGAGATTGTAATGAGCAATCAGCTGAAGCGTCGCTTCCTCGGCGGAAACGCTATGAAGAAGGCAAAGCCTGAGGTTAAAGAAGCCGCATAAATCCCGTAATTTTAATTCTATGCCACGAGTAAAAGGAGGTGTTCAGTCAGCAAAAACCCGCCGCAACATCCTGAAGCGCGCCAAGGGCTACCGCCATGGCCGCTCCAAGAAAGAGCGCGCTGCAAACGAGTCTCTCGTACACGCCGGCAAGCAGGCATTTGCCCACCGCCGTGACAAGAAGAACGACGCGCGCCAGCTCTGGATTGTCCGCTTGAACGCCGCAGTACGCGACAACGGATTCAAGAGCTACAGCACGTTCATCGCATCCCTCAAGAAGAACGGCGTCGCGCTCGACCGCAAGGTCCTCTCAACGATGGCTGTAGAGCATCCTGAAGTTTTCGCCCGAGTGCTCACCAAGGTAAAGTAAACTAACTACCTTAAGAAAAAGCCCCGCTCTCGCGGGGCTTTTTCTATGCGACTGTCTGGGACGATATTGGAACCGAGCGACCTAGCCTGCTGGTTTCTCAATCTCTTCAAGCATTTTGATTCCCTTTTCGTACCAGACGTCCAGAAATGCATCTGCTACGCGGGTCTCATAAATATCAGTTGCCCTAACCTGATCCCCGATTCGACCTGCTATATCTGCGTTTCCTATGTAAGCATCCCGTCCTCGAATCGAAATAAGTTGTTCAATTTTATTATTCTGATCGGGTTTGTAATAGAGTTGCTGCGTGACCGCTCGTCCCGGCACAATACCGTATTTCTGAGCGACTCGTTTTGCAAAAACCATAGCGTTCTCAGCTAAGATGCTGGATATTTCAGTATTGACTGTCCAATTAGGATTTCTCTCGTCAATCGGTTTCGCATAATCTTGTGACATATACTTCTTCAAATGAGTGAGAAGAGGTATGCCGTCCGATCGAACAGTGTTTTCGAGATATAAGACCGCCTCGCTTTGTATCTGCTCAAGCGAGCACTCTTGCTCAGAAGAGACTGCGAAA
>JALHPI010000019.1:7565-12116 GCA_022842585.1 Minisyncoccota bacterium | reverse complement strand
GTGCTCTTCCGATCTTCTTCAAATGAGTGAGAAGAGGTATGCCGTCCGATCGAACAGTGTTTTCGAGATATAAGACCGCCTCGCTTTGTATCTGCTCAAGCGAGCACTCTTGCTCAGAAGAGACTGCGAAAGCGTCGCGGCTCCATGGTCCACCCGGAGAAGAATCCCATACATTCCAAGAGCGCGGAATCGATTGAGCTTCACTCGTTCTTGGTTCACGATCCATATCTTAACTATATCAGTTGCCTGCGAGTCAGGATTCGTACTATCGGGCACCGTCTTTCGTAATCGTAAACGCCTGCCCTTCCGCGGGGACTATCGCTTTCACGCCAAGGTAGTCATGAATGCGCTGGGCGAGGAAACGCGCGGAAGAAGGCTCACCAAGTCCCACGATAAAAGTTTTCACGCGGGGTAAACATTTCTCGGCGAATGCCAAGAGACCGTCGCGGTCGGCATGCCCCGACCACCCGTGGAGCACCTCTATCTTTGCACGTACCTCCACTTCCTGATGGTCTATCTTCACCGTCTTCCCGCCGTCCTGCATTACGCGCCCTGGAGTACCTGGTGCCTGGTATCCGACCATGATGAGGGTGGACTTCGGGTCCCCGAGATACTTCTGTTCCCACCGGCCAATGCGACCGCCATGGCTCATACCGGCGCCCGCGATGATTATCTTCGAGCCGTGCACTTTCTCGATGTCTTCCGACTCCTCGCGCGAGCGCGTAGTCGTAAGGAACGGGAAACTGAAAATATCGTGGCCGTGCGCTATCTCCTCCTTCATCTCTTCCTTGAAGTACTCCTTCCCCCACTTCTTATAGATATCGGTCACGAGTATGGCGAGTGGTGAATCGAGAAAGACCGGCACTTCACGCACTTTTCCGCTGGCAAACAACATGCCGATTTCGTAGAGCATCAGCTGGGTGCGTTCGATTGAAAAAGCCGGCATCATAATGGTGCCGCCACGCGCTATTGCTTTGGCTAGTACTTCCTGAAGCTTATCGGTGCGATGAGCTTTCTCGGGGTTCTGACGGTCACCGTACACGCTTTCTATGAGCACGACATCTGCGTCTGGTATGGGCTCCGCGTCAGGTAGGAGGAGCGCCGGGGAGTTCCCGATATCGCTCGTCACCCCAAGCGTAGTACCATCTGCACTCTTCACCCGTACACTTGCCGAGCCGAGGATATGGCCCGTATCACGCAGATAGATGGAGAGACCCGGAGCGACCTCGGTTTCTGTTCGGTATTCAATCGTCTCTACGCGCGCAAACAATGAAGTGACATCATGCTCGTCGTATAGAGGAGCAAGTCCTCTATACTTCGCTTCGCCTGCCAGGATACGTACGCTGTCGTGAAGGATGGCTTCGGCTAGGTCGCGCGTAGGCGGGGTCATATATATCTTACCCTTGAACCCCTGCTTCATAAGCAAGGGCATACGACCGATATGGTCGAGGTGCGCATGCGTAATTACGAGCGCGTCGATAGAAGGCACATCATACGGGAACGGCGCGCGCGTTTCTGCTTCGTTATAATCCCTTCCCTGCTCGATACCGCAGTCAATGAGAAGCCTTCCTTTCTCGCCCTCTACAAGAAAGTTCGAGCCAGTAACGGTCTCCGCGCCACCATAGGTAGTCAGCCGTAGCCCGGTTTGAACGGGCGTTTGCGTTATGCGCGCCATAAGGTTTTCCGCGCTACCGCATATACGGTGAGCGCGCCGAGCGTATCCATAACGAGGTCAATCGCGGTATCAAGCGGGTAGTTCGCTTCGACTGGCAAACCGAACACGAATTCAAATACTTCCCATCCAATGAATATCAGCACAAGAAGCGCGACTGAAACGTACACCCGCTTGTGGAGCAAAAAGCCGAATACGAATACTGCCGACACCGCGCCGCCCAGATAGTGCATCGGAATATCGAACCACATGTAGTGCCAGTAGAGAAAATCAGACAGGGCCCACCAATGGAGAGTAGCGAGGAGTGCGCTCAGTATGAGTGCCGCAAGGAGCCAAGGAAGACGCATATTTTCAGATTTTACCATGCTCATATACGCAAAAATCCGCTGCGTCTGCAGCGGATTTTTGCGGAACCGTCCTCGGCGGCAACTCATGTATATAGGTGGGTGCCCTCACGGTATGATTCGGACCGTTTGCACGGTCACCTTCATGCCTGATATCGGACTCCCTGAGTTGACGCAAGTTGCATTGCAAGGACAGGCTCCGTAAGAAAGTATACCTCGCACCACTTTTTTGTAAAAAAGTGGTGCGAGGTATATGAGCCTCCTTGTATTCGGAACACTCTACTACTGGCCTTTCGTTTCTATACTCTTTGGCACAAAAGCTTTCACTTCAAAAATAGGGCTTTCCGCAACCAGTTCTTTCCCAGTGAGCAGATCGGTATAGGTAGCAACTACGGCTCCAGGCGCACGTCCAAACTCCGCCATGTCAGAGGAAAGCGTTGCCGTAAAAACACCTTTCGATACTCCCCCCACTGGCCCCAGCACTTTCCAGAGCGCTTCTTGTGTTACATCCTTTGATATACCATCAGATGTTCGTACCAAGGCCTTAAAGATAAGAATATCCTTTTCCGAAACATTCTTTAGGTTTGGGAGTTCGAGCGTAAGTGTTCCCGAAGTGGCAGGAGAACCTCCGCCTTTTTTCGCTGGTATAGGCGGAAGTACAGGAGCTGTGCCTGATGCTATGGGAACTGTCACTGAGGTCGAAGCAATCGGTTGGACAACAGGACTGCGTTCAGGAGTTTTCGTAGGTGCCGGATTTTTTTCTGATGTTTTTACTACACTGGTTTCCGGAACACTAGCAGTTTCGGTTGAAGTTCCGATTTCAGATTCAACGGAAGGAGTCTCTACTACCGGATAAGGCGGTACGGGCGATACGAATAATCCTCGAACCACGTGTCCGAGGATTACAATCGCTATAAATAAGTATTCCATTGGTAGTACCTACGGAATAATTTCGGAAACTACTCGAGTATCCCGTCGAGGTTTACGTCGTAGAGGATTTGTTCGCTCACCAAGCGATAGCTAATGAGGTTCTTTTCAGAAAGCCAGAGCTTGATTTCGCGTTCCGCTTCTTCCGGAGCATCCGAACAGTGGATGAGATTACGCACCGCACGGTCGTCAATCGCTGAGATAGCATAAGAATCAAGCGTGAGGTCGCCGCGGATAGTACCGACGTCTGAAGTTGCAGGCTCAGTGCCTCCCACAAGCTTCTTTACGACTGCTACGGCCTGATTACCCTCCCAGACCATGACCACGACCGGTCCGCAGGTCATAAACTTCACGAGGGCGCGGATGATGTCTTTACCGTATTCAATTGGCTCCTTATCAACCGACATACCCGCTTTTGCACGGTCGTCGGCAATACCCTGCCCTTTGCGAGTAAACCACGCATCGTCTTTTCCGTAGTGCTCCCAGAGCTTCTTTTCATCGAGAAGTTCGAGGTTCATATACACGAGCTTTAGACCCGTGTTTTCAAAACGACGAACAATTTCTCCCACCAAGCCACGCTGGACACCATCAGGCTTAACGATGACAAAACTGCGCTCTTTCTTTGGATGTGGGTTGCTCATACAGTGTTGATTAGTTACAGAATACTACTTCAAGCGGTGACGGCCTGCCTGAAGGCGAGGACGCCACATCAGGCAGATAAGTAAAACATAGTCGCTTCGCTCCTTGTTTTACTAAAAAGCCGCCTAAGGCGCTGATATACCGGCACTATAACGTATGATGCGTGGTCGCGCTACTTCTTACATCAGAGCGCGAAGCATCCGTATTCAAGACGCTTCAGCCTAAGTGATATGATATATCATATCAGTTAGGAATGCTTCTATTAGATAGGTTCGGAGGGACGGCGTGTGAGGATATGTGTAGCATCCTTTTCTATCAAAATGGTGTGCTCGTAGTGCGCGCTCCGCGAACCGTCCTTGGTCCGGTACGTGTAGCCATCAGGCGCAATTACTACCGCTGCCTTGCCGATGTTTGCGATAGGCTCAAGCGCGAGCACCATACCTTCCACAAGCTCGGGACCGGTCCCTGGATGCCCTACGTTTGCAATCCACGGCTCCTCATGTACATGCGCCCCTACCCCGTGACCTCCGAGTACCTTTACGATTGAGAATCCAGAGCCGTCGAATGTCTTTTCAATGGCGTGCGAGATATCGCCCACTCTGTTCCCCGGACGTGCCGCCTTAATACCTTCGTACAAGGAACGCTGCGTGACCTCCATGAGTTTTTTCGAGGCTTCGTCAACGTTTCCAATAGCGACCGTAATGGCCGAATCGGATACGAATCCCTTATGGATAAGACCGAGGTCTAAAGCGACGATATCGCCATCCTGAAGCACATACGGCTGTTCGTTCGGTATGCCGTGCACCACCTCGTCGTTTACGGATACACAGAGCGTTGCCGGATACGGGCGCATGGAACGCTCCGGAGAATAGCCGAGGAACGCCGGTTCATCCCCGCCGTCGCGAATAAGCTTCTCAGCAAGTTCATCGAGCGTATGGGTGGATACGCCAACGTGTGCGGCCCTTCCTA
>JALHPI010000019.1:0-7555 GCA_022842585.1 Minisyncoccota bacterium | reverse complement strand
CCCTCTCGTTCTTCTGCTGTTCGTATCGTCATTTGATTCCCGCAGCTTCGCGGATACGCGCCTGGATTTCTTCCACTGTTCCCTCGCCCTCTATCTCTACGAGCTTGCCCGCTTCGCGGAATACTTCAATGGCAGGGTCGGTAAAGGTCCGGTATTCTTCCAGTCGTTTATCTATGGCGCTGTCGTCTGCACGTCCTGATACTTCACTCCGCTTCTTCAGGCGGTCGATGATTTCCTCGTCCGATACTTTGATATGCACGGCGGAAAAAGGACGACCGAGCCAATTCAATACTTCGATGACGATTTTCGCTTCCGGCGCTTTACGTCCGAAACCATCGAAGATAACCCCTTCTTCGGGTTTGATTGGAAGAATAGACTTCTGGAAGAAGTAGGTAGCAAACCACTCAGGAGCAAGCAATCCACGCTCATGCTCTTCGCGCATACGCGCAGCTACATGGGTATCTTCTTTAATAAGTGCGCGAAACAGGTCACCGGACGCAATGATCGGCCAGCCGGTCGCCTGCGTGAGGAGCTTCGCCTGCGTGCCCTTGCCGCTTCCTGGCTTCCCTATCAATAGAATTGTATTCAAATCCATACTCTTTGTATTTAGCTTATATCACTGAACTAAAAGTTCAAAACAGGTTTAGATGCGAGGCGCGAGTTAGGACCGAACCGAGCCGTACAAAAGTACGGTGAGGGAGGACCGGAACGAGCAACAAAGCAGATGAGCCTGTTTTGGGCTTTTTAATACTCGCGAAGGGACGCCTGCGCGTCAATCTTGCGTATCAGGTCGAGGAGTACGGTGACGGCGATGAGGAGTGCAGTACCACCAATAAGGATAGCGGTAATGCCGGTAAGTCCCTGCACGATGAAAGGAATGACCGCGATAAGACCGAGGAAGGTAGCTCCCGGGAGCGTAACGCGATTCACTACGTTTCCGATGTATTCCTCAGTCTCGCGTCCAGGGCGAACTCCGGGAACGAATGCGCCTGACTTCTGAAGATTGTCCGCAACGCGCTTCGGCTCAAACGTAATAGAGGTATAGAAGTACGTAAACATAACGACGAGTACGAAGTAGACGGCACCGTGCGCCCAAGGATTAGCCGAGAAGGCTGCGTAGCCAGCGAGGGCACCTGCAAGACCCGGTATGCCAATAGCGGAGAGGCCTGACAAAATCATCTGAGGAAGGAGGATGAGCGAAAGCGCGAAGATAATCGGAATAACCCCTGCCTGAAGAAGGCGAATAGGAAGATAGGTAGCGGCCCCTCCCGTGGTTGCAGTCCCACGCACCGCGCGCGCGTACGCTATCGGGATGGAGCGCTCTCCTTCAGATACGGTAACCACCGCAAAGATAGTTGCCATTGCAAGGACGAAGAATCCGATATAAGCAGGAATTTGTGCCGTCGTTGCCGTAAAGAGAAGCTGGGAAACGCCTGCAGGAACACTTGCCACAATGCCGGCAAAGATGATGAGCGAAACGCCGTTTCCGATGCCGAATTCGGTGATAAGTTCACCGAGCCACATGAGAAGCATTGAGCCTGCCGCGACGAGGAACACGTTTACCATAAATTCAAACGAGGAGAGCCCGCCAATGATGCCTTGTGACTGGAGAAGCGAAAGAAATGCTACCCCTTGTAGGACGGCGAGCGGGATAGTGAGCATCCGTGAAATGGAAATGAATTTTGTGCGGCCCGCTTCCCCGTCTTCGGTATACATGCGCTTTACGGCCGGGAAGATTACGGTACCGAGCTGCATGATGATAGAGGCCGTAATGTACGGGCCCACACCAAGCATCACCAAGGAGAGCGTTGAGAACCCGCCTCCCGAGAATACGGAAAGGAGCCCGAAGAACTGATTGTTCGAGAAAAACTGCTGGAGACGCACTTCATCGACTCCCGGAATCGGGACAGCGGCGAGGATGCGGAAGATAATGAACGCGATGAAGATGAATGCGAGGCGCATCCGGAGCACCGAATCGCCGAAGATTATCTTGAGCTTATGTATCGCGGCATTGATCATTGCTATACGGCGGAACCGCCTGCCTTTTCAAGTGCCGCTTTCGCGGAAGCCGAGAGGGCGCAGTCGGATACCGCAAGACTCTTCGTGAGAACGCCCGTGCCGAGAATCTTTACGTTTGGCATATGGCCACCACGCATAGAGATGAGACCTTTCTTCAAAAGCGTTACGGGGGTAACGGTGTCACCGGCGACAAATGCCGCTTCAAGCTGAGCTAGGTTTATCGGACGGAACGTCTTACGGTCCATACGTACCGTCTTGGAACGGTTCTTGCCGTGACCGCGAAGCTTCGGGAGCTTTTTCACGAGGTCGCGCATCTCAGGGCGCATACGGCGTCCTGCGCGTCCCTTCTGGCCTTTCGTACCGCTTCCGGACGTCTTTCCGCGCTTACCGCCGCGTCCTACACGAGGACTCGTGATGCGCTTCGTTCGGGCTTTGAGTGAGTTTGATTGCATACGAAAAATATTATGCGGCCTTGGAGCGCGTGCGGAGTTTCTTCAAGGCTTCTACCGTTGCGCGTGCAATGGTGAGCTTGTTCTTCGTGCGGGAAAGAATCTTGCCGATAACGTCGGTGACGCCGGCGTATTCAAGCACGGTGCGCATAGCGCTTCCAGCCACAAGACCGCGTCCCGGTGAAGGGATAATGGTAAGTACTGAGGATGCGTACTCGGACGATACTTCATGCTTGATGGAGCGGCTTTTCGTGAGCGGCACCGTGATGAGCTTGCGCTTTGCATCGCGTACGGCTTTATCGATAGCAAGCGCGGTATCCGCACCCTTTCCGATACCCACACCGACACGACCCTTACGGTCTCCGATGACAACCGTGACGCTGAAGGAGAAGCGGCGACCGCCGGCCATAACGCGGGCGACGCGACGTACGTCTACCGTGACCTGCTCGAATTCGCTGCGTTCGCGAGGTGCACGGTCGCGAGGGCGACCGCCTCCGCGTTCGTTTCCACGACCGCGTCCGCGTCCGCGAGGCGCTTCAGAAGCTGGGCTGGCAGGTACTGCCGATGCTTCAGGGGCGGCAACCTCCGCTCCTTTCGTTTCCGTATCCATAGTCGTGGTGTCAGTCATAAAAATAATTAGAATGCGAGACCGCCTTCGCGTGCAGCATCCGCAAGCGACTTAATCTGTGCGGCATACGCGTATCCTCCGCGGTCGAACACGATGGTGGAAATACCTGCGGTCTTTGCGCGCTCTGCAATCGTCTTGCCGATAGCTTTTGCCTGACTTCCGAGAGAGCCACCGACTTCGCGGCCATGCGCGGAAGCGATGGTCTTATGCTGCGAATCATCGATAAGCTGAACGCTGATGAAACGGTTCGAGCGAAACACCGCGAGGCGAGGACGCTCGGTAGTACCGACAATCTTTGCACGGACGCGCGCATGGCGGCGGGTGCGAAGCTGTGATTTTGAAGGAGTAGTAGACATACGTTATACGGCTTTCTTGCCCTGCTTGCGCAGAATTACTTCATCATCGTACTTGATACCCTTTCCAAGGTACGGTTCCGGTGGCTTTACGCCGCGGACTTCCGCCGCAAACTGACCGACACGCTGCTTATCAGCACCCTCGATGACGATGACGTTCTTAGTAACGGTTGCCGTGAGACCTTCAGGGACCGTGAGCGCTACTGGGTGCGAGAACCCTACTGCGAAGACGAGCTCTTTCCCCTTCAACTCAACCTTGTATCCGACGCCGTTCAACTGGAGCGTCTTCTTGAATGGAGTTTCAACGCCCATAATCATGGCTTTGACATGTGCGGCAAAGGTGCCGGTAAGCGCGGTTGCAAGGCGAGTATTGTTGTTTGGCTTTATCTCGACGCCTTCAGGCCCAACCACAATTGATACGGCAGAGTGAATGGCACGGGTGAGCGTGTCCTTTGCACCTTTCACGGTAAGGGTACCTCCTTCAGAAGTTACCTGTACTTTTGCCGGAATGGCGATTGGTTTTTTTGCGAGGCGTGACATAAGCGTATTACCAGATTTCGAACAAGGTCTCCCCGCCAGCGCGTACCTTGCGCGCTTCCGCGTCCGAAAGGATACCCTTCGGGGTTGAGAGGATGCGTGCGCCAAGTCCGTTCTTTACCGTGTGGGCTTCGCGTGCCGGTGCATAGAGACGGCGGCCCGGCTTAGAGACGCGCTTTACGCCATGAATGCGGTGCTCGCCGCGCTCATCGTATGAAAGGGCGACTTCGAGCATCTTGTGGTCCTTCTTACTCGAAGAGACTTCGGAGACGAATCCGAGTTCTTTGAGTTTCTTCGCAATCGCTTCGAGATGGTTCGAGTGCGGAAGCGTGACGGAGGTAGCGCCAATAGCGCCTGCATTCTTAAGACGGATGATGAAATCGCCGACGCGGTCAGTTACCATAAAAATATTACCAGGAGGCTTTCTTAACGCCCGGGACCTTACCCTCCCTAGCAAGCTCACGGAACTGTATGCGGGAGAGGCCGAACGCACGGAGGTAGCCGCGACCGCGACCCGAGACGGAGCAACGGTTTTTAATACGGACCGGAGAAGCGTTCTTCGGAAGCTTCTGGAGCCCTTCGTAGTCGCCGGCAGCTTTAAGTGCCGCACGCTTTACAGCGTACTTAGCTACGAGCTTTTCTCGTTTTTTATTTCGTGCGAGTTGTGAGGTTTTGGCCATTGTTGTATGGCCCTTGCTCGCTCGGGAATCCAGCTCCAGTTTCAGGCGATTCCGTCTAACCAGAGTAGAAAGGTTTGGCTTGCAAACCTATCGAGGTTTTTCGGAATCACAGCCTTGAAACTGGGGCTGGATTATCCTCACTCGCTGGGTGCTTTTCAATAAAAAAGCGCCTCTGAGGGCTTAAGGAAGAGACTACCAGTTCCCTAGGAGCGTGTCAAACCCGCCACACTTAGGCTATACAACCTTTTTTCGTACCAAAAACTTACCTTTTCAAGAGTCCATATGTAGTAAGTAGATACGACATTGCAGTGTGACGGGTCAAACAAGGAGGGCGGGCGCCGTATGGCACCCGCCCTCTTCTACCTACCATCGAAACGGCACCCACCGAGTATCAGGACGGTTATGCTCGGGTATAGTCGAGCGTCCGCGTCCATCGTCCCATTCCTTATGGAACTCGAGAGCACCGAAGAGGGGCCTCGTGAAGGTATAGGTGGTCCTTCCGGAACTGTCACGTTCAGCCGTCAAGCGCACACCATCGTCGACGATGTGTGCCTCATAGGGAAGCGGAAATGCGTCGCGAGAACGGATACCAGTAACGATGATTTCCTCATGGACTGGTTCAGCTTCCTCAAGCACAATTCCCGACACCTGTGCTTCTACCGGTGAAACAATTAGCAGTGCCATGACGGCGGCAGTGAGAAGAACTTTTTTCATATCCTCTCCTTCCTCCCTTTCTATCGGATTGTTGAGGGATAGCCATACGCTACTCCTGGCTAGTGTAAAGTCAAACGAAAACACCTGGCATACCTGCCAGGTGTTTTCGTCGAACGAATAAAGTCTTTTGGTTACTTCTTGAACGGAACGCCGAGGTACCGGAAGAATGCGAGCGCCTCTTCCTTGGTCTTCGCGGTCGTCACGATAGTGACGGCAAGACCGAATACGTCCTTGAGGTCTTCGTCGGATGTCTCGGGGAAAATCGTGTTTTCCTTGATACCGATAGTAAGGTTGCCCATCTGGTCTACGGCCGTTTCAGCGATACCGCGGAAGTCGCGCGTACGCGGAAGGGCGATATGGATGAGCTTGTCGATGAACTCATACATGCGAGTACCCCGGAGTGTTACCTGAAAGCCGATGACTTCCCCTTCGCGGAGCTTGAACTGCGCAATAGAGATACGGGCGGCACGTGCGGACGGCTTCTGGCCGGTGATGCGCGCAAGACGGTCTTCGACGAGCTTGTTGCGGTTCTTATCGCGCGCCTTTCCGGTACCTGAAGACACGACCACCTTCGTGATGCGCGGGGCTTGGAACTTGTTCGTGTAACCCTGCGCCTCTTTCAAGGCGTCGAATGCGGATACTTCTTTTTGTTTTGAAAGCATGGTCATAAATAGGGGGCTACTTGAGTACGGTCTTACTCTTCTTCGTTACGCGTACGGTCTTTCCATCCTGCTTCACGCGTCCGACGCGGGTAGGCTTCTTGCTCTCAGGGTCGAGCACCATGACGTTTGAAGCGTGAATCGACGCGGGACGCTCGACAATCGAGCCTGACTGTTTTCGTCCGGTCCTGCGCAAATGGCGCTTTACGAGGGCAACCCCGTCTACCACAACGCGTCCTGTCGACGGCAATACGTGCAAAACCGCGCCTGACTTTCCCTTGTCCTTGCCGGATACGATCATGACCGTATCACCCTTCTTCACTTTCATCTTCACGACGAGGTGACGGGAGACTACAGGACCGCGCTTTTTGCGGGATGCGTAAGACTTCTGTTTGGTATCGGTGTACTTTCTCATAGGTAGTTATACGATTTCTGGTGCGAGAGACGCGATGTTCTGCCATCCCTTTTCGGTGAGCTCACGAGCGACCGGACCGAACACGCGGTTCCCTTTCGGACCCATTTCCTTACCCTGCTTCTCGATGATAACGACCGCGTTGTCATCAAAGCGGATGTAGGAACCGTTGGCACGGCGGAACGGCTTCACGGTGCGTACGACGACTGCTTTGCATACGTCCTTCTTCTTCGTAGCCTTGCGGGGTTCTGCAGTCTGGATGGAGATGATAACGACATCGCCGAGTCCAGCGTAGCGGCGCTTACTGCCGCCAAGCACCTTGAAGACGCGACCAACTTTGGCGCCAGTGTTGTCTGCTACGGTAACGATTGAGCGGTCTTGAATCATAAATAAATGTTAGGCGGTAGCGATCTTAAAGCGCTTCAGCTTTGAAATCGGGCGGCAAGCCACGATGGTGACGCGGTCCCCTACCTGCACGGTATTCCCCGGATCATGCGCGAGGTACTTTTTCGTGCGGGTCTGGTACTTCTTGTACTTCGGGTGCTTCACGTAGCGAGACACCGCGACCGTAGCCGTGTCTTTCATGGCCGTCTTTACGACGACACCCTTGAAGCTCTGTGGTTTTGAAGTGGTTGGTTCCATAAGTAAGTTATGCGTTCTTCTTCTGCGTTAGTGCGGTCATGATGCGGGCGATCTCGCGCTTTACCTTTGAAGGAGCATTGCTGTCCTTCGGGCGGCTACCTGCAGCTTCAAAACGGAGCTTGCGGAGCTCTTCGCGCTTTTCACCGAGGAGCTTTACAAGCTCCTCTACGTTCTTTTCCTTGAGAGGGGTTTTCTTTGCCATAAAATTATCGGGTGATGACGGTGGACTTTACCGGAAGCTTGCTTCCCGCACGACGCATCGCATCGCGTGCGATAGCGTCTTCAACGCCGTCGAGCTCGAAGAGTACGCGTCCTGGGCGCACTTCGAATACGAAGTGCTTCGGATCTCCCTTACCCTTACCCATGCCCACTTCAGCTGGTTTTGCGGTAATCGGACGGTCAGGGAAAATACGAATCCAGAGCTTACCCCCCTTTCCCGTAACGCGGGTGAGTACTTTGCGG
>JALHPI010000018.1 GCA_022842585.1 Minisyncoccota bacterium | reverse complement strand
CCGCCAGGGCCCATCGGGAACCCCGGCGAAGACGCACTTCGTGCCGCACTGAACCCAACCGCATCAGCGTACCTCTACTACCTCACCGGAAATGACGGACGCATGTACTATGCGGAAACCTTTGAAGGACATAAGAATAACCGCGCGCGCTATTTGCGCTGATAGCTGCAAGACTATACTCTGACCGTCATGGCCTACCAGGTGTTGCTTTTCTATAAGTACGTAACCATCGAAGACCCGGAAACCGTAAAGGACTGGGTCAAGGCACGTGCAACCGAACTCTCCCTCTCGGGCCGTGTCTTAGTTGCCGAAGAAGGGATAAATGGCACGCTTGCAGGAAGTGTGGAAAACACAAACGTGTTTGCGAAAGAACTGCTTACCGATGCGCGTTTCGCCGATATACAGGTGAAAACGAGCATGAGTGAGTTTGACCCATTTCCAAAGCTGTCCGTAAAAGTGCGTACTGAAATAGTGGGTACGCGCTTTCCAAAAGAGAAAGTGGACCCGAGAAAGCGTACCGCCCCGCACCTTCCTCCCGAGGAACTCCGTGCTTGGTATGAACAGCAGAAAGATTTCGTCGTGGTGGACATGCGAAACGACTATGAATTCCGTTCCGGACATTTTAAAAACTCCATAAACCCGGAGCTTGAGAATTCTCGTGATTTGCCAGAAGCCTTGCGGAAGCTCGAACCGCTCAAAGATAAGACCGTACTCACCGTATGTACGGGCGGCGTGCGTTGCGAAAAGATGTCGGCATTCCTCCTTTCCGAAGGGTTTACGGACGTGTATCAGCTCGATAACGGTATACACGGCTACATGGAAAAATATCCGGGAGAGGATTTTCTCGGTACGCTCTATACCTTCGACAAACGCCTGACGATGGACTTCGGAGGCAACCGGGAAATAGTCGGTACGTGCCACCACTGCGAAGCTAAAACCGAACAGTACGTAAACTGCGCGAACAACTTCTGCCATCTTCATTTTCTTGCCTGCGCTTCTTGTAAAGAAGAGGGCGGTACGTATTGTTCGGATATCTGCAAAGCAAGGGTAAAAGAATCAGCGCATGTCTGAATCGCTATCTACCCTCCGCGGAAAGAAAGTATTCGTCGGTCTCTCAGGCGGCGTGGACTCGGCGGTCACGGCCGCACTTTTACAGCGTGCCGGTGCGAACGTCTACGGGGTATTCATCAAAGGCTGGTACCCGCCTGAGCTTCCGTGCACGTGGGCAAGCGACAGACGCGACGCGATGCGGGTCGCCGCGCGCCTTCAGATACCATTCACGACGCTCGATGCGAGAGCCGAGTATAAGAAATCCGTCATAGACTACTTGATAGCCGAGTATAGGGCGGGTCGTACCCCGAATCCTGACATCATGTGCAATAAAGATGTGAAGTTCGGGGCATTTTATAACTTCGCGATGTCTAAAGGTGCGGACCTGATTGCGACCGGGCACTATGCGCGCGCAGAGGATGGTGTATTGCGCCGGGGAATTGATGCAGACAAGGACCAGAGCTACTTCCTCTGGGCGATTTCCAAAGAAGCCCTCGCAAAAACCCGCTTCCCGCTTGGTAGGTACCGAAAAAGCGAGGTACGTGCGCTCGCAAGCAAATTCAGTCTGCCGGTAGCAGAAAAACGCGACAGCCAGGGCATCTGTTTCCTCGGTGCGGTATCGGTAGATGACTTCCTTAGAAACGAGTTTGGCGCACACGCGGGGAAAGCCGTAGACGAATCAGGAATCGAGGTAGGCAGTCATGACGGGGTACTTCTGCACACACTCGGTGAGCGTATAGCGCTTGCAAACGCCGCGCCAGGCCCTTGGTATGTGGTCGCGAAAGACCTGCTGGGTAATACGCTCACTGTTTCAAAAACAAACACAAAATCCGAGGGAGTATCCAGAATCGCGTTGCGCGATGTGAATTGGCTTGCTGCGTACGAGGATGGTGAAGTGGTAGAGGCGCAGTACCGATACCACGGTCCGCGTATCCTTGGTACGTATAGCATGCAGATGCAGGCATTCATTCCGTCGGAAAAACTCGCCGAACCGGTAGCGGAAGGTCAGTCGCTCGTACTCTATCGCGACGATGTCTGCCTAGGTGGTGGAATAATTACATAGCAAAAATTTGTATTTTAATGGGGTCCCCATTCTTACAGGGGAGCGAATGACCGATTGCGAACCTGAAGTTGTCTTCAACTGAACAAAAGTAATCGGGTATACTGAGCCAATGACTGAGATACGCAAAGCGGACGGAACCATTGAGAGTTTCGATAAAGCAAAGCTTGAAGCGTCGCTTCGGCGTGCGGGCGCGTCCGCGCGCGTGGTGGAGAAGATTTGTAAAGTCATTGAGGCTTCTATTGTTTCCGGCATACAAACAAACGAAATATACCGCCGAGCGTTCGGCCTCTTACGCAAGGAAGAGCGTATCGTGGCCGCGCGCTACAGTCTGCGCCGGGCGCTTTTCGAGCTTGGTCCTACCGGACATCCGTTTGAGGACTTCGTAACTGCGCTTTTCAAAAAGGAGGGATGGAATGTGGAATGGCGCAAGATGGTTCCGGGTAAGTGCGTATCGCACGAAGTGGACGTGTATGCCACCCGCGGGAATGAGCACTTGGCGGCGGAACTCAAGTACCACAACGACCCAAACTACAAGACGGACGTGAAAGTGGCACTCTACGTAAAGGCTCGCTTCGACGATATCTGGCAGTGCGACCCAAAGGTAAGCGGCACCTGTCCGGTCGACAGCGGGTATTTGATTACGAACACGAAATTCACCGAAACGGCGATTCAGTACGCAAAGTGTTCCGGCATCGGACTCCTCGGCTGGACGTATCCGACGGAGGGCAATCTCTATGACCGTATCGTCGCCGCGGGCGTATTCCCCGTGACTGCGCTCACCCAACTCCGAAAGTCCGAGAAGCGTCTCCTTATAGACCAAGGTATCGTAACGACCGAACAGCTCCGGGATCGCAGGGATGCGCTCCGCGCGCTCGGTATCGCCCCTGAACGTATCGGCTCCATAGCGGCGGAAATCGTCTCCATTGAGAACACGATTTCGCCCTAAGGCCTAGAGGGATTAGAATAGTCGGATGGCATCCAAATGGGCAAAGACGTTTGATCCGGCAATTCACTCCAAAGAGCCTTTTACTATAAGCCGGACCAAGGTGGATATGTTCACCGAGTGCCCGCGCTGCTCGTATCTTGATTTACGGCTCGGAGTGAAGCGTCCCTCTATGCCGTCCTTTACGCTGAACAACGCGGTAGACGAGCTCTTTAAGCGTGAGTTCGACATACACCGGGCAGCCGCTACGACTCACCCGCTGATGAAGTCCTATGGTATCGACGCGGTACCGTTTCAGGACGAACGTATGGATGAGTGGCGCGATGCGCTTCGTCGCGGGATAAAGACGCACCATATGGAATCGAATTTGATACTGCGCGGTGGAATTGACGACGCATGGGTGACGCCTGACGGTGAGCTCATCATCGTGGACTACAAGGCTACGAGCAAGAAGGAAGGTCCTAAAAGCGAGGATGACCTCTACGATTCCTACAAGAAGCAGATGGAAGTCTACCAGTGGCTTTTTCGTCAGAACGGCTTCAAGGTATCGTCGACCGGGTACTTCGTCTACGCGAACGGCAATTCCGACAAAGAAGCGTTTGATGCGAAGCTTGAGTTCGAGATAAACCTTATTCCCTATACCGGAAATGACTCCTGGGTAGCGCCGACTCTGGTGCGCATGCATACGACGCTCATGTCGGACGAGATACCGGAAGTGGGCATCTCATTTGGCGGCGGTCCGTGCGAGCACTGCGTCTACCGCGAGAACGCCGGAAAAATCCTACTCAAAATCCACAAAGAAGGTAAGAAGAAATCATAATAACTGATATGATATATCATATCAGTTAGCAGTATGCTGAGAGAAAAGAAGAGTGAGTTTGCTGAGCGGGTCAGGAAGGTCGTGCGAAGCATTCCGAAAGGAAAGACGATGACGTATGGGCTTGTAGCAGCGCGCGCCGGAAAGCCGGGGGCTGCACGTGCGGTAGGCACCATCATGAGCGGGAACACTGACAAAACAGTGCCCTGCCACCGCGTCGTACGCGCTGACGGCAAACCGTCAGGCTATAACGGCATTAATGGCCCTTCACGCGAGGCACTTCTTGCCAAAGAACGTAAGGAAGTTAGCTAACGCTGTGCACCTATACGACTTGTGAGCTTTAGAGAGAGGTCCATACTTCATAGGGGAGGAATGTCCCATGTACATCTACAACGCATACACGCAGCTGTATCTTCGAAACCTAGAGCACTATTTTGAGTTTATGGACCGTTTTCATCCAGCGTACGGCGGATGGGCGCGTGTTTTAAAACAACATCGAACAGGTTCTTGGTGAAGGAGTCAATTGCTTGGCAGACGCGCTCATTGGCGCGTCTTGCTATACTCCTCTTCAATGGAAGTCGCCATAGAGCCCTCATGGAAGGAGAAGCTTAAAGATGAGTTCGAAAAACCATACTTTGGCGAGCTGGCCGCGTTCGTAAAAGACGAATATCGGAGCGCGACGGTGTATCCGTCGCCGAAGTTTCTCTTTCGCGCATTTGAACTTACGCCGTTTGAAAAGGTGAAGGTAGTGATTCTCGGACAGGACCCGTACCACGGGAAAGGGCAGGCGAACGGCCTCTGCTTTGCGGTAAATGATGGAGAGAAGCTTCCGCCCTCCCTTCAAAATATTTTTAAAGAGATAGAAAGCGACCTTGGACAGCCGATAGTGAACCGAAGTGGTGACTTGTCGCGTTGGGCTACGCAAGGGGTGCTTTTACTAAACGCCACGCTTACGGTGCGTGCGGCGACCCCAGGCTCGCACCAGAACAAAGGCTGGGAGCAGTTTACAGACGCGGTCATACGCACTCTGTCCGAAGAGCGCGAACATCTCGTATTTATCCTCTGGGGTAATTACGCGCGCGCTAAGGGTGCCTCTATCGACCGCACGAAGCACTTGGTCATAGAATCCCCGCACCCGTCCCCGTTTTCTGCGTATAACGGCTTCTTTGGCTCAAAACCGTTCAGCAAAACGAATGAGTACTTGCGTACGAGCGGTGAAGAGCTGATTGATTGGGTTTCGTAAGATACCATCCGTTTATGAAAAAGCTTTCCTCTGGCACCGTACATAAGCTCCCGGCAGATTTTCAGAAGGCACTACTTGCGTCAGCGTCCGTGCGCACGCTTTGGGAAGACATCACGCCCTTGGCGCGGAGCGAATGGATTTGCTGGGTGACTTCAGGCGCAAAAGCGGAAACGCGCGGTATACGTATTACGAAAGCGGTTTCAAAGATGAAAGGAGGTATGCGTCGTCCTTGCTGCTTCGCGGGGTGCCCACATCGTTAAAAAGTAGAGAAAAAGAAAAATCTGCTGGAGCACGTGCGCTCCAGCAGATTTCAGTGTTTGCCTACGTGCTTGCGGTCTGGGTTGGTCTAGAACCCATACTGGCGAGCATTTGCGCCATGTCTGACGGAATGACGATGGTGTTGTTGTTCGCGGATTTGCAAAGCTCCGTGAGCACCTCCACATTCTTCAGCCAGCGGCCCTCAGCCGTGTACAGCGCCGCCGCGTCGTTCAGTTGTTCGGCGATAGCCTTCTGCTTTTGTGCACGGATAAGGCCTGCTTCGCCTTCCTTCTCCGCACGCGCCTTCGCGGCGATTGATTCCGCAATGGAAGGATCATTGATGCTGAACGCTTCCAGCTCGAAAGCGTCGACGACGACGCCCCACTTCGCGACTCGAACCGCAAGTTCCTGCTTGATTTTCTGGCAGAAGCCTGTGCGATCTTTGAGGAGCTCGTCGAGCTCCTCTTGCGCAGCTACGTCGGTGAGCGTCGTGAGTGCTCGCGCCCGAACTGCCGCGTGAACGTTCTGCACGTTCACGATCGAGTCACGCACCTTGGTCGTGTCGACCCGGTAGGTGAGCATGCCGCCCAGCTTGATGCCGACGTTGTTCTTCGTCTGCACCTCTGGAACCGTCATTGGAACGACCACGTCGTTGATCGAAACAGGCGGAAGCGCGTTGAAGAAGATAGGCTCCACCCATGCCGGACCACGTCGGTACGTCCACATGTATCTGCCGAAAAGCATCACTGGCAGACGCGCCCACTCCTGAACGAAGTGGATGCCGCAGACGAACCACCATATACCTGCAATGACGAGCACTACAGGCGCCATGGCGAGGCTTGGATTGGCGTTGGCGTAGGCAACTGCTAAAAGAATAAGGCCTGCGAGGGCCAGAACTCTTCTAATCATCGGATTTGCTCCGTTTCTCTATTGCGACCGTTGAATTAAGGAACGGCCGTTTACACCTTGCCACATAAAAGGCTTCTGTCAAAATCTGTTACCAGACCGTCGTACGTACGGAAGGCTCTCGGTAGAGGCCGTCACCTTTTTTAACGCCGAATGCTTCGTAGAACGGCTCCATGTTTGAGGCGGGACCATTGATGCGGAACTCGCTTGGCGAGTGCGGGTCGGTGAGTACCTGCGTCTTCTGAAATTCCGGACGGCTGTTCTCACGCTCAAAGAGCGCGGTACCGAGGAAGAAGCGCTGCTCTGGTGTATAGCCGTCGATATCCTGTCGTCCCGTTTTCTTGAGGCGGAGCTGGTAGGCGTCGTACGCGATTGCGAAGCCTCCGAGGTCGGCGATGTTTTCTCCTAGCGTGAGCTGACCGTTTACATGCACACCATCGGCTACCGTATACGCGTCGTATTGTTTCTTTATGATTTCTGCGCGCTTTTCAAAGCTCTTGCGGTCTTCGGCAGTCCACCAGCTCTTTAAGTTTCCATTGTGGTCGTACTTGGAACCCTGGTCATCAAATCCGTGCGTAATTTCGTGCCCGATGACGGTACCTATAGAGCCGTAGTTCAAGGCATCATCCGCATGCACATTGAAGAACGGTGGCTGAAGAATGGCGGCAGGGAAGACGATGTCGTTTAAGTTTGGCGCAAAGTATGCATTCACCGTCTGCGGGAACATAAACCACTCGCCGCGGTCTATTGGTTTCTTCAATTTCTTCATCTCGCGCGCGTGGCTATGGAGCGCTGAGCGCGTCGCATTCCCGACGTAGTCGTCAGGCTTTACGACAAGTGTCGCGTAGGACTTCCACTTGTCCGGATAGCCTATTTTCCGATTCATAGACGCAAGCTTCCGAAGTGCCTTCTTCTTCGTCGCGGGCGTCATCCAGGGAAGCGCCTTGAGCCGTGCTTCATATGCCTCAAATAAATCATCCACAAGCACGTTCATTTTTTCTTTTGCTTCCTTAGGGAAGTGCTTATCCACGTATATCTTTCCGAGCGGCTCGCCCAGGTGTCCATTCACCGCGTTTAAGACACGGCGCCACAACGGCTTCATGACTTTTGCACCACCAAGCACGGTGCCGTAGAAGGAGAAGCTTGTCTTTATGAATGCATCGGAGAGGTATCCTGCATGGTCGCTTGTGATATGGAAACGCAGATAGGTCTTCCAATCAGTAAGTGGCACTTCCGAAAGGAGTTTCGATACCGCACTGAGGAATTCCGGTTGCATCACGATGACGGATGCGGGAGCACCGGCTCCCGTTTTCTTGAAGTAGCGGGCCCAATCTATAGCCGGAGCTATTTTTGAAAGCTGCGGCACCGATTTCCGGTTGTAGACTTTCTCTGCGTCGCGCGCGTCCTCCTTTTTCATGGATGCTTCCGCGAGCTTGGTTTCGAGCGCGAGCACAGTCACTGCATTTGCTTTCGCTACTTTTGGTGTATCCCCAATGAGGCGGAACATCTTTTCGAGAAACGGCAGGTAGGCATCGCGCACGCGCTTTGATTCCGCATCATCCTTCAGGTAGTAGTCGCGGTCAGGCATCCCGAGCCCGCTTTGGTATATATGGAGCGCGTACTTCGTGCTGTTCTTAGAGTCTTGGTCCACGGCCGTACCCCAGAGCACGCCTACGCCTATCACATGCAGCTCAGCTACAAGCGCGAGGAGGTCTTTCGTAGATTTGAGCCCCTGCACTTGTTTGAAAAAGGGAAGCAGAGGCTTACCGCCAAGCGCGTTTCGGCGCTTCATATCCATACCAGAGCGATAGAAATCCCGTATCAACTGCTCGGAACTACCACGAGACGTCGTCTTGCGGGTTTCAAGGTCGGAGAGAATGGCGCGGAGCTGCTTATCGGTGTTGTAGCGGAGCTCCATGAAAGAGCCCCAGCGTGACTCAGTCTTAGGAATCGGATTATTCTTTAGCCATCCGCCAGCAGCATGATGATAGAAATCATCTTGCGGTCGCACGCTCGTATCCAAATCATTCGCATCAAATCCCCAGTTCGTTTTCATAATTTCAGTATAAAGAACGGAGGAGTAACTAGCTAGAGTGCAGTAAAAAGCTTCAGATGCAGTTTTTTGGTGTGCTCTGATTTATGGTATCTTTTCTCCTATGACCGTAAGTGAAGTGCGGAGCCGATATCTGGCGTTTATGAAAAGTCGCGGACACGCGATTATTCCGTCTGCCCCTATCGTCCCCGGGAACGACCCGACCACCCTGTTCACCTCGTCCGGTATGCAGCCCTTGGTCCCCTACCTTCTTGGTAAGGACCATCCGGAAGGAAAGCGCGTCTCAAACTCGCAGATGAGCTTTAGGGCAGGGGACATAGAGGAGGTGGGCGACAACCGCCACACGACCTTTTTTGAAATGCTCGGCAACTGGTCACTTGGTGATTACTTTAAGAAAGAACAGCTCCCGTTCTTTTTTGAATTCCTGACAAGCAAAGAAGAGGGACTTGGGCTCGACCCACAGAAGCTCTATGTCACCGTATTTGCCGGAGATAAGGACACGGGCATGGAAGAAGACACGGAAGCCGCAGGTATCTGGAAAGAGCTTTTCGCAACAGTCGGTATCACTGCCGACTACGTAAACATCGGAAGCGAAGCGGACGGATACCAGAAAGGTATGAATGGCAACGAGCGCATCTTCGCGTACGACGCGAAGAAAAACTGGTGGAGTCGTGCAGGAGTTCCAAGCAAGATGCCTGCAGGGGAGCCTGGAGGTCCAGACTCAGAAGTCTTCTACGACTTCGGACTCCCACATGATACGAAGTGGGGACCTAACTGCCACCCGAACTGTGACTGCGGACGCTTCGTGGAGATAGGGAACTCGGTGTTTATGCAGTTCGTGAAGAACGAGGACGGCTCGTTCTCAAACCTTCCGAAGCAGAACGTGGACTTCGGCGGGGGACTTGAACGCCTCACGTTTGCCACCATCAACTCCCCTGACGTGTTTGATATCGATGTCTTCGCCTCGGCTCGAAAAGTACTCTCGGAGCGCTCGGGCAAAGCCTATGATGCCGACGAATCCACACAGCGTGCGTTTCGCGTCATCCTCGACCATATGCGTGCGGCTTCTTTCATGCTTGCTGAAGGCGTTACGCCGTCCAATACGGAAGCAGGCTATGTACTTCGCCGCCTCATCCGTCGCACCATACGCGAAGTAGACCGCCTCGGTATCAAGGACTCGGTGCTTGCCGACATCGCAGAGGGCTACGGAGCTGTGTATGCAGATGCCTATCCGCACGTGAAAGCGGGTGCATCGAAAATCCGTGAGGAACTTACGAAGGAAGAAGACCAGTTCCGCAAAACGCTCACGAACGGGCTTAAGGAGTTTGAAAAGCTCGCGGCTAAGCGCGAAGTAAGCGCTGAGGACGCGTTTACCCTTTTCACTACCTACGGATTCCCCCTTGAACTGACCGAAGAGCTCGCTAAAGAGCGCGGTATCGCACTTGATATGGATGCGGTCGCCGTAAAGATGAAAGAGCATCAGGACACCTCACGCGCCGGAGGCGCGCAGCGCTTCGCAGGAGGCCTCGCAGACCATGCCGAACAGACGGTGCGCTACCACACCACCCACCATATTCTTCTCAAAGCTCTTCAGATGGTGCTTGGTAAAGATGTACACCAGCGGGGAAGCAACATCACGAGCGAGCGCCTACGCATCGACTTCGCATCTCCTGCGAAGATGACGGATGAACAAAAAGCGGAAGTGGAAAAGATAGTAAACGACCTCATCTATCAGGATATTCCGGTTACTCGTACCGTGATGCCGCGCGAAGAAGCGGAGAAGCTTGGTGCTGAGATGGAATTCGGCGTGAAGTATCCGGATATGGTGTCCGTGTACTCAGTGGGCCCTCTCGGTGCTACCGAAGAGAATCCCCGCATCCCTGAAGCGTTCTCGCTTGAATTCTGCGGTGGTCCGCACGTCTCCAACACGAGTGAAATCCATGAAGGCGAAAAGAAGTTCAAAATAAAGAAAGAAGAAGCGGTCGCCGCTGGCGTGCGTCGCATCAAGGCGGTGATGGAGTAGTTGAATAGCCTGCTATGGCGGAAATAAAAACAAAAGTTACGAAAGCAAGCGTAACTGCATTTATCAACGGCATTGCATCAATAGAAAAGCAAAAAGAAGCAAAGGAGTTGCGCGCGCTCTTTGAAGACGTAACAGGCGAGAAAGCAGTACTTTGGGGCACTGCCATGGTTGGGTTTGGTTCTTATCATTACGAATCCACACGAAGCAGCCAAAAAGGCGATTGGCCACTTACGGCGTTTTCTCCGCGTGCACAAAATTTTACCGTATATATCATGCCTGGGTTTACCGCATACAGTGACCTAATGAAAAAACTAGGGAAGTATAAAACCACTGTCTCTTGCCTTCAGTTCAAGCGCTTAGGGGATATTAATACCGTAGTGCTACGGAAACTTATCGCGCGTTCTGTCGCCGACATGAAGAAAAAATATCCTCACTAAAGAAGCGCTCGTGCATGCGGTAGAATAAAGGCATGTCCTTTTTTGGTTTTGGTTCAGCAAACAAAGCGAAATCGGTTTTGCTTATCGACATAGCATCGTCCTCCATCGGCGGTGCGTACGCACGCATAACCCCGAACGCCCCAACGGCGATTCTCTACTCCGTGCGTTTCCCGATAGAATCCACGTCTTCCGACATGCAGTCGGCCCTCATGCTCCGCACGCTTGATGCGGTACTGCGCGAACTCCGTCAAAATGGCGCGCCTCTCCTTCGACGTCGTACCGGTTCCGGGAGTGTACATTCGGTGCAAGTCCATCTCGGGGCTCCGTGGCAGTCGGTCTCCATAGAAGTGGCGGCATTTGCGGACGGGAAGCCGTTTGTGTTCACGGAAGCGCTCTTGGAAAAGGCGAAGAAAGCCGCGGAAGTCCCCGCTGGACGCTTCCGTTCGGAAGAGGCGGTGCTCGGAGCGGTATTAAACGGCTATAAGACCATGATGCCGGTCGGGAAGAAGGTTCAGCGTGCCGAGGTCATAGTCTTAAACGCAACCATAGAGATGGAAGTCGCCAAGCTCATCAAAAGTACGCTCGGAAGCTTTTCCCTGCTTCAAGATGTTCATTTTTCAAGTATGCCAAGCCTGATGCTCGCGTCCATTCCGCTCGCGTTCCCCCATGAAAAGGACTATCTCGTGCTTCGCGTCTCCGGAGAAGCGACTGAGCTATTGTTCGTGAAGAACAGTTTCCCGATGAAGTACGCGTCGTTTCCGTCGGGCCTTGGAGAATTCGCGCGTGTCGCGAAATCAAGCGGATTCCACTCATTTCCCGACGGCGGGGATTCCATAGACCTCAAGCAAAAAGAAGAGCTTGATACGCGCATGACGGATGTGGCCCGTCGCTTCACTTCCGCGGTGGTACAGCGTCTCCATGAATACACGTCCGCCCATGCGCTCCCACGCACACTATTCCTCATAACGGATGCGGAAGCTGTGGGCGTGATGCAACGCGCATTAAACGCTTCCGACATGCATGCGCTCTGGCTCTCGGACGAACCACTCGCCATTGCGGCACTTGAGAGTAAATTTTTCTCAGAAGCGGTGGGACATGAGGTAGGAGTAGCAGAAGACCTCGTGCTCGACCTGCTTTCACTTAAAGCGCGAAACTAGACGCACCCGTTTATCCCTTAGCAGGTTGCGGTGGGGAAGCGAATTGCGCTACCATATGACGTATACTGATATGCATTACCAACCGCACTCACTCTATGCCAAAAACCATCACCGATATCATTCCGCCGTCGCGTCGTCGCGCCATGGAAGAAACAGGGCAGATTGGAGCTTCTGCTCCGATGTCGTCGTATCAGAGTGCCCCGCCACCTCCGTCGGAGCCGCCATATGCGGGAGCCGCTAAGCATATGGAACCTACCCGAGGAACATTTCCGTGGCGTTTGGCGATAGTGGCCGTCGTAGTGGTCGTCGGCTCCATCGCTGCCATGTATGCATTCTCTGGCGCGAAAGTGGGTGTGACTCCACGCATCGATATCGCTACCGTTTCCGGAGAATTCTCCGCAACCCCATCCTCCGGCGAGCTTCCGTTTGAAGTCGTAACCGTTGAGAAAGTCGGCATGCAGGAGGTAAAAGCGGAAGGGACCGAAAACGCGAATGACCCGGCCCAGGGACTTATCACCATCTACAACGGCCAGGAAAAAGTCCAAGAGCTTATAAAAAATACCCGGTTTGAAACTCCTGACGGCCTCATCTTCCGCATCCATGAATCCATAAAAGTACCCGCTGGCACGAAGGCTAATCCTGGACAGCTCCAGATAACCGCGTATGCGGACGCGGGCGGCGAAAAATACAACATAGGTCCCTCTACCTTCACTCTTCCCGGGTTGAAGGGCTCTGCCGTCTATGAACTCGTCTACGCAAAATCGACCGGCTCCATGACCGGCGGCTTCTCGGGTGTCCGTCCGTCCGTTTCCGAAAAGACGCGCGAGGCGCAGTCAGCTACGATTGAA
>JALHPI010000017.1 GCA_022842585.1 Minisyncoccota bacterium | reverse complement strand
AAGACTATTCGGGTGCGCTACCTAAGAGACGCTTCACACGGTCCGCTACAGGCGGATGCGTCGCAAAGAGCCCTTGGACGAACTTCCCTGCCTTTGCACCAAACGGGTCTCCTATGAACAAGTGAGCGGTTGCATGACTTGCACTTTTCATCGGTTGTCCGTACGCACCAATTTTTTGAAGCGCAGAGGCAAGCCCTTCGGGATAGCGGGTAAGGAGCGCGCCGGAAGCGTCAGCCAAATACTCGCGACGGCGACTGATAGCGAGCTGTATGAGCTGGGCGGCGATAGGTGCGAGGATGATGCCCACCACGGCAATAATCGCAAAGAGTGCACCTGCCTTTCCGTTATCATCGCGGTTTCCTCCCCCAAACATCGAGGCGCGCAAGAATATATCGGCAATGATGGCGAGGAAGCCCGCAAGCACTACGGCGACCGTCATGACGAGCATGTCGCGGTTTTTTATGTGCGAGAGTTCGTGGGCAATCACACCCTCAAGCTCCGCACGCGTCATCATGGAAAGGAGGCCCGTGGTCGCGGCAACTACCGCATGCTTCTCGTCGCGTCCGGTAGCAAATGCGTTTGGAGCGGGGTCGTTGATGACGTAGAGCTTAGGTATCGGAAGCCCTGCGGTTATCGCGAGATTCTCCGTAACGGTGTACAGATCGAAGTGTTCTTCGCGGCTCGCAAGCTTCGCGTTCGTCATGGAAAGCACGAGCTTATCCGAGAACCAGTAGCTCCCCACATTCATGAAGAGCGCGAATGCCATCGCGCCGTAGAAGATGGTGACGTCGCCGTAGTAGTAGGAAACGCCCCAGCCGACAAGCGCGACCAACGCGAAGAACCCTATCATCAGGAACCAGGTTCTGGTGAGGTTATTGCTTTGTTCTTGGTAGAGGTTTGCCATAATTATCCATTTTTCTCGTTACTAGTGTACCCGTCATCGCTCGACCATTCAAGAAAGAGCCGTTTCGTAAAACCGCCCTTCTTTTCCATACCTTTTCGGTACGCAGCTTCGAGCTCCTCGTCGCTGATGTTCTTGAAGGTGCGTATCTCCTCGATGACGGCAAGCACGTCCGCAAGCTCGTCAACAAGTACGGTTCTAGATGTCGCTCCCGCAACTCCGCCTGCTTCTTCCTCCACTTTCTGGAGAAGCGCTCGCTCGTACTCCTCTGATGTAAGTGTGCGGACTTCACACCTGGCACCTGCCGCAGCTATCTTCTCAGGAATCTTGTCCCGAATGAGTTTCCGATAGTAGACCTTTCCTGCCACAGCGCCTTAAAAGGCTACCTTTACGGGATCTTTCGCTGCCTGCTCGCCTTCAGCGAGCTCGAAGAATTCACGCTTAGCGAAGTTGAACATACCGCCCACGATGTTTCCAGGAAACTGTTCAAGGCCGGTATTGAGTGCCATCACGGTGCTGTTGTAGAAGCGGCGGGATGCCTGAATCTTATTCTCCGTGTCAGAGAGTTCGCGCTGGAGCTCGAGGAAGTTCTGATTGGCTTTGAGGTCTGGATATGCTTCAGCGATAGCGAAGATGGACTTCAGCGCACCGGTGAGCATGTTTTCCGCCTGCGTGTGGTCAGCCATCGAGGAGGCACCCATCGCGGCAGCGCGCGCATTGCTTACGTTTTCAAACGCCTGCTTTTCATGCGCTGCGTATCCCTTTACCGTCTCAATGAGGTTCGGGATAAGGTCATACCGGCGCTTCATCTGCACTTCAATATCGCTCCACGCTTCTTTTGCGCGGTTTACGAGCGTGACAAAGCCGTTATATGCGAACACGAGCCACACGGCGATCAGCACAACAACTGCAAGTACGATGTAAAGGATAATCATATGTGAGGGGTTATACCCCCAGTATAGCAAATCTATACTATAAATAGAAAAGACCCGTCTTTTGACGGGTCTTTTCTATGCATACGGAGGCTCTATTTTAGAAGCCCATACCTCCCATACCGTCGTCTCCCGCAGGAGCCGCTTTTGGTTCCGGAAGGTCCGCGATAGCGACTTCGGTGGTAAGGAGAATAGCCGCTGCAGAGACTGCATTCTCCACTGCTCCACGCGTGACTTTCACCGGGTCGATGATGCCTGCATCAAGCATATCCTCGATGACTTCGTCTTTGACCGCATCATAGCCGGCGCTCACCTTCCCTGCCTGCACCTTGCTTACGATGACCGACGCATCGTCCTTTCCGCAGTTAAGTGCAATCTGACGAAGCGGTTGTTCAAGCGCGCGCACGACGATGTCGTAGCCTACCTGCTCGTCAGAGGTCATCTTCCCGCCGTTACCCGCGAGCTTCTTCGCGACTTTCGCAAGTGCGGTGCCGCCTCCTGGCACAATGCCTTCTTCCATCGCAGCCTTCGTTGCCTTTACGGCGTCGTCGATTTTATCTTTCAAATACTTCATCTCGGTCTCGGTCGCAGCACCCACACGTATGACCGCGACGCCGCCCGTGAGCTTCGCGATGCGTTCTTCAAGTTTTTCCTTGTCGAATTTCGAGGTCGCACCATCCATAAGCGCCTTCAATTGTCCGACGCGTGCTGCGATGTCTGCCTTCTTACCCTTACCGCCTACGAATACGGTCGTGTCTTTCGTCGCGACGACGCGAGACGCCTTCCCAAGCATAGAGAGCGTGGCGCTCTCAAACGTAAGTCCCGTATCGCTCGAGATAACCTGCGCGCCAACGACTGAAGCGATATCGGCAAGCATCTCTTTCTTCTTGTCGCCGTAGCCCGGTGCTTTCACCGCAAGCACGTTGAACGTACCGCGAAGCTTATTCAGTACGAAGGTAGTGAGCGCTTCCCCATCCACATCATCAGCGACAATGACAAGCTCCTTGCGTCCTGCCTGTGCGACTTTCTCAAGAAGCGGGAGTACTTCCTGTACGCTCGAGATTTTCTTATCCGTGATAAGAATCTGCGCATCCTTCATCTCCGCTTCCATGCGCTCCGGGTTAGAGACCATATATGCGGATACGTAGCCCTTATCTATCTGAAGACCCTCTACCACTTCGCTTGAGAGTTCCATGCCCTGAGACTCTTCTACGGTGACCACGCCTGAAGCTCCCACTTTCTCCACCGTCTCGGCGATGATGGCGCCAAGTTCTTCGCTCTCAGCGGAAATGGAAGCGACCTGCTTCACATCTCCCTTTCCTGCGACCGGCTTCGCCATCTTCTTCAGTTCGGCGACTGCGGCTTCCTTCGCCTTCTCCATACCGCTTCGTATCGCCATCGCGTTTCCACCCTTCACGACGCGCTCAAGCCCCTCATCAATCAACGCTTCAAGGAGTACCACCGAAGTCGTGGTGCCGTCGCCTGCTCCGTCATTAGTCTTATTAGCAACCTCCTTCACGATTTCCGCGCCCATATTCTCAAATTTGTCGCGGAACGAGATTTCCTTTGCGATAGAGACGCCGTCGTTTGTGATGCGAGGGCCTCCGTACCCCTTATCGAGGATGACGTTTCGTCCGCGCGGACCAAGCGTCACTTTCACTGCGTGCGCAGCCTTTCCGATACCGTCGTGAATCTTCTTGCGCGCATCTTCACCGAAGAGTAGTTGTTTTGCCATTTTAGAGTTTGTTAGGAGCGAGTGGTAACGAGCGACTTAGAAACTCTTACCTTCGAAAGGACAGTATGCCTTGAGAAGCTGTCACCACAGCGCTTTATACTAAGTTGGTTTTTTAATTATTTCACTATAAAAGTGATGTCCGAAGCCGAAAGCACGTAGTACTCCACGTCATCTATCTTTATCGGCTCGTCCCACGGCTTTTTGAAATACACGTTGTCGCCTACTTTGACGTCCATGGGAATACGAGCATCGCCGTCCTCATTCCACACCCCAGGACCAACTGCTACTACTTTTCCTTTCTCGGGCTTCTCTTTGCCGGAAGCAACCGGGATGATAATGCCGGACGCTGAAATTTTCTCCTCGCGCGGAGCCGGTTTTACGACAACACGGTCGCCAAGCGGCTCAATGTTCAAAGCTTGTTTTGTTGCCATGTATAAGGAAAATTAGCTTCTAGTAAAAGCGTTTGAGTATGTGCCCAGTCCGCAAGCGCGAAGCGCGCGAACTCGTGAGTGCAGTATAGAGGAAGCTACTGGACGTGTAAATTGACATTTTTATATTTTTACGTTTAAATCATTTTCGGAAGGAGGGCCGTGAAAATGACTTCACCGGTTCAGAAAGTCCGTTCGGAACGTCTCGCTTATATCGTCATGACCATCGTTGGTTGTGTGACGGGAACAATTTTTGCATACCTCGGGATGCTGTGCATCTCGGAGCGTATGTGGGGATATTCCCTGCTCATGGCAGCATTCTTGTGCCTTGCGGGGTATCTGCTTTTTAGCGGTATCCGAGGGCTTGAGAAGGGGTCAAAAAACGATAGAACGTGAACATTCCCTGCGTACGGTTTCCAAAGCGCGGGCGCCTCATTCATGAGGCGCCCGCTTCCGTTTTCGAAGCCTTGCCCGCTCCTACGCCAGTATGGTATCCTCGGCCCTACAGATGGAGACCCTTAAGGCAATACTGCCGTACGCACAAATGGTCCTCTCCCTCCTCCTAATTATAGGAATCGTGCTCCAGAATCGTGGAGCCAGCCTAGGAGGAGCCTTTGGAGGGGATAATTTTGCGTCGACGTTCTATAAGCGCAGAGGCGCGGAAAAATTCCTTTTCCAGGCGACGATTGTCGTTGCCGTACTCTTCGTGCTTTCCGCCATTCTCGGTTTTCTCATCTAACCCTTCCCTCGCAAGCCGAGGCGGGTGATTACGATGAAACTATTTCGTTTACCTCACTTTCCTACAAGCGCATTTCCTACCCGCTTATTTTCACACCTCCGAGCACTTTCGCCCGGCGATAAAATCATTGCGGGAGTACTTGGCCTGGTACTTCTTGCACTTGTCCTTGCCGGTCTATATGCGGTAGAACGGCAGTTCCTCGTAGAAGTCCCGTCTCACGGCGGTGGACTCATAGAAGGTGTCGTGGGGAGCCCGCGATTCATAAATCCCCTGCTCGCACTCTCCGACAACGACCGCGATATCGTTTCGCTTACGTACGCAGGCCTTATGGGCTACGACGCGAATCGTGAGCTCGTACCGGTGCTTGCAGAATCGTACGAAATATCGGAAGACGGAAAAACCTATACGTTCAAACTTCGTCAGGATGCGGTCTTTACCGACCATACGCCCGTCACCGCCGAAGACGTCGTGTTCACTGTTGAAAAAGCGCAAGATATCGGTCTTAAGAGTCCGGAATATGCAAACTGGGCGAACATACGCGCAGAGACGGTTGATGCGCGTACGGTACGCTTCGTGCTGCCAAAACCGTATGCGCCGTTTCTTGAGGATGCGACGCTTGGCATTTTGCCCGCACACTTGTGGCGCACTACCTCAAATGAGCAGTTCCCGTTTTCCCCGCTCATGGAAGAGCCGGTGGGTGCCGGACCGTTCAAAGTCTCGCGTATCGTCCGCGACAAGAACGGCATCGCCAAGCAGTACGAGTTTTCCGCATTTGGGGACTACGTGCTCGGAAAACCATACCTTTCTTCATTCACGTTCGTGTTCTTCAAAACTGAGGAGGAGCTTGAAGACGCAGTCGCACGCGGACGGGTTGAAAGCGCGTATGGGGTAGCAAGTGAGCGCGCGATTCGTACTCCCTACTCGCGCGTATTTGGCGTGTTTCTAAACGCAAGCCAGAATCCGCTGTTCGCACGCATTGAAGTGCGCAAAGCGCTCTCTATCGCCGTTGATAGGAATGCGCTGGTACAGGATGTGCTTGGCGGATATGGCACACCCCTTGACGGTCCGGTACCGCCTGCAATCGGCACCTCCATAGCGCCCGCAGATACCTACGCAGACCCTATTGCGGAAGCGCGTACCGTCCTGGAGCGAAACGGATGGGAGTTCGACGAAGAAGCGCGTGTCTATAAACAGGCGAAAGAAGGACTTGAGCTCCGGGTAACTCTCAAGACGTCGAACGTTCCGGAACTTAAAGCCACCGCTGAAGCGCTCCGCGCCGACTGGGAAAAGCTTGGTGTTCCTGTAGCCCTTGAATTTTTCTCACCAAGCGACCTTTCGACCGAAGTCATCCGCCCGCGAAAGTACGACGCGCTCTTGTTTGGCATGGTGATTGGCCGCGACCGCGACCTCTTCGCCTTCTGGGATTCTTCTCAGCGGAGCGATCCGGGTCTCAATATCGCGCTCTACGCGTCGCGTGCGGTGGACACACTCCTTGAGAAAATGCGCACCGAGCGTGAAAACGAGGATATTCAGAAAGATTTGGTAGAATTAGATACGCTCATTTCTTCCGACTATCCCGCAGTGTTTACGCATGCGCCGGATTTCGTCTATACCGTTCCGAAGAGCCTGCAGGGAGTATCGATTACGGCAATCGCCGCACCAACTGATCGGCTCGCAAATACGGCATTCTGGTATCGCCAGACGGAGGCGGTGTGGCCGGCACTCGCACCCATGCGTAGTGGTACAAGTCAGTAGCTCTCACGAGGGCTTTTGACTTGTGCTTCTATCGCAGATTAAAAAATTATCGTTAATGAATTAAGAAATATGACACCAGCACCAGCACCGGCCCCAGCGCCAAGCGGCATTCCCGAAGCGCAAAGACGCGATGGGCGTCCTATGCGCGCCGAAGGCGGTTTCGACCGCCGCCCTGCACCGGGTCGTGGAGGCGCGCCGGGCGGACCGCGCCGAAGTTCCGGCGGCGGACGAGGAGGAGCGCGAGGCGACCGCCGAGGCGGCCCTCGAGAACGCCGTCCAAACGGTCCATCTCCCGTGCAGAAGCGCCAAGCGGAATACATCCCCGCACCCGTAGACGAGAAGACCGTACGCATCATCCCGCTTGGAGGTGTGGAGGAAGTGGGTCGCAACATGTTCGCGGTTGAAACCGGCAATGACATCTTCGTCTGCGACGTCGGATTCCAGTTCGTCTCGGAAGACACCGCACCAGGCGTCGATTACATACTTCCGAATACCAAGTACCTTGAGATGAATGCGTCTCGCGTTCGCGCCGTATTCATTACCCACGGCCACCTTGACCATATCGGCGGTATTCCCTTCCTGATGGGTCGATTCGGCAATCCGCCCATCTATACCTGCAACCTGTCAGCAGTAATGATTCAAAAGCGTCAGGAGGAGTATCCGGATATGCCCGCCTTGAATCTCGTCATCGTCGAACCGGGGCAAACCGTCACCATAGGATCTACTCCGGTGAAATTCTTTGCCGTGACGCACTCCATTCCGGATTCCATGGGTATCTCCATACAGACGCCATGGGGTAACGTCGTTGCAACCGGCGACTTGAAGCTCGACCACAACAACGGCATTCCGACAGATGAGGAACAGAAAAAGTGGGGCGAGCTTGGTCGCGACAATAACCTGATGTTCATCGCCGACTCGACGAATGCCGAGAAGGACGGTTTCTCCATTCCTGAACGCAAGGTGCATGAGACGCTTGAAGAAATCGTGAAGACCGTATCGGGCCGCCTCATCATAGGTACCTTCGCCTCCCAGTTCGAGCGCATGATTCACATCATAGAGACCGCGGAGAAGCTCGGTAAGAAAGTCGTGCTTGAAGGCCGTTCCATCCGCACGAACCTCGAAATCGCGCAGAAAACGAACCTCCTTGAAATCAAGAAGGATACCGTCATTCCCGCGCAGGAAATCGGCGACTATCCGCCCGATAAGGTGGTTATTCTCGCGACCGGCGCGCAGGGCGAGGAGTTCGCGGCGCTCATGCGCATCGCGACCAAGCAACACAAGAACATCACCTTGTCTGCGCGCGACACCGTTGTCCTTTCTTCCTCGGTTATTCCGGGAAATGAAATCAACGTTCAGAAGTTGAAAGACATGCTCTACCGCAACGGCGTCTCGCTCATCCACTATCGTTCAAGCGATGTGCACTCGACCGGACACGGAAACACGGGCGAACTCGTCTGGATCAATAAGCAAGTCAATGCGAAGTTCTTCATGCCAGCGTACGGCTACTACTCGATGACGTCCTGCCATGCCAAAGCAGTGGAACAAGCGGGCCGCCCGCGCGACACCATCGTGCTCGCCGACAACGGTACCGTCATCGACATGATTGAAGGCAAGACCTTGAACGTACACAAGGAAAAAGTCCCGAACTCGCCCTTGATTGTGGACGGCTTCGCTATCGGCGATATGCAGGAAGTGGTCATCCGCGACCGCCAGGCACTCGCGAAAGACGGCATGTTCGTCATCATCGCAACGGTGAATCTGAAGACGGGGAAACTCCGCAAGTCCCCCGACATTATTTCCCGCGGATTCGTATATCTGCGAGAATCACAGGATCTCCTGAACCAGGCACGTCTCTTGATCAAGAAGACCGTGGAGGACTCGACGCATGGTATGAACCCGGTCGACCTCGACTACGTGAAAAACCAGCTCACGGATACGATGGCCGGCTACCTCTTCAGTCGCACCAATAAGGCACCGATGGTTATCCCGGTACTGATTGGGGTCTAATAGGAGTCTTTTCAAAAAGTTCATCTGCCTCGTTGCATGGCCCCACGATTTTCTTCACCGTAGTTTTCTACGGCTTAGAAAATCTCAGCCCCGCGCCTCGCATCTGATTCCTTTTTGCGAAAGCCTTTAATGCAATCGCCGCCCTTCGGGCGGCGATTTGCGTACGTACGATTATTTTACCTTGATACGCTCGATGAACGTGTCGGTCTCGGTCTTGGAGGATTCGTAACTCTTTATGGAGAAGTGATAGTCATCTTTGCCCGCCACAATGGTGAAGTACAGGTAGTACGCATACGTATCGTTCGGATTCTTATAGGTGCGCACTTCTACGCTTTGGCCTGCGATAGTGCGCGTGGAAGTGGTGTATTTCAGAAGGGACGGTTGTGCTATCGACGTGTCTTTACTGATGAGGTATGTGCCGGTATCGCTCGCTAAACGCACCTGTGTCACTTCCCCTGTATCGTTGGTCACGTTGTCCTGCTTCCATTCAGGCATATACGTGAAGGCCACGTTCCAGGACGGATTGGTATAGGTCTTTAGAACGGTCTGACTCTTCACCGAAACACCCACGGGTAGTCCTGACGTACTTGGCGAAACAGGAGGAGTAGTCGGCTTGGTAGGACCGTTAGGGGTACCTACCGGCAGAGAAGACGTGGCTATCGGTGAGAAGTCGGACTCTGCAGGCTCTGCTAGGGGCTTTTGCGAGAACCAGAGAGCAGCGCCAATAACGAGTATGAAGAGACCGATGATATAGGGAAGTTTCATTTTCATGGTATCGAGAGTATAGCAGGCTTATACCGGCAGCCGAAACATACCTCTTTTGAGCTCTATGAGACCTTCGTTAGTAAGTGCAGTAAGCTGAGCGTTTGCCTGTAGTATCCTATCGTCGCCAAGTACGCCCGACAGAAACGCGGGGGTACGAGGACCTTGTACTAAGGCTTTCAGTATCGCTCCGCGCGCTTGCCGCGCGGAGCCCGCAAACGCGCTCTGCTTCGTATACCCTTTCGCTTTCGCGTTCAGCCGGACGCCCGAGCGCTTTAAATATGCCCCATAGTCCATAAGCGCCGCATACCATTCCCGACTCTTCCCGTTCGGCAATGCCTGCGTGAGAACCGCACGCACATCCTCGTCATGTACTTTTTTCTTTTTCGGGAAAAAATGATGTATCACGGCAGTACGGATATTCGTTTCGATGAGTACAGTGTCCGCATTACACGCAAACGCCGCCACCGCGCTTGCGGTATAGGGACCGATACCGCGGAGCTTCTCCAGCTCTTGCGCAGTACGCGGAAACGATTTCTTCGTTGCAAGCTCTTTCGCCGCCTCATGTAGCATCTTTGCCCGACGGTTGTAGCCGAGCCCCTGCCAAGCGACCAGTACGTCAGCAAGCGAAGCGTTCGCGAGCGCCCGTACCGTCGGAAACTTTGCAAGCCAGGCCCTATAGTACGGCTTTACCCTATCCACCTGCGTCTGCTGGAGCATTATCTCCGACACGAGAATCCGGTACGGATTCTTCGTTTTGCGCCATGGCAACTCGTGCCGTCCATGCGCTCGGTAGTACTTCCAAACAATTTTTCTAAAAGACCGCACCACTCCCGGAGAGGTGTTATGCATGTTGCGAAAAAAGGCTCTGCGCAGGGCGACGGCCCGAGCAGGAAGAAATTTTCCAGCAGGAAAATATTCTGCACTTTTTGAGCAATATGCGTAACACCGATTTATATTTCATAGATAACATCTTTGCGCTCTATTACCACGCGCCACCCGCGCGCCTGTGCATGTTCAAACAATTTTTTGTTCGGATTGAACGCAATTGGGATTTCCACAAGCTCAAGCATGGGGATGTCGCTCTCCGTATCCCCCACCCCAATCGAACCCTCAAGCGTCAGTCCCGCTTTGCGTACCGCCCGCTCCAAGACCGCAGCTTTATTGCGTATCAAATCTAGGTCCTCAACGTTTCCCGTAAAATTTCCTGAAGGCCCAGTCTCATAGAAAAATCCGTACACTTTATCAAAGCCAAGCTCATGCCCGAATCCCTCCACAATGAAACGTGGCGAGTGCGATATGGCGAGCAGGTAGTAGCCCTTCGCCTTCAGGTCTTTCACCAAGTCGCGGGTGTAGCGGTACAGCCGATGCTTTTTCTCATCAATGATTTCTCCCGCGATGAACGCCACTTCTTCGTACGAAACTCCTTTTAGGTTCCCGCGAAACGCGGTAATCATCTTCTCTACATAGCTGTCGTAGTCGCCCCGCCTATCAAGCCATTTTTCCTGCGCATCGGCGTACGCTTCGCGCACGCTTTTCGGAAGAATCCCTTTATCGACTAACCGCTCAACGAGTTCAACGAATAATGAGGAGCGAAAAATGGTCCCGTCGATATCGAAAACGGCGATGGGCTGAGTCATACCTCTATGGTACCCCGTCGTACAAAAAACAAAACGCTTACCCGGAGGGAAGCGTCATGGAGTGCTCGGTAGACCGAGCGATTGTCAAATAAAGATCAGAAAGAGCGGTTGGTCCCAGCCCCTTGCTACTTCGTCTCAGGTGGGCCTGGTTTGCCGTAAGATGCCTGCGCTAGGCACCCGTTCCGGCACGCCTCTTCGGCGCACTCCGCGATCAGAAGACCATAGGCCTGCTCGGAGAAGCAGACAAGGCCTTACAACACGCAGATATTAATTTGCCGACTCCGGAGACTTTTGGCACGAGACAAAGCATTTAGGAGCTGGGACCAGAGGACACCCTACCGTATTGTATACACATGGTCAATTACTTCGCCTTAGGCCAGCACTCCCCGGCTTTCGGCCATATCTTGGTGAGCGGGTGGTTTTTGCAGTCGTGGGGACGTGCCGGACACACGTACCGCCCATAGAGAACGAATCCGTTATTCACGTATTTCCAGTCTTTCTTCGGCACGAGTGTTTCAAGCGCTTTTGAGATTTTTTTTAGGTCGGTATGATGTGTCAAATCAAACCGGAGCGCGAACCGTCGCACATGCGTATCGGTCGGAATACCTTCCCACAGGTCGTACAGCTCACCGAGGACCACATGCGCAGTCTTATAGGCAATGCCGGGAAGCCGTACGAGCTCTGCCTCCGTCTTCGGTATGTTTCCACCGTACTCCTTCTGAATCATCTTTGCGGCTCCGATGATTGCTTTCGTTTTATTGCGATAAAACGGGATAGAGGAAACTTCTTTCATAAATACTGCTGGTTTTGCAGAAGCAAAATCTCCTACGGTCTTGTATTTCTTGAAAAGCGTTTCCGTCACGCGGTTCACGTTCTTGTCCGTGCATTGTGCGGAAAGCATCACGGCGACAACCAGCTGGAACTGGGTTCGATAGTTGAGCTCGCTTTCCGGGTCCGGGTAGGCGCGTTTCAGATAGCCCACTATCTTTTTTACGCGTGCAGTACGCTCCTGTTCCAAAGTAGACATGCGCACTTACGCCCGTTCCCCTTTTTTAAAGGCGAACTGATAGAACAGTACGAGCATGGAGCCGAGCGCGGTGCATGAGATAAGGAATGCGATGAGCGCGCCAAGCACGGGAGTAAGTCCAATGATGCCAAGTACGAACATGCCGAGTACGGCGCCTTTCCAGGTAACCTCCTTTCGCTTCATGAACGTGCGCATGAACGCCGCACCTATGAGGATTGCGGCGTAGAGATACGCGAGCAAGAGAAGCACGAGGTATACCGAGCCGATGAGCGCGGCAATGCCGATGCCGACGAACGAAACGACCAGAAGCAGGATTAGGACCGGTGTCGCGACTACGACACCGAATCCGAGTATCGTCAGTAGTATCGAATGCTTCGCTGAACGCGTGAACGCCTCCTCCGCTACGCGGTTTGTAAATACAGGAAAGAGTCCTGCGACCAATCCCGCGGCAAGTATGGCGGCTACGAGTCGTACGAGGAAAAAGACGCCAAGTCCCGCAATAGCAAACGTGCGCGCCTCTTCCGCAGTCGGAAGGAACGAGGCGGAGCCGACGTAATTGACTCCTCCTTCTATGACAGAGGAAGCCGGTATGCCCGCCTCCTGGGGCGCGTTGTAATCGAACGTACCGCGTATGATGGTCCCTTCCGCAAGGGTGACGTGGTCGGAGGCGACGACGCGGACATCTCCGTTGAATTCGCCTGCAAGCACTATATTTCCACCGTATACATTTACCGGTCCATCGGCTCCCGAACGGAGTTCGACGGTGCCGCCTGCAGCCTGTATCTCATGCACTTTCCCCGTGACGGTAATCACGCCTCCAAAGAGTGCGAGATCGCCGTCGACGTCTCCGTCGACGCGGATGTGCCCACCTACCGCACGCA
>JALHPI010000016.1 GCA_022842585.1 Minisyncoccota bacterium | reverse complement strand
GCTATGGACGCTTGGGCGGAACTAGCCTGTTATCCCCAGGGTAACTTTTATCCGTTAATCTCTGGCCGCATCTAAGGCGGACCATCGGTTCACTATGCTCTGCTTTCGCATCTGTGCGGCATGTACGCCTTACAGTTAAGCCCCCTTATGCCATTACACTATCGGCACGGTTTCCATTCGCGCCTAGGGGACCTTAATAGACTCCTCCGTTACTTTTTAGGAGGATAGCGCCCCACCAAAACTACCCGCCACGCACTGTTCCGCTGTGGTTCTACACAGAGGTTAGGAACTGCACAATTCAAGAGTGGTATTTCATTGGCGACTCCACGTCCCCCGAAAGGTACGCTTCAAAGTCTCCCACCTATGCTACGCATGAATCACGCAGCCCCAATACGAAGCTGTAGTAAAGCTCCTGGGGTCTTTTCGTCTAACTACAGGTATCCGGCATCTTCACCGGAAGTGCATTTTCACCGAGCGAGTCCTCGAGACAGTTCCCCAGTCATTACACCATTCGTGCACGTCTGAACTTACCAGACAAGGAATTACGCTACCTTAGGACGATTATAGTTATCGCCGACATTCACCGGGGCTTATACGGTCCAGCACTAAATCCGAAGACTCAGTACCTCCCGCGCTTGACCTTCCGGCATTGGTCAGGTGTCACCCCCTATACATCCTCTTACGAGTTCGCAGGGAGCTGTGTTTTTGGTAAACAGTTGCCAGGGAGTCTTTAGCTGCGGCCCATATTGCTATGGGCAGGCCTTATCGCTAACTTACGGCCGCTATTTTGCCGAGTTCCTTGAGGACCTCTCACTCGTTCGTCTTGGTCTACTCGACCTGATCACCTGTGTCGGTTTGCGGTACGGTCATCATGTACTGAAGCTTAGAAGATTTTCTCGGAACCGTGCTCACTGCTCTCTCTCCCTCCGAAGAAGGAAATTGTCGCGTCGCTTGGAGTATGTGCGTCCCGGATTTCCCTAAGACACCTCCTCACTAGCAAACCCAAATCCAATTATGGGCAGCAATTACAACCGTCCGTCTCTCCATCGCATACATGAATGGTCAGGGAATATTAACCCTGTGTCCATCGGGTGCGGTTTTCACCATCCCCTTAGGCCCGACTAACCCGAAGTTGATCACCATAGCTTCGGAAACCTTGATCTTTCGACGTGCGGGGTTCTCACCCGCATTGTGGTTACTTGTACCTGCATTCTCACTTCGCAACGCTCCATCCTCGGTCACCCGTTAGACTTCATCGCAGATGCGAACGCTCTCCTACCGCTTGAATTGTCCGAAGACGCATCAAGCCCGCAGTTTCGGCACTATGCTTAACCCCGATCATCTTCGGCGCAAGAACCCTCGATGAGTGAGCTGTTACGCTTTCTTTAAATGATGGCTGCTTCTAAGCCAACATCCTCATTGTCAAAGGATCCTCACTTCCTTAAGTTGTACTCAGCATAGATTTTGGGGCCTTAACTGGCGATCTAGGCTCTTCCCTTCTCGACCAATGGAGCTTCGCCCCCATGGTCTAACTGCCAGACTCTGACTTCCGGTATTCGGAGGTTGATAAGAGTAACGAGATTGCTCCCTGTTTACCCTTTCCAGTGCTCTACCCCCGGAAGGAACATCTGACGCCAGCCCAAAAGCTGTTTCGGAGAGAACCAGCTATTACGTTGTTCGATTAGCTTTTCACTCCTTACCACAAGTCATCCCAAGACGTTGAACGATCTACGGGTTCGGGCCTCCATCTGTCTTTCGACAAACTTCACCCTGCTCATGGCAAGCTCACAACGCTTCGGGTCATATATATGCCACAGGCGCGCTATTCACACTCGGTTTCCCTATGGCTCCATCCAGTAACGGACTTAGCCGAAGCGACATATATATACTCGCAGGCTCATTCTTCAATAGGCACGCTATGAAGGACCGAAGCCCCCCATAACCCTTTGTAAGTGCGCGGTTTCAGTTCTATTTCACTCCCCTCTCGGGGTTCTTTTCACCTTTCCCTCACGGTACTAGTTCACTATCGGTCTTGTAAGATATTTAGCCTTACCGGTTAGTTCCGGCAGATTCACCCGGGCTATTCGTGTCCCGAGCTACTCAAGAACGGAAGCACACAAGTCATCATATATTTCGCGTACGGGGCCATTACCCTCTGGGGCGCTGCTTCCCAGCAGCTTCCGCTATATAGATGTTTTGTAACTTATGCTGAATAAATTCAGCGCTTCCGCCTTACAACCCCGACGACCGAAGTCATCGGTTTGGGCTCCTCCCGTTTCGCTCGCCGCTACTTAGGGAATCGCGAGAGTTGTTTTCCATTTGCACAAACATAATGCGCAAACGGAAAACAACTCGCGTTTGTTTTCTTTTCCTTCAGGTACTGAGATGTTTCACTTCCCTGAGTTCGCTCCTGCATTGCTGCAGGTCGTCCTATATGGACGGGGTTTCCCCATTCGGAGATCTCCGGATCGAAGACTAAAAACCGTCTCCCCGGAGCTTATCGCAGGTTAATCGCGTCCTTCATCGCTCTTACAAGCCTAGGCATCCACCGCGCACCCTTCATGTTTCCTGTGCGGAATCATGAACACCACAATCTTTTTATTTGCACTTCAAGACCACACGCACTTTCATGCTGTGGCTTGATACCTTTTGCGTATTCGTGTGTCAAAGATCGCAGTGTTCTATAAACGAGAAAGCCGCCTTCCGAGGCGGCTTTCCTTCGCACCAAAGGCGCGTCGGACTATCCGCTTCGTTTTTTGGTTGCCTTCAGGTTCTTAAACACGTAGGACGAAGTATAGGCGCCTCAATTCCCCCTGTCAAGACCCTCCCTCTCCGGCCTATATACTGGCTTTTTGGGCGGATCGGACTCCCTGTCCACTCGTTCTCCACAGAGCCTGATTTTTGCTTAGAAAGCCCACGCAAAAATCATGCCTAAGTGTCCGAGACATGCGCTACGCGCATATCTCTCCCCTTAAAGAAAAACGCCCCGTTCGGGGCGTTTTTCGAAACTCTGTTGTAGGGGAAGAATTAACCCTTGACCTGCTCGCGCATCTTCTCGATTGCATGAGCGGCTGCCTGTTGACCACCAAGGCCAAAGGCGAGACCAAACGCAAGGGCGAGAGCGACGACGACACCCGTAAAGAGAGTCTGCACGAATGGCGTTACCCCGAGCTGATCGAGTGCTGCGAGAATCGCGAATACCCAGATAGCAGCGCGTGCGATTGAGCCGAGGAAGTTCGCTGAGCGAAGGTTCGCGGCAGCGGCGCTTCCCGCGACAATCTTCTGAGAAGCTTCCGCAACGACTGCGGCTACCAAGAGGATAAGCACGGCGACGATAACCTGTGGCAAGTAGCCGAGTACTACCGCGCGGAGGAATATCGTCACTTCCGTGAGGCCAAGCACATCAAGGGCCGCCACGAGGAAGACGATGATGAAGAACCATTTCACGAGTGCTCCGAGGAATGCTCCTGAATTAAGAGTGAATCCTGCACGCTCTACCACGCGGTCGACACCAGCAGCCTTAAGTGCCTGGTCAACGCGAAGTGAACCAATCACCTGGGATACGACGCGTGCGAGCCCTGCGCCGATAAGCCAACCGATGATGAAGATGATAATGGCTGCAAGAAGGTTCGGAAGAAATGCTACGAGTCCGTAGAACAAGTTCTGGAAGGACTGCGTGAGTACGTCCGCCCAAGTAGTGAAAAACATAGTGCGTATTCAGTGATTAATTGAGTAATTCGGGCGCAGGTCAAGGTCCTGCTCTCCTAAGTGTACCAATAATGAAAACCTCGTACAGCCACGTTGGGGATAGAGGTTCTCTGCATAAAACCCCCAGAAACGCCCTAGATGCAAGGCGCGGGACATACATTTCTGGAGACGTACAAGGGTACGGCGGAAGAAATGTATGGGACCCGCAACGAAGCAGATGGGGTGTTTCTGAGGGTTTTACTTACAACCCTATCTTGTCCAGGATAGTACGGTGGGGGTAATCAAAAACGTCCCGTACGAGCCGGTCATACACCCCAATGCGGTATCGGAAGTCTTCGGTTGAGAAACAAGCGTACCGAAGCTCGCGCCCAAGCTCTGCTTCAAGCGCGCGCACAAGCGTAGTGAGGACTTTCTCGTCGAGCCTATCCCCCACTATAAGCATGTCCACTTTTGATTCTGGGACCCCGGTGAATATGCCGGAGAGCGCGATAAGACGAAGCGTGCCTGCCTTGCGGAGCGTGGTGCCGATAGCTGCGTCAGTAACGCCTGTTGCGGTACGAAGAAAAGCTTTGAGTGGATCGTAGTGCGTAAAGCGCGGATTGGAGGCATATATCATCCCGCTCCCCTTCACTGTTTTCTTACGAAGCACTTCCGCAAGGAAAAGATTCGCGAGCTCTTTCTTTGCCGCGTCTTTTGAGACTTTCGCGCGGAATGCCGCTTCGGAGAGCGTGTACCACTGGTCTTCGTTAAAGAGGAAGAGGCGGAGGAGCTTTACCCGAGCACTAGAACCGAAGAGCTTTGAGAGAGGATCCATGAAGTCGTGGGGCCTATTGTACGGACCGAAGCAGGGCTTGCGCAAGTGCATAAAAGATAACGAAAAAAGCCCCGAAAATTAAGGAGTATTTGACTTACCTAGGTAGAAAGGCATAGCGGCCGTGGATACCAAGTCTCATCCGGGCGGTCGTAACTCAAAGGTATCCGTTTCGCGACCCGGAGAGGAGAAAGCACATGCAAGTCGTTCGAGTAAATAAGGTGAAATGCGGACTGCGGGAACTCCTGTTTGGGACGAGCCGTAACGCGTTGGAGGACATCGAGCAAAGCGTTCGAGATGGAAAGCGTGGTCCGTATGTGATTGCGCCTCCGCTCAAGCACTGGGCCGGTGGAGTGCTGTATACGCTCAATATCCATGATACTGAGCTGCTTCATCGCTACTTCCGCATGAACCTTAGGAGTCGGAAGGCTCTCGTCCACGCACTGTGTGCCACCATGCATAAGCACGAAGTGTGTGAAATAGAAGTCGAGCTCCCTTGGGGCACCTCAGTGAAGCGCGTTCTGAATGCCTATATGCGGGACGCGCCAGAGGGACATACCGGTGATGTGCTCTGGCTCTCTATCGCCTCGGTGAAATGACGGCGACGGGCGCAGTTTCCCTATCGGAAGCTGCGCCCGAACTCTTTATATACAAAAGCCCCGGTTCCCCGGGGCTTTTGCGTTGTGCCGTAGGCTCGATTACTTGAGGGTAACCTTGCCGCCTGCTTCCTCAACCTTCTTCTTGAGTTCGTCGGCTTCTTCCTTCTTCATGCCAGCCTTAAGGATAGCTGGAGCGCCGTCCACAAGGTCCTTCGCTTCCTTGAGACCGAGTGCGAGAGCTTCCTTCACTACCTTGATGACCGCAATCTTCTGCGCACCGCCGTCGGTGAGCTCTACGTCAAACGTAGACTTACCTTCTTCGGCTCCACCTGCTGCTGCAGGTCCCGCTACAGCGACTGCTGCCGCGGATACGCCGAACTTCTTTTCGAAGACCTTCACGAGTTCAGAGAGTTCAAGCACGGTCATCGCTTCGATTTCCTCTACGAATTTCTTGAACTTCGCTGGTACTTCTACTGCTGCCTCTTCCTTTACTTCCGGAGCAGGAGCTGCTGGTTCTTCAACTGGAGCTGCTGCGTCCTGGGTTACTTCGTCAGACATGGTTTGATTTTGTTAACGAGTTCCGCGAGTTTAGAAAATCTTCCATCCAGCTCCAGTTTCTACATATCCCGTTTCGCTATCTGTACGTATTATTTTGCAATTTTACGTCCAGTAGTTTTCGAGCATCTATCTTAGAAACTGGGGCTGGATTAAGAAATTCATTGTCGCTTCGCTCTGTGAATTTCTAAATAATTACGCACCCTTCTTGTCGCGTATAGCGGCGAGAGCAATTGCCATGCTCTGGATAGGGCTGTTGATCACGTTCACGAACATGCCACGGAGTACCGGTACCGAAGGAATGGTGGCGATAGCCTTCATCCCTGCCGCATCCATGTACTTACCCTCAAACACGCCGCCGAGAATCGAAAGACCCTCATGCTTTTTGCCGTGTTCGAAGATGCCGCGTGCCGCTGCCGTTACGTCGGTGGTTGCCCACGCAAGAGCGACTTCTCCTTCAAGTTCCGGAAGTTCTCCCTCATAGCCCGCTTCTTTCAAAGCGCGCTTCATCAGGGTCTTCTTCGCAACGTAATACCCGACGCCTTCAGACTTCAACTTGCGACGCATCGCAGACGTGTCTGCGACGGTGATTTTGTTGAAGCGTACGAAGACGACCGATACGGCGTCCTTCAAGGCATCCGCGACTTTCGCTACGATGTCCTGCTTCTTTGCTTTGGTTATAGCCATGTATTTTTTGTTTGGAATTACTTCCTATGTACGGAAACGAACAGAGCCCCTTTCGGGACTCGTGGAGACAGTCGACCAAGAACCGCTAGGATTCTCGTCGTCCCTCGGCAGGAAATTAAGGCTTCTGGGTCTCCCCTTCTGCCACCTGCTGTCTTCGGTCCGTACTCCCCTACCTTATCGCATCCCTTGCCCTTCCGCAACGCCGATACACCCTCCCCGTACCATAACCCCCGAGACGACGTCTCGGGGGTTTTCTGATTCTTCCCTTCTGATAACGCAAAACCCCCGGCACGGTGGCCGGGGGTTTTGCTAACCTATGCTTCTTTCGAAGCTAAGTATCAGGAGAAATTACGCGGTGGCAATTTCTGTCTGAACTTAGTCAGCGATGAGAACAGCGTTGGTCTGGTAGTCGTTCTCAGGATTTGCGGTCCACGTCGCGTCAGCGGCTGCTGCCGTGTCGTTGAAGAGGATCGTCAAGAGCTGAGCACGGTACTGTACACCTTCTGCTGCAGCCTGAGGATCAAGCGTGAAGGTGAAGGTGAACGTTTCCGTCTCACCAGCATCAACACGGTAGAAGCCAGACTGGATAGTTGCGTTCGAGCTTACCGACTGTGAAGTCGTTGCAGAGGTCGTTGCAAATGCAGCGCCCGTACCTGCGTTCTCGAACTGGAAGGTGAAGGAGTTGGACGCGTCATCGATGAAGATGTCTTCGTCAAACGCTTCAACTTCTACTTCGATTTCGAACGTTGCGTAGTCGTTGTCGACTCCATCTACTACCGAGATAATAGCGGAATCATCAACTGGCGTAACGTTGATACCGGAGACCTGAAGGGTGTGGGTGTTACCCGTTACGTTGCCGTTTCCAACAACGCTGTCAGCACCGTCACCTTCAATGTTTGCACCAACAACGGAAGCCGTGACAGTGTCACCTGCTTCGTATGCAGCGCTCTGTTCTCCAGTGAATTCAACCATAACCTCTACGGTTACTGATTCGCCAGACTCGACTGTGAAGTCGCCGTCAATGTCGAAGGTAGTAGAACCGAAGGTGTCAGCAGCTGAAGTGAAGTCGAAGTCATCGAATTCTTCACCGTCAATGACGAGCTTAACGTCGTTGAGCATGTCGCTGACCGTTTCACCTGCAGAGACCGTGAAGTCAACAGGGAGCGTGTCGATTTCGATGTCGCCACCGTCCTCATCAGCTTCAAGTTCAAATGCGAATACCGTGTACCAGTCAGAACGAGAATCGTCCTCAACCTGGAGCACCGTCGCATCTGGGTCTTCAGCAGAAGCGTTTACATCGAGTTCGTCATCAGCGCCTTCTTCGACAACGTCGAAGGTTACGTTTTCAGTAGAATCACCGATGTACTGCTCAATACCTTCACCGTCGGTACCACGAAGGCCGTCAGTGTCGATGTAGAGTTCCCATACAGCGAGATCGTTAGTACCGAGGTCGGCACCACCGTCTGCTTCTACGGTAACTTCAATGAGAGCAGTTTCGCCTTCTTCAACAACGGAATCGAGACCGCCGAAGCGGAAGACGTATTCGCCGTTCGTACCATCGTTGTCGAGCCAGTCATCTTCTTCGGATACATCCTCAGAAGCGACTTCCTTGCCATCGATAGAGATGGTGACTTCACCGAAGACATTCCACGGTTCATCGTCATCATCAACAGCAACTGCAGTAGAGTCGAAGGTCAAGTCAAGGCGCTGGAGTTCGATGTCAGCGTCTTCGACGTCGACTTCGAATTCAGCGACTGATGCTGAACCACCGAGCTCAACTTCATCGTCCTCACCATCAGTTGCCTGAAGGTCTTCGAGAGAAGCTTCACCTCCGGAGAGTCCAGAAGTACCACCAGTTGAACCGGTAGAACCACCTGCCATGCCATTTACCTTAGCGCGGGTGACCGGGCCAAAGTATCCAGCTGCCGGAGTAACTCCGTTAGCCTTCTGCCATGCCGCAAGAGCAGACTGCGTCTGGGCACCGAAGTATCCAGTCGCACCTGCTGGGATTGCGTAACCTCCCTTGATAAGCCAGTTCTGAAGTGCCGTTACTTCTGCGCCAGACGATCCGAGGGTAAGGTCCATCGTGAACGTAGCTGATGCTGAAGAACCGCCATTCATTGCAGCGATCTGAGCAAGAAGAGCGTTGATCTGAGCCTGGAGTTCGTCAGCCGTAGCTGCCTTTGCAGGAACTGCAAAAGAAGCGAACGACATCGCAACGAGGCCGAGACCAGCGACTACTGCCGCGATCTTTGCAATTGCATTTGTAGTTGCAACCATAAATTCGTTTTTTAATTAATTATCGAAGCGTGTGCGATGCGATGATTAATAATGTGCATCGCATACGCATCGTTTCAGTTCTTACTAATTGTGTGCCGCATACTTCCCTTTCGAAAAGCATGCGACGTTCTCACATCTTTCAGGCTAAACCGACAGGGTGCAGTATCGACCCGCATCCCATCGGCTAGCTGGCAAAGTTTGGAATCAGTTCCGCGTCCATCCGTATCTGAAAATCTGCATCCATTCTGCTTCGCCCCTCTCCGTAGATAAGGACGAGCGTTTACGCGGTTTATGACCGCATAAACTTTTTGACAGCCCGTATATCTGCCAGGCTGAGAGCCTTGGCAGAGCATGTCAATGAATCAGTGGTTCGGCGGTTGGCCCCCTGCGTCTCGGTATACAAGGAGTATACCGAGAGAGTGAGCATTACAGCCGTATTCCCTATGTGGATAAACTAACGCGCTTACTAGAAGACTTACGTTCCGGCTGTCGCCGTCACTCCCGTCTTCTAACGCTTGTTTCCCCATCGGAATGGGGACCCCACATACGGAACCCGAATGCGGGGAGGAATCCACAGGAGTCTGAACGGAATAAACGGAAAATAGGCCCCGTCACAGGTGACGGTAGGCCTTGTTTTCGCACTTATTTCCGAGAGACTCCCACGGCAGAATACTAGCCCACAGAGAGAGTTTCGTCAACGGCGACAGAGGAAGCTTTCATATCGGACTGAGTATCGGACAGCAACGAGTTATAGGTATAGGTAGTCCAGCGGCGCTCCCCTGACTTTGATACTCTGCCCTCTAAGACAAGCGCCTGTAACTCACGCTGTATGGTCTTCTCACTTACCTCTCGTATCATCGTTGATAGGTCTTTTATATAGGATGGGCCCTTTGATTTAAGTATCGAAAGTATAGCTTCCCGTCTTCCGTTCTTGTCCTTTTTAACTTCTTTTTGTCCTTTAAAGTACTGTCCTTTATTTTCAGCACCATTTCGGACAGCTGGTACCTGACGATTTTGGACAATTGTTTCAGATACTACCTGGGCCTTCAGGCCTGCGGTTCGTGTGAGCGACGCAAGGCTCGGCGCCTCATCAAGCATGACTTTCGGATCCTCATATGAACTAACCTCCTGTAGTAATTCATGCGTCTCCCGCATGATGATATCGGCATTCATGGCAGAAAGTATGCCTGCAGTCTTTGCCATCCGGAGAACACTTGAGAGCGTCAGAAGTTCGCGTGAAAGCACCTCTCGAGCAAGTGCGGGAGGCAGTACGGACGCGTCAATTATCTCAACAGAAATACGCTGAAGTCGTTCACGGAGCGCCTTAAAGTCCTTGAAGGCTGGAGAGACTAGGTGTATTGCTTTCGCAATCATTTCTGACTTTTTGTATATGTATACCCTGCGTATGTCTTTTTCAAATACGTTTGAAAATATGGATTTCTCTAAGACTAACTGCTCTATATCCAAAGCCTCTTCCCTTTTTTTAAGAGACTTTACGTTACTTATATGTCCTTTATTGTCCATATAAAATTAAAAGTGGTCAAGGACAATTATACGCCCCCAGTGAATGTCCGCAAGTACAAGGACATACTATAAAAATAAGGTGGTGGCTTCGAACACATCTTCTCGAAAACTAGCCCAATTCTTATGCTTCCAAGATGCATGTGTTCTGCGCTCAATTTGCAAGATACATGCGGCTTAGCATTTTGTATGGGGAATCCTGAGTAGTTTTTTAAAAAATGCTCATGGGGATAGTGTTAGAATTAGCGAATCATGAAGGCGAAAAAGGGCAAAGAAAAACCGAGCTCGGACGGCGTTACGCGCTGGGCCGTTTCTATTCTCTTGGTCGCGCTCGGACTCATCTTGCTACTCGCTTCTTTCGGAAGCGCCGGACTTGCAGGCGACGCACTCTTCTCCTTTACCCATGACGTCTTCGGCCTTGCTTCTTTTCTTCTTCCCTTTGGGGTCGTCGCTATCGGTGTACTGATTGCGCTGCGCAGAGCCGTAGTACCAGCACTTGTCGCTCTTGGCGGCGGTCTCATCCTTATATCGATACTTGCACTGCTTGGCATCATGTCGGAAAACTTGGGCGGTATCGCTGGTACCTTCATAGGCCACCTCGCCTCCGATTTGTTCGGGGTGGGCGGTGCCGTCGTACTCCTGATTGCGCTTGCGCTTCTCGGTCTCATCATTGCTACCGATATCGTGGCGCTCATGAATCGAGTCATGGATGCAGCCGGGAAAGCCGGAGATGCTCTTGCGACCGTGAAGCTCCCTGAACTTCCGAAAGGAGGAGCGAAGCAAGAGTCCGAAGACGAGGAAGACTTGGAGGATGAAAAAACCGCACCGGTAGTTTCTGAGCGCGAGCCAACCGTCACCGTATTCAACGACAATATAGATAAGAGCGGAACCGCCATCCCGAACTTCGACGCAGAATACAATCCTCCTCCCCTTTCCATACTTGGCGAAGATAAGGGAAAGGCTGCCGGTGGCGACATCAAAGCGAACGCAAACGTCATCAAGCGCACCTTCCAAAACTTCGGCATTTCCGTGGAAATGGATGAGGTGTCAGTCGGACCTACGGTCACTCGCTATGCGGTAAAGCCTGCTGAGGGCGTCCGCCTCTCAAAGATAGTGTCTCTCCAGTCAAACCTCGAGCTTGCCCTTGCGGCACACCCGGTACGCCTTGAAGCCCCTATCCCCGGCAAGTCCCTCGTTGGTATCGAGGTACCGAACGCCGCTAAGGCCATGGTGGGTCTCGGCGGTGTCATGTCTTCGCCTGAGTGGTCGGCGAGCGAGAAACCGCTTCTTGCTGCGGTAGGGCGCGACATTACCGGCACGCCGCATTACGTGAACATCGCAAAGATGCCGCACGGACTTGTCGCGGGCGCTACCGGTTCCGGAAAATCAGTTGCCATACACGCACTCATCACCTCACTCCTCTATAGGAATGGTCCGAACCAGCTTCGCTTCATCATGGTAGACCCGAAGCGTGTCGAGCTCACCCTCTATAACGGTATCCCCCACCTTCTGACTCCGGTTATTACTGACCCGAAGAAAGCCATCATGGCGCTCAAGTGGGCAGCAAAGGAAATGGAACGCCGCTATAACATCCTCGAAGCGGAGCAGGTGCGCGACATAGACTCGTACCATAAGACTATCTTCGAGCCTGCAAAGAAAAAGAAGGTGGCGGATATGCCTGAATCGATGCCGTACATCGTCGTGGTCATCGACGAGCTCGCCGATATTATGCAAAGCTATCCGCGCGAACTTGAGGCAGGTATCGTCCGGCTTGCGCAGATGTCGCGCGCAGTCGGTATCCACCTCGTACTCTCCACCCAGCGCCCTTCCGTGAATGTCATCACCGGCCTCATTAAAGCGAACGTCCCTACCCGCATGGCGCTCCAGGTGGCAAGTCAGATAGACTCCCGCACCATCCTCGACCAGGGCGGCGCAGAATCCCTCTTGGGTGCAGGCGACATGCTCTACCTTTCAAGCGATATGCAGAAACCGGTACGTCTTCAGACGGCATACATAAGCGAAGGCGAAGTGAAAAAGGTCGTAAGCTACATCAAGCAGCACAATGCCGGCTCCTTAAACGCGCTTGATCTTGGAAACGGCAACAACGGCCAGCCGGTCGAAGTGAACGACGCCATCATGCTTTCAGACGCTGAAGGTGACGTAGACGACGACCTCTACACCGAGGCGAAAGCCGCCGTAGAAGAAGCGGGTCGCGCTTCCACCTCCTACCTTCAACGCAAACTCCGCATCGGCTACTCGCGTGCGGCACGCCTCATGGATATCCTTGAAGAAAAGGGTGTCATCGGCGCCGCCGACGGCTCACGCCCTCGCGACGTGCTCTCGCAGAATGGTGCGCCGAAATCTTCCGAAGACGATGCGGAGGAGCGGCAGTTTTAGTATTCAATGACCCGTATCCTAGTCGGTATCGTACTTCTCTTACTGCTCGGGTACGGAGGAGTGAAGGCATTTCCTCTTATACGCGGCCCTTTCATAGCATTAGATTCCCCCACCAACTACACAACTTCTGAAAACGGCGCAGTGACCATATCCGGCGTAGCACATAACACTGAGGCCCTATTTTTGAACGGAGGCCCTCTCCTGATAGACCCTTCGGGGCGCTTTTTTAAGACCCTTACCCTTCCCTCCGGGGGCGCTATACTTACCCTTACCGCAAACGACCGTTTCGGAAGAACGATAACAGAAAAACGAACCGTACACGTTCCCTAACTAGTAATTCCATGGCACCAAAGAAAAAGACCGTAAAGAAATCCGCACCGACCGACGACATCGAAGCGGGTGTAGAAGCCCCGAAAAATTCTAAGGATAAATCCATCGAGCTTGCCTTGAAGGAAATCCGTACGAAATTCGGCGAAGAATCCATCATGACGTATGGCGCCGGAAAAGTAGCGGCTATCGCGTCAGTTCCCACCGGTTCCATCGGGCTTGATGCCGCACTTGGTATCGGCGGCTTCCCGCGCGGACGTATCATAGAAATTTTTGGGCCGGAGT
>JALHPI010000015.1 GCA_022842585.1 Minisyncoccota bacterium | reverse complement strand
ACCCTTGCAGTGCCTCACTCTACCGGAGTTCGAGCGAGGGTGAGGGACAACTGTGCAAGTAACAGTTATCGCGCACTCAGTAATCCGCTTGTTTTATATACGGCTTCTCTAAAGTCTCTATCCCCGCCCCCCTCATTTCCCCCATGCTATCTTTTATATATACCCGTGCAATTTATCAATTAGCATTTCCTTATGACTTCATTTACCAAATACGCAGGTGCCGCACTCTTCGCTCTCGTTTTCGCATTTGTCGCACTCCCGTCAGGAACGCGCGCCGCATCTGACTGCGGTTTCACCCGCGACCTATCGGTAGGGGTGACTGGCGAAGACGTGCGCTGTCTCCAGAAATACCTCAATGGCGCCGGATTCGTCATAGCCGCAAGCGGTCCGGGCGCTCCTGGAGGAGAGACGTCTCTCTATCGCGAAGGCACTGCGGCAGCCGTAAAGAAATGGCAGCAGGCCAATGGTATTAGCGCGAGCGGTTCCTTTGGCCCTATATCCCGCGCAAAGTACAAAATTCTCCTCGTAGGGGGCGGAAGCGTGCCTGTCCCGTCTTCCGTTTCTACCCCTGCTCCCGTTGCCGCTACCTCTGCAGTGGTAACTGCGCGCACCGCGCTCCTCGATGCGCTTCGCAAGTACGGTCTTGCAGAGAATAAGTATGAAGACGCGGATGATGATGGAGACGATACCGGAGACGCAGAAGACCTGCTCGATGACGCTCGCAATTCGCTCTTTGACGCGATGACCGCATTCCTGAATGGTGACCTTTCGTCCGCTGGGAATAATGCACGTGAAGCAGCTGCGGCATCTGTCCGTGCGCTCGATGAAATCGATGGCGGAAACAATGATGCGGATGAAGACGAGGCGCAGGAGGCGGTAGATGACCTCGATGAGGCCATCGATGACGCACAGGACGACATTGATAACGCAGAAGATGACGGAAAAGACGTCGACGATGCAAATGACCTCCTCGACGACGCACGAGATGCTCTTGATGACGCTGAAGAAGCGCTTGATGACGAGGAATGGGACGATGCCGTAGATTCAGCAGAAGAGGGGATGGACCTCGTAGATGACGCTCTTGCCGAGGCAGACCTCGATTCCAACAGCAGCGGGGACAAGAGTGATGCAGAGGACGCTATCGATGAGCTCGACGAAGCAATCGATGACGCACAGGATGACATCAATGCAGCAGAAGACGATGGCGAAAATGTTGATGATGCAAATGAGTACCTAGATGAAGCGCGCGACGCGCTTGATGATGCCGAAGACGCGTTCGATGACAAAGAATGGGAAGACGCGATTGATTTCGCCGACGAAGGCATGGATCTCGTAGATGACGCCCTCGACGAAATATAAAAATCTTCGAAAACAATTAGAAAGAACCCGCGCCTTCGGCGCGGGTTCTTTCGTAAGGGAAGTTGTGTACCCAAAAAAACACTAAGGAGTATCATTGGGCTATGGAACCGCTCGCTTCCCGTATACGCCCAAAAGACCTAGGTGAAGTAGAGGGACAAGAACATCTGATAGGGGAAGGGAAACCGCTTCGCGTTGCGATAGAGAAGAAGCATAAGTTCTCCTTCATTCTCTGGGGGCCGCCCGGCACAGGAAAGACGACCATAGCGCGCATCTATGCGAAGGCGCTTGATGCTGAGCTCTATGAATTGTCCGCGGTCTCAGCAGGGAAGGATGATATTCGAAACATAGTGGGGGACTCAGGAAGGGCGGGGAAGCTCGCACTTGGGAAACCGAAGGTACTCTTTCTCGACGAGATACATCGTTTCAATAAAAGCCAGCAGGATTTTCTTCTGCCGTACGTAGAGAGCGGGGAACTCACGCTCATAGGAGCAACGACGGAGAATCCGAGCTTTGAAGTTGTCCCCGCACTTCTTTCCCGCTGTCGCGTGTTCGTACTTGAACCTCTGTCCGAAGAATCGCTTAAAGCAATAGTGAAGCGGACCAAAATAAAACTAGGGAAGGGAAGCTTCGACTGGCTTATGGGGTACGCCAACGGGGATGCGCGCAAAGCGCTCACCATGCTTGAGGGTGTACAGAAACTCTATGGAGACGTTACGATTGAAAATTTAAACAAAGCAGAGGAATCCTCGCATCTACGTTATGACAAGAAGGGCGACGAGCACTACGACACCATCAGTGCATTCATAAAGAGCATGCGCGCCAGTCAGCCTGATGCAGCCATGTATTACCTAGCGCGGATGACCGAAGCCGGAGAAGACCCGCTCTTTATCGCGCGCAGAATGGTCATCTTTGCGTCAGAAGACATAGGGCTCGCGCAACCTACTGCGCTCGTGGTCGCAAATGCGGTATTCCGCGCCTGTGAGACCATTGGCTACCCCGAGTGCGCCATAAATCTCGCGCACGGCGTTGCATACCTCGCAAACGCCTCTAAGGACCGCTCTTCGTATGATGCTTTGCGTGAGGCGCAGGCTGACGTGAAAGCGACAGGGAATCTTCCGGTCCCTAAGCATATACGGAATGCGCCGACCAAGCTCATGAAAGACGAGGGGTACGGAAAAGGTTATAAAAAATACGATACGGAGAGCTACCTTCCGGAAAAGCTAAAACAGAAGAAGTATTTCAAATAGAAAGGAACCGCTTACGCGGTTCCTGTTAGGGGGTCGTCAGGGTCGGGGAGAAAATCGTGCCGGACTTCACCGTGGCTTTTCGTTATGGCGAAGGTGGTCTCCGTGTCACCCTCGACGAGAGTGACAAAGAGGAGCAGGACACCATCGCCGATATCGCTTTCTTTCACGATGTTTGTCAGGTCGAGGACCAACTTATTCCCGTTGAACATGGCTGTTCTCCTATCAGGCACGGAAGCATTTCCGGGCCTGAATGGGAGAGACGATTCTTGCGAATCGCCTCAGCGCACCTCCTATCTCTTCCGTACGACCCACGCGACTAGCTCAGCGACCCCTACGATAAGGAACATCACTAAACCAAGCACGAGAATTACCGCGAGTATCTGAGAGACACTCTCGTACGTTTCCATGCAGTATCGTGCGATTGCACGGACTGCGGTGATAGAAACGCAGAAAGAAAAAAGATATACGCACCAACGATCGAACTTTGACATAGAACAATCTCCTATCAGACACCGAAACGTTCAGTGCCTGAATCGGAGGGGTGATTCTTTCAAATCACCCCAGGCCGCCTCCCTAAAAACCTAACTCTTCCAAGCGCTTGCCCGCATCCGTCTTCCCGCAGCAACACGTCACACCGTTGTCGGTGGGCGCGATACCTTCGAGATAACGGAGCAGTCGTACACCAAGCTCCTCCTGTCCTGCCTGCGCTTCAAGTATGAAGCGTGGACTGGGTTTCAAAAACGCACCGCCTTTTGCCGGCGAGGTCTGCACGCAGCCCTCGTCAGCCAAAAGCTGGCAGTACTTCACCGGGTCGACCCCGGGGAAAATCTGCCGGAATGCCTTGTTGAAACCGTTCCAGACGGTATGGAGCTTGTCATAGCGACTGCCATCGGGCTTTGGGGCCCGAAGCGTCTCATAGGCAAGCACAACGAAAAGATCGATTTCGGGGTTACGACGAATGTCCATGTGGAGGACTCCCTGTTTGCTCCGTCGGCAACTATGGGACAAAGATAGAGATACGTCAATAAATGTCGGACAAATGTTGACAAATTTTTGACAACAAAATACCATCTCCTTATGGAAGAATCTCTACTTAAATCTCTCGGTCTTAATCAAAGCGAGATAAAGATATACCGTAGTATTTCCGAATTAGGGTCGGGAACGCCGGCTGTCTTCGGTAAGTCGGCCGCTATAAAGCGAACGACGGCATACAGTATTGCCCGAGGATTGGTAGAGAAAGGATTGTTGGTGGAAGATACGTCCAGACGTCCGCGCACGTTTCGACTCGCTTCACCCTCTGAAGTCTTGGCGCTCACCGAAGTAGATAAACGACTGATTTTAGAACGGGAAAAACTCTATAAAAAGCTAGCAACCGAACTTACTACACTGTCGGCGAGCTCGACGTATCCAGTTCCTACGGTTCGTTTCATTGAAGAGGCAAAGATTAATGACTTTCTCCATCAGCAGATAACGGTTTGGGACAAAAGTATGCATGACACAAAAGAAACGAGTTGGTGGGGGTTTCAGGACCATACGTTTGTCGAGCACTATAGTGATTGGATACTGTGGTACTGGGAACGATTTCCTAAAGATGTAGACTTGAAATTTCTGAGTAACCGAGCCGAGGTAGAGGTGCAATTTGGACCTAAGATCGGGAGTCGTCGCGAAATTAAGTTCTGGGGAGAAGCAACTAACTTTAATTCCACGACGTGGGTGATAGGAGACTACCTGGTGATGGTCAACACACGCACACACCCTTTTTATTTATTTGAAATACATGACAAGCGGCTTGCCCACGACCAGCGGGAAGTATTCCGGAATTTGTGGCCTCTCGTGTAGTAGCGTTGAGTCGAAAATGCATAGTATGAAAAGCAATCTGAAAAAGCTAGTATAGAGGAGATATGAGTGAATCACTACCTACTAAGGAGAGCCGGGAAATAGAAACGCCGAAAGAATATATGCGGAATCTCGGTCTCAACCCCCATCAGCTTTTTGGGCAAGAGGTTCTAGACGTAGGGGCGGGCCGTGGGGTATTTATTCGTTTTGCAAAAGAACAAGGCGCTAAAGAAGCTATAGGAATAGATAACGGCACTCTGCCTGATGCAGAGGATATGGCGAGGATTGCAGAAACGGGTACCGTCATAGTAAATGCAGACGCCGCATCGATGCCGTTTCCAGATAATTCTTTTGACTTGGTAGTTTCACATGCAGCAATTCCAAATATCGCTTCGGATACATTTGTACCGCGAGATCCAGATACTGAATGGGATTTCGAGAAAGAAGACAGAGAAATGCAAGACCGACGCATAGTTGCCTTGAGGGAAATGATTCGAGTTACAAAAGTTGGTGGAGAAATCCGTTGCGCACCTATCATATCTGCTACAGGTGAGCTGGCACCACACCAAGGTAAAAAAATAGCAGAGGCTATACAGGCCCTGGATACAAAGAATATAGAAATTGATTTTGCACCAATGAATGCCGAGCACTGGCGGCTCGTCATAAGAAAAATCGCATAACTATGAAAATCGGCATTATGGGTGCACGGGGCAGTTTCTCCGAAGAGGCGGCACGAAAATATATAGAGACGGAAAAGCTCGAAGGAGTCGAAATCCAGTACCTCGTCTCCGCGGAAAAGGTACTCTCCTCACTTGAAGCAGGGCAGTCGGACCTCGGTATCTTCCCGATAGAGAACAGTAATGGCGGTATCGTGATAGAAGCCGTGCATGCGATGGCGAAGCACCGGTTTCAGGTGAAGAAGATGTTTGAGATAGACGTGCATCAGAACCTCATGGTGGCCAAAGGTGTAAACGCGGACCACATCACTGCCATTACCTCCCATGACCAAGCACTGAAGCAGTGCCGGATGTACCTGAAGCGGAAATGGGTAGGTGTTGATTTGCAGGAGTACGCTGATACGGCAAAAGCGGCCGAGGACCTCGGAAATGGCACGCTCCCGAACACTACTGCAGTCATAGCGGCTAAAGCCGCGGCAGAACTCTACGGCCTTGAAATCATAGAAGAATCCATACAGGACCTAAAGTTCAACTACACGAGCTTTGTCGTGGCTGAACGTTTGTCCGCATAAATGTAGTTGCGGCTCGCCTTGGTAAAGGCGAGCCGCGTGTTCAGTGGTCTCCTTTCTTCTTTTTCTTCGGCAGAAACGGCCGGAACATTAGTTTGAACCCCCAGAGGACTGCGCCTATCAGTATGAGTGACGGCAGCAGCATGAGGAGAACATTGTTCCAGACATACCCGAGCGCGAGTGCCGCGCCGTACGGATACACGAGCACGAAGAGTACGAGTACTCCAAGTGCCGTATACATCAGACGTCTCGGTGTTCTGACGAATCCTAAGAAGAACTGACCCCATCCGCTAGGACGGTGTGGTGTTGGCGTTCGTGCCATGGCAAAGTACCCCAGTTGAACAGATTTATATTATATCGTATTTATACTTAGTGTCAATTACCGCTAGAAGATACTAAACGCAAAAACCGCCCACTTGGGCGGTTTTTACTAAAGAAACGAGTAAGGTTTTACTTCACCGCATCCTTCAATGCTTTTGCTGGGCGGAACTTCGGCGTGCGGGTAGCCGCAATGCGGATGGTCTCACCGGTGCGAGGATTGCGTCCTGTGCGCGCTGGACGAGCCTTTGCAACGAAGATACCGAGTCCTGCGACCGAAACTTCGTCACCTCCCTTAAGTCCTGCAGTCACACAGTCGATAAAAGTCTCGACCGCGCGTTCCGCATCTGCTTTCGTGCCGCCGAGCGTTGCCTGCACTTTCGAGACGATGTCTGCTTTATTCATAGTAGTTCTTTATCTTCTAATCCCGCGGCCGAGAGGGCAGTGGGTTTAGGTAAAGTATAGGAAGTACGCCGTTTTACGCAATAGCCCTTGTCAAATATCGGGGATAGTGTCGTTATCCGTAGTGCTGTATACGGGTATACTATACGTAACTACTTGTATGGGCACATCCTTTGAGAATTACCCGAAGTCTAAGGGGTTGGACCGCGAGCAGGAGCTTCTGAAGGAACTCAAAGGACGAGATGCATTAACATTAGAGGACACTGAGTCTTTACGCACTCTTGCGCATGACATCCAAGTGTCAGCATTTGACCCTGCATTAACCCTTACGTTATGTAAGGCGTATGATGTGTCTGCGCTTCTCGAGCAAATCAAGCAACTGGCACAAGAATCAAATCCGGAGCACCGAGCACAGCTGCATCATTTTCTCGATTTTTGTGTACTCTTTGCGCGTTCAGAGCACAACCTCACTCCAGACCTTCCACAATCTTATGAACTTGAGGTGTTTGCACAGCATGGCCAGCCAACGCTCGATAACGAGCTGCAGATGCTACTGCACTCTTGGCCAAAAGAGGAGACTAATTATCTCCTTGCAATGCACATTGAAGACGCTCTTGAGAGTTTCAATTTGTGGGGCACCAAGGAAGGTGCGCACTCAGGTAGCCCAGGAGGCGCAAGCGATGAAACTATTTTCTCCAGCCGCTTGCTCTATCAGTCATTTTTCCTACGGCGAGAGCTTAATCTCTATACTGGGCACTCAATTGCACATATGCTTGTGCCCCTTGCAGAAGGATACATAGGGCTCTATATACATGGACAGTTGGTGCAAGCATATCCGGCGCCAAACCATGAGCGGTACCATGCACAGAGAAATGAAGATGAAATGCTTATAGCCAAGAATGATTCTGAATATGACTGGATTTATGACTCTCTGGCCATACCACTTCCCGAAAACGCCCATCCGTCACTGGGGTTACGAAAGTTGCAGGATCTTTGGAATCTGTATGATGACTGTAAGCAAGACGGTCAACCATTCTACTTTGATTTTTCGCGCATACCACTTGAAGCGCTACATCCAACAGTACGCGCTGACATTCTGGAGCATAATTTTAAGATACTCCAAGAGATACATGCCCACGATTCTCTCCCTCTACCACTTTCGGAAAAAACCTTTATGGAGGCCGTATTCCCTGACGGATCCGGCACATCGGCACGATGCGAGTTATATCGGTATCTTTCAAGTTTTAGCATGCGTGAAAAGCTCGTACGCGAGTTTGGTGACGATATTGCATCGTTGACGCTCTACGAGCAGTCCAACTTTCTTTCGTTCCTCGAAGAGGCTGATATTGAGAGCGTACGTGAAGTGGAAACACTGGTATTGCAGCATGGTATGGATTTCACCCGCACATTTCTCCTTATTGGAGACGATGTCTCTTTACAGCAGGCGTTCTTTTCTTTCGCACATGAGCACCCCGAACGCGTTGCTTCCGTAATCGAAGATATTGGAGCGCTCGCTGCCACCATTGCACGCCTCAAAGGACAGCTGTTAGAAATATTTGGATCTGCCCACTCCTCTGTCGCTGAAGAATGTACTAGGCGCCTCGTGATACGTGCAAAAGAAACTCTTCAGGCGTGCATGTCAGGATATGCAGAGAATGATGGGGTGTCTGCCGTGTTAGGGGACGCGGCTATTTTTGCTTTTTCTTTCCGATTGCTGCGGGAGCGCGGAGAACTTTCGCTCGCAACCATTCCAGAATCCGCGTCCCTATCTTTTAAATCTGTGCCAAGCTTAAACCTAACGCCCGAAGAACGAATGGACATGGCTGCGCTCTATCAAAAAGCGCACAGTGACGAAGACCCATCGTATATTGCTCGGCTTATAGACGCAAATAACGAAGTCGCTAAGTCTTCAGCTAGTACGTTCTATCTTATGAAACATGCAGATGCGCTCATAGGCATGATTCGGTTTGATGAAAAACGCAATGAGAGAGGAGACCTTATAGAACTGTATGCGGGCGGGTTTAACGTAGATCGCGCCTATGGAAACGGAAAATTAGGAGAAGCGTTGTTTGAAGCTTCGTTTGAGCAAATGAAAAAACGCGGCATACCTATTAAAGCGCATGTACGAAAGGATAGTCCCATGGTGGACAAGTATCGTTTATGGGGGTTTGTCATAATTGGTGAAACCACTTCAAGCGATGAAAGTAAAATCCCGCTCTACGAACTTCTTATGGCGCCTAGCCAGGTGTCGTCGGAATCGGTCTCTTCTGCGTAGTGTTTGAGTGTTCCCATGCAAACTCAAAGAGATACTTATGCGTGCGGAATATGTGCTCGTCATGGATAATGACGCCAAGCAGGCGTTCTTCAGAGAGGGTGAGGTAGGAGATTTTGCCGTCATAAATATGCATCACGCTTCCAAAGGGCTCGGCAGGAGCTTTGATAAAGCGCACGTCGGTAATGTCAGGATTTTTATTTCCGTAAAAAGCACGACTAGTAGGTGTTTCTAGCACCAGCATACGTTTCTTGATATTCCGATGCTTACGAAGCGCAACATACTCGTCGTTAAGCGGTTTTGCGTAGCGTCCTACCGCCTCTATATCCGCATAAGAAAGCAGCTCGCTCTTGCTTTTAAGGGTATCCATAATGACTTTTCGTATTCCTTCTTCTCCTTCATAAAACTCCACCCCCGGCTTTCCACCGGCAAGGTTATAGGCACTCGTCATTGCACCCATGACTCCTTCGAGTGCGCTCAGAGCATCCTTCGCTTCGCGTTCCTTCCGTTCTGCCATTTCTTTAAGCGCGAGTGGGTGACTTGCCGTAAAGAGGGTAACTTTTCCCGCCTCTTCCTGCTTGCTGACGAGTCCAAGCACCTCAAGCTCGCTGAGTATTTTATAGGCAAGGGTGCGTGAAAGGCCTGCTTTTCGAGCTGCGAGGCTTGCTGGAGAGGGGCCACGCTCTACCAGCGATTCATACAGGCGTGCTTGGTCTTCAGTAAGTCCAGCTTGCTTTAGGTGCTCTGTAAAAGATAGGGGTTCCATGTAAATTACATATTGTCATACTTTTATGACAAATACAAGGCTTATATGTAAATAACTATATAAATAAAGGCACATTTCAAGACAGCATGTTTATATTTTTGTATAATATTATTGACAATATGTAAACTTTGGCGTATAGTAGCGACAGTCAGTTCATTACGTGGAACTGGGTGTGCGGACTTCGAGAAGATTGCTCCACGCTTTCGATCGGGTCTCGCAAAAAGCACTCAACCGTCTTCCATTTAGTGAGGAAATCGGGAGGCGAGAAGGGAACTAAACCACCCCTTGTCGCTTCAAATGTCCTCGCTATCCGCTACAGAGCGGAAGAGCAGACAACCTTTGACATATGAATAGAGAAAGGCTGGTATGAGTATGAGGCTCGTACCGCCCCTTAGCATTTTTTGCGCAAAAAGTGCTAAGGGGCGAAAGCCCAAAGAACCCTCGTGCGCGGGCTGCGCACTGTTTCGCCATGGAGAGCGAAATGAAAGACTACCCAGTGGCACATGAAGTGCCAAAAAATTCAAACTTCGGTTTCCGGCGGGACTACCTGCCGAAAATTTCCCAGAAGGACTTAGAAGTCCGTCTGGCCGATAAAGGACCGGGCTCGCTCGCCCGATTGCTAGAGGAAGTCCGTTCAACCGGATGTCCTCAATTCGGCAACTTAAGCCAGGCTACGACGCCTGGATTATGTCAAAAAGAAGCGCAGAGCATTCGCTCCGCGCGCGAACAACTGCTTTTGCAGTTGGTCGAACTACTCTCCTCCACTCGTTTTATACGAGTGGAGGAGGAAAAAACATTCCTGGTCGGAGTTCCCCGCCGGAAACAATTCGGGTGGGACTGGGATGAAAATCCCGCCCCACTCCTTCTTATAAAAGGAGGAAAACCTCAGTTGAACTGGGGCTGGTCTTAGGTTATAGAGACGAGCGTGCTTGGTCGCGCGCTCGTCTCTCTTTTTCGGTACGGAACTTCTTCCGTTTCGAGAAAGGGGAAACCCTAGAGCATCGTGCGGCTTTAGAGCACGAGGATGGCGACCTGAACGCTCGGGAGTATCCGATGAGGATTTTCTCACTTGATGCGGAAGTGGATGGCCTGTATGGCCCCGCATTCGCTATTGCTGTGACCGTCCGTGAGGACGGTCGCGAAGTAACGCGCTTTGAAGGGCGTGTGCCCGACTCACTCGTAGGAAACGAGTGGGTCCGGAGTAACGTTCTGCCGGCTTTAGCCGGTATGGACGTTTCTCACTCCTCGAGCGAAGAGCTCGAGGAGGCCTTCTGGGCCTTCTGGCAGAGCCAGAAGGCCAACGCAGTGGTCATCGCCCACTGCGGAAGTCCGGTTGAGTCCGGACTTTTCCGTCGATGCGTGGAGCGCGATGTGGTGTCGCGCTCCTTCGAAGGGCCCTATCCGGCCCTTCACGATGTCGCCACTCTTCTACTGACGCTTGGTGAAGACCCAGCGTCAGTAGACAAATATATTGAACGGCACGGCCTCGCCGTGCCGTTCGACGGGGTGGCACACCACCCTATGTTTGACGCGGCCGCAGCCGCCATCGCGTTTGAACACGCGACGGCGCGTCTGCGACGCGTTTAACTGGTTACGAGACGAGTGCGCTTGGTCGCGCACTCGTCTCTCTTTCCCTCCGTAGGAAGGGTGAGCGTGAGAATGGAAGCATTCTCTCCTCACCGCTCATCTTCCTACGCGGGGAAAGGGATTATCGCGCAAATTCAACAACGCGGTTCTCGCGGATGATGTTTACCTTGATTTCTCCCGGATATTTCAGCTCTTCCTGCACGCGCTTTGCGATTTCGCGCGCCATCTTATGCATCGCGAGGTCGGATACCTTGCCCGGATTTACGAAGATGCGTATTTCGCGTCCTGCCTGTATCGCATACACCTTCTCTACGCCCTCAAAGCTCATCGCAAGGCGTTCCAAATCCCCAAGGCGTTCAAGATAGCGCTCTACCGTGTCGCGGCGCGCACCGGGGCGACCAGCGGAGATGGCGTCAGCCACCTGCACGATGATGGATTCCGGCGTTTCATACGGATACTCTTCGTGATGCGACTGCATCGCCTGTATGACGCGCTTATCTACACTGAACTTTTCAAGCAGTCTGCGACCAATTTCTACGTGCGTGCCCTGCACCTCATGGTCCACTGCTTTTCCGATGTCGTGTAAGAGAGCGCCGGCTTTTGCAATCTGCACATCCGCTCCAAGTTCTTCGGCGAGCATGCCGGCGATATGTGCCATCTCGATAGAGTGCTGGAGCACGTTTTGTCCGAAGCTTGTGCGGAAGTGGAGGCGACCAAGAAGGGTAGTGAGGCGCGGGTCGAGTCCCACGATGCCTATCTCGTATGCTGCCTGTTCACCCTTCTGCTTTACGGTCTCGTCTACTTCCTGCTTCGCCTTTTCCACCACTTCCTCAATCTTTGCCGGCTGGATACGTCCGTCAGCGATGAGGCGTTCAAGCGCAAGCTTTGCGATGTGGCGCCGGAGCGGGTCAAAGGATGAGAGGGTTATCTTGTCGGGGGCATCATCAATGATGACGTCCACACCGGTCGCACGCTCGAATGCTTTGATATTGCGCCCTTCCTTGCCGATGACCTTTCCTTTAATTTCTTCAGAAGGAATGGAGAGGGAAAGGGTCATCACTTCTGCATTCACCGCATTTCCGAGACGATGAATGACGGACATGAGGATTCCGCGCGCTTTCTCTTCAAGTCGCTCGCGACCGTGTGCTTCAAGCTTCTGGATACGGGTAAGGGTAGCCTCTTCTTCTACTGCCTCTACCTCCTTTATCAAACGCTCGCGCGCTTCCTTTTCTGAGAAATGCCCAATGCGTACGAGTTCTGCGCGTCGTTCTTTAAGTACGTTCTCTGCATCGCGTTTCAAGTTAGCCGCTTCGTTCTCGCGCACCTTTACGCGCTCTGTCTCATCCACGAGCGTTCGTTCGCGTTCATCAAGAAATTCTTCGCGCTTTGCAAGCCGGTCTTCCCGCTCCTCAAGACGCTCTTCGCGCTCCTCAAGCGGAGAGAGACGCTCTGCTTCTATGCGGTCTGCACGTTGCTCCGCTTCTTTTTCTATCTGTGCAGCCTTCTCACGCGCTTCAAGCAGTTTCTGTTTCACTTCCAATTCCAAAGACCCGCGCTGGCCGAGCGCGATAAGAAGACGAAGCACATAGCCGAGCACGATGCCGGCGAGGCCGGAGAAGGCCAAGAGCGTCAAAACGAGTTTTATGGACATACAGTTCTCTGCTTACGTATTTTTTAGTAGCACCTAAAATCAATCAAATGTCAGCGCAGCGGTTCAGTCGTTACAGCTTAATTCAGTACTGACGAAGCGACTGTACCATGCTTACTTGACTTGCGCGAACGTTCGTATCATTGTATTTTCGTGAACCCTATGTAGGGAAGGAGAGGCAGATGGCTGATTTCGAGAGGCAGTTCGTGAAAGTCGTAACCAACACCACTGAGCCCGAAGTGGAGCTCACTGAGGCGATGAAGAAGCTGTCACCAAAATGGCGCATGGTTGGGATTATCTTTCATTCCAGATCTCAAGGCTACATCATAGCCTTGGAGAGGGAGGTCAACTAACTCTTTGCTCATGTGAGCAAAAACGGCGCGGATTTTTGTCCGCGCCGGTTTTATTACTGTCGAGAATTTTCTACTTTCCCTTTGCCTGAATTCTGCTGTATGAAAGACAACAGCAGAATTCATGCATAAGTGTCCAGTAAAACTGCTGCGCAGTTTTTATTTCCCCTTATAAACCGTGTCTACCAATCCGTACTTCTTTGCCTCGTCCGAAGTCATGAAGTAGTCGCGCTCCACATCCTTTTCAATCTTGGCGAGCGTCTGGCCGGTCGCTTTCGCAAGAATTTTGTTCAAGCGGTCACGCGTTGCAAGGATGTGCTTTGCGGTGATTTCGATATCGGTCGCCTGACCTTGTGCACCACCCCATGGCTGGTGAATCATCACCTCCGCGTTCGGAAGCGCATAACGCTTACCCTTTTCTCCGGCGGCGAGAATTACCGCAGCGGCGCTTGCAGCCATACCCACTACCACGGTGGAGACTGCAGGCTTGATGTGGTTCATCGCGTCAAGAATGGCGAGACCTGCAGTGACGGAGCCTCCCGGCGAGTTGATGTAGAGGGAAATGTCTTTCT
>JALHPI010000014.1:10370-16144 GCA_022842585.1 Minisyncoccota bacterium | reverse complement strand
ACTTTGTTACTATTGGCGGATGGATACCAAAGACATTCTCGAAGCGTACAAAAAGGTAGGTGGCCGTATTGAAACAAAAGCGAAAGTTGAATTGAAATCAAAACAAGATTTCGCGCTTTTCTATACGCCAGGGGTGGGGACGGTCTCTACTCATTTGGCCGCGCATCCTGAAGACGCGCGAGCGCTTTCGGTAAAGGCGAACAGCGTTGCCGTAGTTTCCGACGGCTCGGCCGTACTCGGACTTGGTAACATCGGTCCCTACGGCGCACTCCCGGTCATGGAAGGGAAGGCGCTCATATTTAAACAGCTCGCTGACATAGATGCGTGGCCTATCGTCCTTGATACGCAGGATACGGAAAAAATAATCGAGACCGTGCTCGCGATAGCACCATCGTTCGGCGGTATAAACCTGGAGGATATCGCCGCTCCGGCATGTTTTGAAATCGAACGAAGGCTCATAGAAAAGCTCGACATCCCGGTGATGCATGACGATCAGCACGGGACCGCAATCGTCGTACTCGCTGGTCTCATTAATGCGGCAAAAGCGGTAGGGAAGGACATGAAGCAATTGCGCGTCGTACTTGTCGGTGCAGGAGCAGCAGGAGCCGCTACTGCCATGCTTCTGAACGAATATGGTGTCGAGGACATCGTCGTGACTGACCGCACAGGCATCATTCATAAGGCGCGTCCCGACCTCTCTGGAATGAAAATTGAACTCGCGCACTTCACGAATCCGCGGAATCTTGCCGGGGCGCTTAAGGATGCGCTTGCGGGTGCGGATGTTGTCATTGGTCTTTCAGGTGGCGGAAAATTGACTGAAGAAGACATCAAATCGATGGCGGAAGGACCTATCGTATTCGCGCTCGCGAATCCGATTCCGGAAATCCTTCCCGAGGATGCAAAAAAGGGAGGTGCCGCAGTCGTCGCCACCGGACGCTCCGATTTCCCGAACCAGATAAACAATGCACTCGTGTTCCCGGGAGTGTTTCGCGGTGCGCTTGATGCTGGCGTGACGAGAATAACAACGGACATGAAGCTTCGTGCGGCTTCTGCACTTGCCGCACTCGTGGAAACCCCTTCAGTAGATTCCATTGTTCCGGAGGTTCTTGATGCACGCGTCGTCCCGACAATCGCCAAAGCGCTCGGTACTAACTGATATGATATATCATATCAGTTAGTACCGAAGATGATTCGTTGCTAGTATTGCGTATATGAATGTTCTGGTTCTCGGTAGTGGAGGCCGCGAGCATGCGCTTTCGTGGAAGATTGCGCAGTCTCCGCAAGTTGAAAAAGTATATATAGCCCCAGGGAACGCAGGCACGGCGGAGGTGGGGGAGAACGTAGTGCTTGATAGTAAGAATCACGCCGCAGTCGCGGCGTTTTGTCATGAGCACGCTATAGAGTTCGTCGTCGTGGGGCCCGACGATTTGCTTGCTGACGGCATCGTAGATTTTCTTGAGAAAGAACATATTCTCGTATTCGGTCCGACCAAAGCTGCGTCCGAAATAGAATGGTCGAAGGCGTATGCTAAGCAGGTGATGCAGGAAGAGGGGATTCCTACCGCACGCCACCGGGTATTCGCTTCTTCGGAAGGGGCACTCGCGTATCTTAAAACACAACAGCCTCCCTACGTGCTGAAGGCCGACGGCCTCGCTCTCGGGAAGGGTGTAATCATCGCACAAACGAAGGAGGAAGCTGAGGAAGCAATCCGCTCGATGATGGACATGAAGGTACACGGGGAAGCGGGAAGCCGTATCATCATTGAAGAGTTCCTTGAAGGGCTTGAAATCTCAACGCATGCACTCTCTGATGGCGAGCGGGCGCTTTTATTCCCGTCGTCTAAGGACCATAAGCGCGCGCACGAAAATGATGAAGGACCAAACACGGGCGGGATGGGAACCGTCGCGCCCGTGCCCATCGTTCCGGCGGAACAGATGAAGCTCATAGAAGAGCGTATTGTACTTCCGCTCCTTTCCGCCCTAAAAAAGCGCGGACGACCGTTCAAAGGACTCCTGTTCCCGGGCATCATGCTGACAAAGTACGGACCGATGGTTATTGAATTCAATGCGCGCTTCGGCGACCCGGAGACGCAGTCCTATATGCTTCTGGCGAAAAGCGATATCGTTCCCGCACTTCTTGCATCAGCTCGTGGAGACCTGTCCGGAATCTCGCTCGAATGGAACGAAGGAGCGGTCGCATGCGTTGTTATGGCTTCGGGCGGGTATCCAAGTGCGTATGAAAAAGGAAAAGAAATACAGGGAGTAGGGGATGCATCGGACGCCCACACGGTCGTGTTCCATGCGGGTACGAAACGGGATGAGGCAGGAGTGCTTAGAACGAACGGGGGAAGAGTACTGAATGTAACGGCAACGGGAACCGACCTTACAGAGGCGCTTGCGAATGCGTATGCGGGGGTGGCGAAGATATCGTTTGAAGACGCCCAATTCCGCTCTGATATCGGCGCATCCGTTTTCTAGCGGATGGATTAGTTGGGGTCCCCATTCCTATGGGGGAGCGAGCGACGGAACACACAAGCGAGGATGCTTCATCCGAACGGAAGTGTTCCGGAAAGTGAGCTTCGGTAATCCACTTGCCATGCCTGCGCGACGAGGACATACTAAGGCAGTTGTGACTAAATTAGACATCGTCGTCGACCTTCAATACGGGGACTCGGGAAAGGGCAAAGTGGCCCATTTTTTATGCAGAGAAAAGAAGTACACGCATATACTCCGGTACAACGGGGGAGCAAACGCAGGCCACACCATCTTCCATAAGGGAGTGAAGTTCGTGACCCATCAGATTCCGGTTGGCGTATTCTTCGGGGTGAAATCCATCATTGGGCCTGGATGCGTGGTGGACCCGAGCGTGCTGATGCAGGAAATGCGCGAGCTTGAAAAACATGGCATTAAGGTGAAGGGGAAGCTGTTCGTCGCATACAACGCACACGTCGTGACGGCGGCGCATAAGAAGGAGGACGGCACGGACAAAAAGATAGGCACCACGAAGCGCGGCATCGGTCCTGCGTATCGCGATAAGTTTTCCCGCACGGGAGTTCGCGCCGAGTCGGTAAAGTCACTCAAACCGTTCCTTATCGACTTGTATACGGAGTTTGAAGGCGGCACGAAAGAGGCTACGGTACTGTGTGAAGGTGCTCAGGGCTTCGGGCTTGATATCGACTGGGGCGACTATCCGTTCGTCACTTCAAGCCATTGCACGTCAGGTGGGGCCATCATGAACGGTTTTTCTCCACGCACCGTGCGCGACGTATGGGGTGTCGCAAAAGTGTATGAGACGTATGTCGGCAACAAGAAGTTCGAACCGAAGGAAGAAATTTTCAAACAGATACGCGCGGCAGGGGAGGAGTACGGCGCGACGACTGGGCGCCCGCGCCAGTGCAACTGGCTTGATATCGGCATGCTCGAGCGCGCGATAAACCTAAACGGCGTGAATCACCTCGTTTTGAATAAGATAGACGTCCTCGATGCGGTAGGTGTGTGGAAGATACGGGAAGGGAAGAAAGTGCATACGTTTAAGGATGGAAAGACCATGCAGGCATTTATCGTGAAGCGTCTTTCAAAGACGGGGATAGCTCCGAAGAATATCCATTTCTCAAACCGTAAGGACGCGATTTAAAACAATTAGCGGAGACGGAGGGATGTGTCCTGATAAGAATCAGGCACGCATCGCTCGCGCCTTCAGCGTTCGAATCCCTCATGGACGCGTCCCACGCGTCCTCGTCTCCGCTTTCGCGGACTCAAGCGGAGACGGAGGGATTCGAACCCTCGAGGGACGTTAATCCCTGCCTCGTTAGCAGTGAGGTACTTTCGACCACTCAGCCACGTCTCCGTATTACATCGGAGACGAGGCTTCGTGTCCTTCCGGACACTCCCGTATTCTCGGCTGAACCCGCATTCCATGCTGATTCAGAGCCACGTCTCCATTGCTGCAATTTACCTAAATTACCATTTTGCGCCTAATGCGCCAATGCAAGCGGGATGATATGGACTGCACCCGCTTCAGTGAGTGCGCGCGCCGCATCCTGAAGTGTTGCTCCGGTCGTGGTGACGTCGTCTATGACGACGTAGGTAGCGGAAGGGTCCACCATTGTTGCAAAAAATGCACCTCGCATATTTTCAAGACGTCTTTCTCGGGTAAGGGTTGTTTGGGGAAGGGTATCGCGTACGCGAGTGAGTATAGTCACATCAAAAAGTATTTCAGTGTTCCCCTTAAGAGCATTCCTGCATACTTGTTCTACCTGATTATGTCCACGCTCCTGCTTGCGTGCAGAAGATAGAGGAATGGGAAGTACAACAATACAATCCGCAAGACCGGCTTCTTCAGAAGAGAGTTCGAGCAGATATTCCTTGAGCACCTTCCCAAGCAGGTATAGGGCGCGCGTATGTGCGTGGAATTTCGCTTCTTGTATGACCGCCTGTACGAGCGGAGAGCGATAGGGGAGGAGTGCGATACTCGAAAGACCTCTAGTTTCAATAGGAAGTGGATTCACTAATCGATACAACTCCTCCGGCGCCGCGGTATCTACCATTCTCTCGGTGGGGCGGGGCGGGAAAACCGCATCAAGAAGCCACTTCAAGGCATTCATAGCTACATGCTACACTTTTACCAATGGGATTTTTAGACGGACTGTTCGGAAATAAAAAAGGGGGAAGCGTCATTGGCGTGGATGTCGGCTCGTCTTCGCTTAAAGTCGTGCAGCTGCGCCGCGAGGGCGGTACGGCAGTACTTGAAACGTACGGAGAAATAGCGCTTGGCCCGTACGCTGGTGGCCAAGTGGGCCAGGCGACAAACCTGCCTGCGGACAAGATAGCGGAGACGCTTAAAGACTTGCTTCGCGAAGCGAACGTCACGACGAAGAATGCAGGACTCTCCATTCCGTTTTCTCGCTCGCTCCTCACTCTCGTGTCACTTCCGCGTCGTGCAAACGACGAAGAACAAAAGACGGTTATCTCGCTTGAAGCGCGCAAATACATTCCCGTGCCAGTGCAGGAAGTGCAGCTCGACTGGTTTATCGTTCCTGAAGCGATTCCGGAAGGGGGGACGCCGTCTTCAAACGTACAGGTGCTTCTGGTAGCGGTACACAACGACGAGCTCACGCTTCTTCAGAAGGTGGTCGAGGGAGCGGGGCTTGAAACGAGTTTCTTCGAAATTGAAATTTTCAGCACGATACGCTCGGTGGTGGACGAGCCGGTGAAACCGGTCATGGTGCTTGATATAGGTGCATCTGCGACAAAAGTGTACGTGGTGGAGCGCGGAGTTGTAGCCCTCTCCCACAATATCCGCCAGGGCGGACAGGACGTGACACGCACCATCGCAAGTGCCCATGGACTCGAGGTTTCGAAAGCGGAGTCTTTGAAGAAGGAACATGGGTTTACCGACGGCAATGCCTCGTATGAACGGAAAACGATAGAGCTCGTGTTTTCCCGCATCTTCGATGAAGCGAAGCGTGCGCTTACGAAATACGAAACGGCGCATCAGAAGGCGGTGTCGGCGCTTATCCTTACCGGTGGCGGGGGAGTGACCAAGGATTTGGCTGCGTACGCGAAATCATTCTTCTCAATCGACGTGCATGTGGCGGATCCATTTGCAAAAACATCGGCCCCCGCGTTCATGCGTCCGGTACTTCAGGAAATCGGCCCGGAGTTTGCGGTTGCGGTGGGGCTTGCGCTACGCAAGTTGGAAGAATTGAACTAGGCCCTGTGTATAAAGCGCCTCGTATAAGAGGCGTGCTAAACGTATACTTACCACGTGGCTCC
>JALHPI010000014.1:0-10360 GCA_022842585.1 Minisyncoccota bacterium | reverse complement strand
CACTTCTTTCGTACCGAAGCAGCCGGTGCGTGTCGGCGCGCGCTTTACGCAGTCGGGCGGAAATACGTTTCTCATACTTTCCCTTATCATCCTCGGTATCTCCATTCTTGCCTCAGGTGCGGTATTTGGATATGAACGGTATCTTATGAGCGTGCGCGAAACAAAGTCGGCAGAAGTACAAAAAGCGCAAGAAAGCATCGATATTGCGACCGTCGAGGAATTTATCCATACGCGCGACCGCTTTACCGCGGCGAAAGGAGTGCTCGACAACCACGTTTCCGCAAGCAATTTCTTCGACCTCTTGGAATCCCTCACGCTCCAGAACGTCCGATTCAACTCGCTTTCCTTCACGGTAACTGAAGACCGCTCGGCTAAGATACAGATGAACGGTACGGCGCGCACGTTCAATGCGCTTGCGGCACAGTCATCCGCATTTGCGGGGGAGAAACGCATTAAGCGCGCGATTTTTTCCGATATCCGGATAAACGACAATAAGAGCGTCTCGTTCTCTCTTGAGGCCGACCTCGATTCGAAACTCCTGACCCTTGTCCCTGAAGCCAGGGAACTACTCCCGGCAGACGATGTCGGGCTCACGCCTCCACAGGCAGGCACCGCCACTACAACGCCATGATGTCCCGTCTCATTCCAGTCGCGCTCGTGCTTATCGCCATCGGCCTATTTTTCGGCTATATCAATCCGACGTACGGCGGGCGTATCGCCGAACTCCGGACTGAAATCAAAAGCTATGATGCGGCGCTCGATGCGGCGAAGAAGTTTGTCGCAAAGGAAACAGAACTGAAACTCCAGCGCGACTCCATATCGGACGAAAGTCTTGCGCGCATTGAAGCATTTCTCCCCGATGGCGTCGACAACGTACGCTTGATTCTCGACCTCAACTCGCTCGCCTCCCGTTCGGGAGTAGTGCTATCGAATTTCGACACCTCAGCCACCGCGACCTCAAATGAAGGGGACAAGCTTTCGCTTGCGTCAGCAGGTCCCGTCGATTCGCTCGATCTTTCCGTATCTGCAACGGGAAACTATAATTCGTTCAAAGCGTTTTTGAAGGGAGCCGAGTGGAGTCTTCGCCCGCTCGACCTCGTCGATTTGGCCATCGAAGACTCTAGTACGGGCGTGTATAGCTATACGATGACGTTCCGTATCTACTGGCTCCGCTAATATACACACTATGTCAAAAACTACAGGTATCGCACTTGTTCTCGGAGTTCTCCTACTTGGCGCGGCCGCGTACCTTTTGTTCCGTCCAAGCACGGGTCCAGGTGTCGCAGGAATCGGTGCCCCAGCAAGCGAAGCGGAACTTACGTTCATTACGCTCACGGCAAAAATCGACCCGGTCGCATTTGATACCTCCATCCTGCTCGACCCGCGCTTCGTGGGACTGCGCGATATCCGTACCGCGGTCATACCGGAACCATCCGGTCGTACCGATCCATTTTCTCCGCTTCCAGGAATCAAATAAGCCGCGCACGGCGTGTATTTCATACCCGATCTGCGTACAGGATGTGCAATAATACTGCATAGGTACGAAATGACGCATGACTGACTTCCTATGAACATACTCCCGCTCTTGGTGAAAAAAAATCTCCTCAAGGGAACTGACGTTGCGCTCGTCGAGAGCGAAGCGCGCAGAGACGGAACCTCGGTTGAAGCGGCACTCATAAAACGCGGCATAACCGCAGAACAAATAGTAAAAACGGCGAGCGAGTACTACAACATACCGAGCCGCATATTGCCGCCGGGTCCCGTAAGTCACACCGGTCTCGAACACATCCCGGAAGAATCCGCACGCCATTACCGGTTCGCTCCTATCGGCGTAGCTGAAAACGCGCTTGAGGTAGGGGTCACGGACCCGGACGATATCGAGGCACTTGATGCGCTCCAGTTCATCTCGACGAAGGCGGGGATGCCGTATAAGACGTACATCATCAGCGAAACCGACTTTAACCGCGTACTCGACGAATATAAGAACTTGTCAGGGGAAGTGGGTGAAGCGCTCTCGGAGCTTGAGACGTCGCTTGACGACGTGCTGTTAAAACGGAAACAGGAAGAGGAGGAAGGGAAGGGCATGACCGAAGAGCGCATCAAAGCGGACGCGCCGGTTACGAAAATCGTGGCGACCATGCTTCGGTATGCGGTAGAAGGCGGGGCGTCCGACATCCATGTCGAGCCGACGCTTGAAAAAACGCGCGTGCGCTTCCGCATGGACGGCGAGCTTCATACGTCTCTCGAACTCCCGGCGAAAGTACACTCCGCGGTAGTGGCACGCATAAAGATTCTCTGTCAGATGCGACTTGATGAGAAGCGCAAACCGCAGGACGGCCGCTTCTCCGCTACGGTTGAAGGACGTCGCATCGACTTCCGCGTATCGACGTTCCCGACAGAAATGGGGGAAAAGGTCGTGATGCGTATTCTTGACCGTGCGAAATCGGTTGCGACACTGGACAATGTCGGTCTTTCAAAAGATGACCTTGCTACGCTTCGTGATATCGTGCGCGCCCCGTACGGAATCGTCCTTATCTCAGGCCCTACCGGTTCGGGAAAATCGACGACCTTGTTCGCGATGCTCTCCGAGCTTGACCGCGAAACGCAGAACGTCGTTTCCATCGAAGATCCGGTGGAGTATGAAATTCCCCAGGTCGCCCAATCGCAGGTGCATCCGGAAATAGGCTATACATTCGCCGCGGGACTCCGCTCCATTCTTCGTCAGGACCCGGATGTCATCATGGTCGGTGAAATCCGCGACAAGGAAACCGCTCAGCTTGCCATCCAGGCGGCACTTACCGGCCATCTCGTGTTTTCCACTATCCATACGAACACGGCGGCGGGCGTGATTCCGCGTCTTGTTGATATGGGTATCGACCCATTCCTTATCGCGCCTACGTTAGTCGCAGCCATCGGCCAACGGTTGGTACGCAAGCTCTGTCCCGGAGCGGGCGAGGAGTTTGCCATAACCGACAGTATCAAGCTTCTCTTAGAGAAGGATTTTGAGGATTTGCCGGCCGAATATAAGAAAAAAATACCGGAGTTTAAAAAACTCTATCGGGCCATTCCGACTCCGGACTGCCCAAACGGCACTCGCGGTCGCGTGGGTGTATTTGAAATCATGCGTATGACCAAGAGCCTGGAACACGTAGTGCTTACCGAGCCGATAGCGGAAAAAGTATATGCCGCGGCGCGTGCCGAAGGCATGCTTACCATGCGGGAGGATGGTATTATTAAGGCACTCGCCGGCGAAATTCCGTTCGAGGAAGTAAATACCCTCGGAGGAGCCCTGCTTGCAGACGAAGAAGAACCACCAGTCGTATAACCCACTTATGGCAAATCACCGCTTATACCTTGTTGACGACGATCGTTTTCTGCTCGATATGTATGCAATCAAGTTTAAGAATGCGGGTCACGACGTGACCGCGTTTCAAAGCGGGGAAGAGGTGCTTGCGGCGCTCCGCAAAGACCCGCTCCCGGAAGCGATGCTGATAGACGTGGTGATGCCGGGCATGACCGGATTCGAACTGCTTGAAACCATGCGCCGGGAAAATCTCGCGCCACAGACTAAGGTCATCATACTTTCAAACCAAGGGCAGGATACGGACCTTGATAAAGCAAAGGAACTCGGTGCCGCAGGGTACATCATAAAGGCTTCCGCGATTCCTTCGGAGGTATACACGGAAACCATTTCCATCATAGAAAAGCCCGCATGAGTACTCCTACGAAAGAAACCATAAGCGGGCTTCTTGATACGGTCGTTGCCGAGGGTGGTTCGGACCTCCATATCTCAGCAGGGTCTCCTCCTATTATTCGTGTGTCAGGCGCGCTCGTGCCTCTGTTACAAAAAGACGTACTGACTCCATCGGACACCGAAGCGATTTTGAAACTCATGCTTCCTGCTGAGCGATGGGACGGGTTTCTCAAAGAGCAATCAGTGGACTTTTCACACGAACATACCGACAAGAACCGCTTCCGTGTAAACGGGTTCCGAAGCGGAAACAACATCGCTATTGCGATGCGACTCATTCCGAAGGAAATCCGCTCGTTTGCCGCACTCAATCTGCCGCCGGTGCTCGAAGTATTCACCCAGCGTCAGCAAGGGTTCTTTCTCGTCGTCGGTCCGGTAGGGCAGGGGAAGTCCACCACGCTTGCGGCGATGATAGACCGCATCAACGAAACCCGCGCCGAGCATATCGTGACCATCGAGGACCCTATCGAATATCTCTTCGAGCAGAAGAAGTCGCTCATCCACCAGCGCGAAGTACATATCGACACTCCGGACTTCCATCAGGCGCTCAACGCCGCGTTCCGCGAAGACGTGGACGTCATCATGGTGGGCGAAATGCGTAACTACGAGACTATCTCAAGCGCGGTGACGGCGGCAGAAACCGGCCATCTCGTGCTTTCAACGCTCCACACGAACAATGCGGCACAGACCATCGACCGTATCATCGACATGTTCCCCTCGACCCAGCAGGACCAGGTGCGTGTACAGCTCGCAGGTTCTCTCGCAGGTATCTTTTCCCAGCGCCTCGTACCGCGTATTGCAGGCGGACTCGTGCCGGCGTATGAGCTTCTCATAAACAACAGCGCCATCTCAAACCTTATCCGCGAAGCGCGCACGCATGAAATCGGCACGGTCGTGCAGACCTCAAGCCAGGACGGCATGATAGATATGGATAGGTCGCTTGCGGAATTGGTGCGTCGGGGCGAAGTCACTGTAGAAGACGCATACGAACGAGCTTCCGACCAGAAAACCTTCGAACGCTATCTCTAACAGCAAAATCTCCACCTGCTTCGTTACGGGTCCCATTCAGCTCATTCACCGTACTATCTGTACGGCTCACTCGCTGAATTTCCCGCGCCTCGCATCTGAAGATTTTTCAGGTTAGAGATTCTTTTCCAGTAAACAATCCCCGTATAGGGGATATGGAGGATGTAGAGCATGCGATAATCTAGGGACATGCTTTTCAACTACAAAGCGCTCGATAAGGATTCCCACGAGAGGACGGGGACGGTCGAGGCGCTCTCGATGGACATTGCCGTTTCCACGCTCCAGCGTCGCGGGCTCATCGTCTCATCTATTGAGCCTGCGACGACGAAGTCTTTGCTTTCGCTCGAGTTTGGTTTTTTGAAGTCGGTATCAAACAAGGACATCGTCATCCTCTCGCGTCAGATTGCGACGTTATTCGAGGCACAGGTGTCTGCGCTCCGGGTGTTTCGCTTACTTGCGTCAGAAGTCGAAAATAAATACCTCGCTGAAATCCTCACCCAAGTAGCAGACGACCTGCAGGGCGGAAGCCCGATTTCAAAAGCGCTTGCGCGCCATCCGAAAGTTTTCACCAACTTTTACGTCAATATGGTACGGAGCGGTGAGGAGTCGGGAAAACTCTCCGAAATCTTCGGCTATCTCGCCGACTACCTTGACCGTACCTACGAAGTGATGAACAAGGCGCAGAATGCGCTCATCTACCCGGCATTCGTCGTCGTGACGTTCTTTGTGGTGATGACGCTCATGCTTACGCTCGTTATTCCGAACGTAAGCAAGATTCTCCTGGATTCCGGTCAGGAAATTCCTTTGTATACACAAATCGTCATCGGACTTTCGAATCTCCTGGTGAATTACGGCGCATTCGTGCTCATCGCGCTCGTCATCGGTGGCGTATTCGTCTATAAATCCATACAAACCCCGTCGGGCCGGTACTTTTTTGATAACTTGAAGCTTGAAACCCCGTATATCGGCGACCTCTATGAGAAGCTCTATCTCTCGCGTATCTCGGACAATTTCGCGACCATGCTCGTCTCGGGTGTTCCTGTCGTGGAGTCGGTTGAGATTACCGGCTCAGTGGTGGGGAGTGCCGTCTACGAACAAATACTCGCGCAGGTGGGGGAGGACGTGAAAGGAGGAGCCGCGATTTCAGACGCGCTCGCCAAGCACAACCAGATTCCCGGCATCATGATTGCGATGATAAAAGTGGGAGAAGAAACCGGCGAGCTGGGAAATATCTTGAATACGCTCGCGAAATTCTATCGTCGCGAAGTGTCTACCTCAGTTGATACGCTCGTCGACCTTATCGAGCCCCTGATGATCGTGTTCCTTGGTCTTGGTGTCGGTATCTTGCTCGCCGCAGTGCTTATTCCTATCTACAACCTCGCAGGTTCTATCTAATCGCTCGCTTTTCTCTTCGTATTTTTGAGTCCCCATTCCTATGGGGGAGCGAGTGGCGGAGTGCGATAGCGAAGATATCCTCATCTGAGCGTACGCAGTCCGGTAAGTGAACTGAGGTTATCCACCAGGCCAGTACCTACTAGTTCCGATACTCCGTACAATAGAGGAAGTAATTAGTAGTAGTACCTAATCTTGCACCTATGATTTCGCATATAAAAAGCACAGGACGCGGATTCACTCTCATCGAGCTCCTCGTCGTTATCGCCATTATCGGCATTCTCTCGTCCGTCGTTTTGGCATCTTTGAACACGGCGCGTTCAAAAGCGACGGATGCAAAAATTACCGCAGAAGTGACCGCGATAAAGACAAATGCGGAACTGTATTATGGTGACAACGAAAATCGCTACAACACCTCCGGCGTAGCGGTCACCAGCTGTACGGACGGGATGTTCGCTTCTGTCACGAATCCGAATATCGCGCAGATTATTACCGATTTATCTTCCGCGTCTCCTACCTATGACCCGGTTTGTAATGCATCGGCGGACGGTGCACAGTACGCAGTCCAGCATCAGCTCATCACTCCAAGTACGGACACGTATTTCTGCATTGAAGGAACGGGGAAGGTGAGTACGTCTACGACGGCTCTTGGCACCGCAACGGTTTGTCCGTAATCGTGCGGATGTGGGCGAGACACGCAAAGCGTATCTCTTATCCACATGCCCGAAGGAACGCAACCTTTATTACCCGTATCTCTCGTACAATACGGAGAGCGGATATCTTTACCCGCCTTATCCAACAAACTTATTATGACTATTGCACCTTCCAAAAGCGATGCACGAAAAGGATTCACTCTCATCGAGCTCCTCGTCGTTATCGCCATTATCGGCATTCTCTCGTCCGTCGTTTTGGCATCTTTGAACACGGCGCGCTCGAAGGGAACTGACGCAAAGATTCAAAGCGAGCTCCGCTCAATCGCAGTAAATGCTGAGATTTACTACGACAACTTCGGAAACTCCTACGGTACGGCGGCTAACACAAGCTGTACCGCTGGTATGTTCGCGCAAGCTTCGAACCCAAACATCGACCAGATTGTTGATGACCTCACGGCTGCAACAACCTTGTATGATCCGATTTGTAACTCTGCAGCAGGCACGTTTATGATTGCGCACCGTCTCACCTCACCGACCGCTGCACTCTTCTTCTGTGTAGACAACACCGGAAAGGCAACGACGACGTCAACGACAATTACGAACGCATTGACCGCTTGCCCATAGTCGTTCTCGGATAGGGCTTCTAGAAAAACCCCCGGGCAACCGGGGGTTTTTCGTATATAGGGAAGCGTCGCACGATATACTAAAGACTATGCTCATTTCTCTTTTCTTCGGCGCACTTGGCGCGATAGTCGGAAGCTTCATCGGCGTCATTGCGGAGCGTATGAATACGGGCCAGTCATTTGTCTCGGGCCGGTCTCGCTGCAATTCCTGCGCACGCGCGCTTTCGCCACATGATCTTATACCGGTCCTCTCCTTCGTTTTTTCAAAAGGGAAGTGCCGTACCTGTAAGGCGTATATCCCAGGGCTGTATGCGATTCTTGAGCTTACGCTCGGTATCCTCTTTATGCTTGCGTATCAAAAGCTCGGCATAGGGGTTCCGCTCCTCATTCTTTTCGCCGTGCTCGCCGTGCTCGCCCTAATCGTGGTATACGACCTGCGCCATACTATTGTGCCACCAAAGGCATCCATCCTGCTCGGGGTTCTGTCTTTGTTGTTCGTACTTTCGACTGTGACGAATCTGCACGAACTTGGCGTCGTGCTCTTTACTGCGGGTGCCATCGGTGCTGGGTTTCTCGCGCTCCATGTATTTTCCGGTGGAAGGGCTATGGGACTTGGGGACGCACCTATCGCGCTTTCGCTTTCGCTCGTCGCAGCGCCCCATGCGCTCTCCGGACTCCTGTTTTCGTTTTGGATAGGCGCTCTGTACGGCATCATTGTGTTGGTATTCAGGCAGGGAGGGCCTAAAATGGGAATTGAGGTTCCGTTTGTGCCGTTTCTCGCACTCGGCTTCCTCCTTGCTTACTTCACCGGATGGAATCCTCTTTTTTCGGCACTCGCTCTCTAGCTGCGCAGACTCTGCGCGGGTTTACCCTCGTAGAAATGATGGTAGTGCTCGCCATCATCTCGGTCATCACGAGCATTGCGCTTGTGGGTCAGGGGGAATTCAACCGTTCGATTTTACTTACCGATACCGCCTATACGGTCGCCCTTTCGTTTCGTGAAATGCAGTCCTACGGCCTCTCAAGCCGTACATTCAATGGGGTACAGAACGCAGGCTACGGCGCATACGTAAACTCCGCAACGACGGATTCCTACGTCTTGTTCGCGGACACGGCGGATGCCGACTCGGTAGACCGGAACACGTATGCGACGAATTGTTTGTTCGGAGGGACGGGAACTCCTGAATCGAAACCAAGCGACTGCATCTATACCGCAGGTTCAGACGGCATTGTGGAAACGTACAAATTCAGCCGAGGATTCCGCATAAGCAATTTTTGCGGTAAAAGCGGGGCGAACAGATACTGCTCCACAGACACCAGTCCAAATATTCCGCTTACCGAAATGAATATGGTGTTCTTGCGTTCAAACACCGAGTCAGCCATCTTAGCGAAGCGAAACGGCGTATGGACTCCGCTCACGAGCGCCGAGGTATACCTGCAGTCGTATGATGGAACGAGTACGAAGGGTATATGCGTATCGCGTGTAGGGCAGATATCGGTAACGAGCGGCATCTGTCCATGATCCATCACTCTTCAAAACGCGGGTATACCCTCCTCGAGATGATTGTCGCGGTCGGCATCTTCAGTGTCGTCATGCTCGCCGCGACCGGTGCGTATCTTACGCTCATCAACCTCGATAGGCAGGCACGTGCGATGAACGACGTGGTTTCAAATCTTACGTTTGCGGTGGATAGTATGTCGCGCGCGGTGCGCACCGGTACCGGATATAAATGCGACAACATCTCCGGTTCTGGTGCAAACTGTATAAACGGGAGCTCGAACTCCACGCTCGGGTTCACCGATAGCGAGTCCCCGAACCGTAGCGTAGTCTATTCGCTCTCGGGCGGGCAAATAATGGCGAGCATTTGTTCGCCTGCGCCGTGCGCGGGCGGGTCGGTCAGCGCACTTACCGACCCGCGCATCACGGTGCAATCGCTCAGGTTTTACGTGCGCGGAGTCGGAGTCGGAGACGGTATTCAGCCGCAGGTGACGTTTACGATTGCGGGGCTCCTCACGACTGGCGTGGGGAAGTCGGTAAATTTCTCCATTGAAGGAGGTGCAACGCAACGACTGCTTGAAATATGAGTATGCATAGAACAAAAAAAGGGTTCACGCTTATCGAGACTATGGTTGCGGTAGCGGTGCTCGCTATCGCGCTGGTGGGTCCCTACACCGCAGTGCGCACGGCACTGAATGCGTCCTATGTCGCCCGCGATCAGCTCATCGCCTCCTCGCTCGCGCAGGAGGGTATGGAGTATATACGAAGTATCCGCGACAATAATTACCTGAACAGTCGCACCTGGCTGACAGGACTCTCCACGCTTTCCTGTTACGACAACCCCGCAAGCTACTGTATCGTTGACCCCACTCGTGGGGATGTAAATACGACATCGTCAGCCATTTCCGCTTCGGCGCTTTCAAGCGTTCCCGTACTGAAAGTAACTTCAACAGGTTTGTATAATCATCAAAATCTTGTTACCAACACGGATACCCGTTTTAAGCGTACGGTACAAATAAGCACAGTGAGCGCGACCGAGATACTGGTAACGGTCGTGGTATCTTGGACGTCCGCGCAACAGAGTTACTCGGTCACGGTTACTAATAACCTCCGAGACTGGATATGACCCGCCACACTGATACATTTTTGGTTTCTTTCTTAAAGCGTCTACGAAAAGGAATGCTCGAGAACTTCAGTGTGACGGGTATGACCCGCCACATTCCCCATAGAGGATTCACCCTTCTGGTAGCGGTCGTGCTCTCCTCAGTCGCGCTTGCCATCGGACTCTCCCTTCTTGGTATCTCTTACAAGCAAGTCTTGCTCGCGTCCGCCGCCAAACAGTCGCAAAACGCATTTTATGCCGCAGACTCGGTGCTTGAGTGCGTACTCTACTTTGACCAGCAAATGGATGCGTTCA
>JALHPI010000013.1 GCA_022842585.1 Minisyncoccota bacterium | reverse complement strand
CGCACTCGCTTCCGCTTCTATCTTCGCCCCGTCCCACATCCGGCACTCGTCGTAAAATTGATTTGAAGGATTCGCCAAATCAAGCGCTCCTATGGAGAGGATAGAGTGCTGGTCCGGATTCGTTCCAGAGGCTTCTACGTCGAGGACTATCATACCCATCAGTTTACCGCATTCATTGCTACAAACCCTTACAGGTAGAGGATGGGCCGAAGCCTGCGGCTTCGGCCTCTTCTTTCGTATTGAAATAGATTTTGTTCTCCTCCTTTATACGATTCACCGTCCCGCAGGACGGGAGGTAGTACTTGGTGCCGTTTTTTGAGGCGACGTACTTCCCCGTTTCTGCGGTCGCCGTACCCGTTTTCTCCTGCTTTGCGGGAGGCGTATATCCCTTTGAAACCGCACTTGATTTCGGGCTTTTTGGGATAGGGGCGAGTGCTGCGGAGGCCGATAGGTCCCCTGCCGGAGCTAGTTGCTGTATCTCCACCCCTCCCCTCTCGTGGGCCATATCCTGCCCCGTGAGGATGCCTAGGCCGTAGCTTGCCGAGGAGGCTAATAGGACCACCAGAGCCGTTAAAAGGCCGTCCGGGAGCCTCCCGGGGCCTATCTTGCCCACCTCAGCTGTATGGGGTATAATCGCCATACCAAAAACATCATACCACTATGGCATCAACAAAAGCTGGAGGTTCAGCCAAAAACCTAAACGACTCAAACCCTAAATATCTCGGGGTAAAGCTTGGTAATGGCGCTGCCGCCCGCCCAGGCATGGTCATCGTCCGCCAGCGCGGTACGAAGATTATGGCCGGCACGAATGTCCGCGTCGGAAAGGACCACACCCTCTACGCCTCTACCGCAGGCAAGGTTTCCTTCACGGAACGCCGCAAGACTGGATTTGATGGACGCACGACCCGCCGCAAAGTAGTAAGCGTGCTCGCAGGTTAAAATCTCCACTCGCTGCGTTACGGGACCCGACTCCTCGTTCCGCCGTACCCTTGTACGTCTGCACTCGTCGTTTTCCCGTGCCTTGCGACTGAAGATTTTTCCTCTGCAAGCTGTCAAAGAAGAAAGCCCTGCACCTGCGGGGCTTTCTTCTTTATTTTTTCGTGTTAAAATAAATATGACAGAATGAAAGGAGACTAAATGTCTAGAACTCTGTCGAACGTACTATCTGATACGTGGAAGGTCGTAGAAACAATCACAAACGTAGTTATGGCATCTGCATTCTGGATGCTGATGTGCGTGGTTTTCACTTTCTGCTACGCTCTCGCATTCTTCGTCGCTTTTAGCGTTGTAGCAGGCACATCGAACGTACCATGGCTTGCTCCTGACATGTGGTCAGAGGATGCCAATCGTGTGTTCTTATACGTGATGTTCGTCCTAGCGATGATGACGGCTTCAGTGATTGTAAGAGACACCTTCCATAAAAAGAAATAGTAGTGTTCTGTCTTCACCTTGCGCCTCGGCTTGTACCGGGGCGTTCTTTATGTCTTATTCCGGATTTGCAGTTCTATAGAACTGGTTACTCTGCAACGATCTCGATGGTGAACTTTCCGAAGTTTTCACCCACCGCTACCGCGACGACATGCTCGCCGACATCCTTAAACGGCTTTTCGATGCGGATAGCGTCTACGGGGAGATTCGCCTTTTCAGCGATTTCGGCCGCGTCTACTGCGTCATAGAGATGACCCTTTTCATTCGCCTTCTTCACGAAGGTAATCTTGCCCTCCGCAAGCGCTGCGAGGCGTTCCTCTACAAGCTTCGTTGAAAGGGTGCGCTGCTCGTCCGCGCGCTTTGCGTGGGTTTCCGCATGCTTCATCGCCGCAGGAGTAGCAGGGATGGCGTGCCCGCGAGGAATAAGGAGGTTTAAGGCGTGTCCGTCCTTCACGTCTACGACGGAGTGCGCGCGGCCCGTGCCCTTGATGTCTTTCGTAAGTATTACTTTCATAGTCCGCCTATCCTACCGTTTCCCAAAGCTTTTAGCAACCAAGTAGTTTGACTAATATACTAAAAAGTGTTATATAAATGTATCGGTTCTGGCCCGAGTATATCCTGGCGGCATACAACTGCCGGGATGAATTGTACCCTGTAGCCTTGTCAGAGGGCGCAGTCCCATTTCAACGGAGATTGCAGAGTGAATACTACTTTGTGGATTCTGACGGCCTTCATGGGCCTTGTTCTTGTGCTTAATCGTAAAAAAATATTCAAGCATGCGTTTCGATGGCTTGCTCCACGCAATACAACGGAACGCTGGAATGCGCTTGCGACCCGAGAGGATATCGCCGAGCTGTCGGCCACCACGGCCGATGCAGTCGTCGCCCGTGTGCTCGAAAGAGTGGCGCAGGAGGCGGAAGCACATTACTTGGAAACGCTGTCCAAACTTCGGGCGGAGGTCCTTGCGCTGCGTATGCGGCTTCGCGAATTGCAGCAGGGGTGGGTGACTATTGGCATCCACGTACGCGGATTTAACATGGGCGTTGAGGACAAGTGCCTCTACTACGCGCTCATCCAGATCAGTCCGCGCAGCGGCGAGCTGCGCGCCCACCCGGAAAGCAATGCAAGGAAACTCATCAAAGCCGAACCTGAAAGAGCTCGCCACTACGCACTGTCATTCGAGGGTCACATGTTTTCCAATCTTGGTGCTCCTTGGTATGGCCGCGTACAGGGCGACCCGAACAGTATTTCCATGCTTGGAGAAACCTATACGATTAGGGACTTGTAGCACAGACCCTATGTAGCTAGAACTGCGGCCCCATGATTCGCTCTGGGGTCGTTTTCTTTTTATTTGCCGGTGACGAGGAACTGTATCGCGCGCTCCTTCTGAGGGTCCTTCCCTGCCGCAAAGTCCTCCTGAGTACGCTCCACCTTGATGTCAGGGGTAAGCCCTCCGTCAGAGATGGATTTGCCGGAAGGCGTAAGCCAGCGCGCCACCGTCACCTTGAGCGAGCCACCGCCTATTTCCACGAGCTCCTGTACCGAACCCTTGCCAAACGAGCGGGTACCGATAAGCGTTGCCATCTTATTATCTTGAAGCGCGCCTGAAAGAATTTCCGAAGCGGACGCGGAACCTTGGTCTATCAAAATAGCGACTTCGGTTCCGTCCGGAATGTGGTTTGAAGCGGCTTTCGTACGATGCACGATATTTTCTTGGTTGCCGCTATAATCCTCCGTCACGACCGTTGTGCCTTCCGGGAGGAAATTTGAAGCGATGCGTACTGCCGCCTCGAGGTACCCGCCCGGGTTACCACGCAGGTCGATAAGGAGCTTCTTTGCTCCGGACGCACGGAAGTCTGCGAGCGCCGCGTTGAATTGGGAGGCGGAGTTTGCAGTGAAAGTATAGAGCGCTATCTCATAAACACCGCTCTCCTGATCTATGCCGTTTGTCATATTCGGAACATTGATGACATCGCGCACTACCGTGATTTCGGATGGTTCGCCCGCGCGCAGGATACGGAACGTTACTGAAGTCCCCTTCTCGCCTCGAATAAGCTTTACCGCCTCATCGGTCGACATGCCTTCAGTTGATTTCTCATCGATAGCGAGAATTTGATCGCCTGAGCGTATACCCGCCTTTTCTGCAGGCGTACCTTTCAAGGGGGCGATAACGGTCAAAATACCTTCCTTATTGACGCCGATTTCCATACCGACGCCCGAAAAGTTTCCTGCGATATCTTCCGCAAATATTTTCGCTTCCGCCGGCGGCATGAACACGGTATACGGGTCGCCGAAGCTCTTCGTCATCCCTTCGATAGCGCCCCAAATTTTTTCCTTTGGTTCGGGAGGAGACGTGGTGCCGTGCGTCTGCACGAAACGGGTATTGAGCGTATTCCATGCCTTCCAGAAGTCACCGAGGTCCGCAGACGTGTCCGGTGTGGCATCAAGCCCATCGGAAAAAAACGGCGTACGTGCGAGCAAGTCCTTCCCGTCGGCACCGACGACGACTCCGCTCCCGAACGAAAGTACCGCGACCAACGCAAAAAATACCGCGATGCGGGCAACCCCCATAAACTTTTTCCGCTCTTCCGGAGCGGGCTCGGCATCAAAATCATCCATTACTCGAAATTCTAGCATGCACGTCCCGCACCAACCGTGTGGAATACCTGCGTAACCCTGCGCAGACGCACGGTATACTGCATGCACATGATTACGAGGCATGAACGGGGCGGTGTGATATGGGTGGACCTTGAGTCCCCTACGCGCGATGAACTCCGTTCGGTGGTGGAAGAGTTTTCCATCGACTCCCAAGTGGAGGAGGAAATCATCGCGCCTACTCCCTACCCGCTTTTTGTAGCCTCGCAGGACTACGCATATCTCATCTTGCACTTTCCTACTGCGGAAGTGTCGGGTGGGACGCGCAATCAAGAAATAGACTTTATCGTCGGAAAGAACTTCTTCATAACGGCACGCTATGAAGTCGTAGGTACTATTCTCTCCCTTCATAAGGCGTTTGAAGCTGAGGAGCTCTTAGGTATCCCAAGCAGTGGTGGAGCGCCTATGCTCTTGGAACGCCTCTTGCGTAGGCTCTACAGCTCGATGGGAGAAGAGACGGAGCGCGTCGCCCGCTCTTTGGAGCGTATCGAGCAGGACATATTCTCAGGCAAGGAGCGTAAGACCGTGCGTGCCATCTCTGAAGCCGGCCGTATCTTGCTTCGCTTTGAAACTACGCTCATACGCCACACGGAAGCGCTCACTGCGTTTCTCGAAGAACTGCAAACACCAGCCTTCTTTGGAAAGAAGTTCGCAAAGCAAGCGTCTCGTATAGAAGCCGAGCGCTCGCACGCCGCATCCTTGGTGATGTCATTTCGTGCCGTGGCGCGCGAGCTTCGTACTACGAACGACTCGCTTCTCTCTTCATCTCAAAACGAGATAATGAAAGTCTTTACGTTTATGAGCGTTGCATTCCTTCCGCTCATGTTTATTGCGGCGCTTTTTGGTATGCATACTAAACACGGTCCTATCCTTGGTCACCCGCACGATTTCTGGGTTATTATCCTGTTCATGCTTGGTATAGAGATGCTGTTGATACTCTATATGCGTTTGAAAAAGTGGATATAGCTAGCTAGCTCACTTACCGTCTGACTATCAGTCAGGCGAGACGCCTTCCTTTACGTCATTCGCCGTTCGCTCCCCCATAGGAATGGGGACCCCAAAATACAAACACGTAAATACAAGCGAAACGTATGAATGAAGTGGTAAAGTAATGCGTATGTGGCCCTTCCGTAGTAGCAAAAAACGCATCCCGTTTCCGTCATTTACGAATACCCTTTCTGGTACGAAGGAATTATTCGTACCGCGAACGCTCGGTAAGGCGACCCTCTACTCCTGCGGACCGACCGTGTACGGACCGGTACAAATCGGAAACCTCCGGTCCTTCGTGCTTGCAGACCTCGCCGCTCGCACCCTTGCACTCGCCGGATACAAAGTGAAGCGTGTGATGAACATCACGGACGTCGGACACATGGTGGGCGACGTAGACGAGGGCGAAGATAAGATGGCCGTAGGAGCAAAACGCGAGCAGACGACGCCTGAAGCAATCGCGGAGCGGTATTCAACGCTCTTCCTCGAAGACATCCAAAAACTCGGCATCGATACGTCGCTTCTCACCTTTCCGAAAGCGACAACCTATATAAAGGAAGACGTCGAGATGATACGAAAGCTTGAGCGCAAAGGATTCACGTACCGCACCTCAGAAGGTATCTATTTCGATACGAGTAAGTTCCCCTCCTACGGAAAGCTTGGCAACCTAGACAAGGCAGAACTACGAGCGGGCGCACGAGTTGCTATGGGCGAGAAGCGTTCACCCTCCGACTTCGTGCTCTGGCGAAATGCCAAGGAAAACGATTTACAGAAATGGGAATCGCCGTGGGGTCCAGGCAATCCCGGATGGAGCATTGAATGCTCCGTTATGAGCTCTGCCTTGCTTGGCGAGCAAATTGATATGCACACGGGTGGCGAGGACCTTGCGTCCATCCATCACAACAACGAAATAGCGCAATCGGAGGCGGCGTCAGGCAAGCACCCCTTCGTCCGCTATTGGCTTCATGGCGCGTTCCTCACGATAGGCGGCGAGAAACTTTCGAAATCCGCCGGCAATTCTTTTACGCTTGCCGACGTCACTGCTCGCGGCATCCATCCGCTCGCGCTCCGGTATCTCTTCCTCGGCGCGCACTACCGCTCCCCGCTTTCCTTCTCATGGGAGGCGCTTCAGGGGGCGGAAGATGCGTTGAAACGTCTGTGGAAAATCGCACGTACAGTAAAAAAAGAATCAGGAGAAAAGGAAGCGAACACGGTTTCGCATTTGGTACTCAAAACCGCACTCTTCGACGACATCGGTACCCCGCAGGCGCTTGCCCTCCTCTGGAGTACGCTTCAGGACAGCACCCTTGATGCCCGCGAAAAGTGGGCATGGATTGGTATGGCCGACTCCGTATTCGGTCTCTCCCTCACCCATCCGCCGGAAGCTCCCGAAGCACTCCCCCTTGCCGACCTTCCGGAAGACGTACAAGGAGTAGCGAAAGAGCGCGAAGAAGCTCGTAAAAACAAGGATTTTGCGAAATCAGACGAACTACGTATCCACCTCAAAGAACGGGGATATCTTGTGGAAGACGGGCCTTCCGGCGCTACATACACGAGGATTTAATGATAGTAGAATAGGCCTACTATGGCCGACACCGGAAGAATTCCTCCCCAAAGTCTCGAATCCGAACGCGGGCTTCTCGGCGCACTCCTTTTGAAACCGGATGTCATCCACGACGTGGGCGACACGGTGCGTGGCGACTCTTTCTACGCGGAAAAACATAAAATCATTTATGAAACGATGCGCGACTTGTCCGACAAGGGCGAACCAATCGACCTCCTCTCTCTTTCAGAACGCTTGCAGGGACTTGGTCACTTGGAGCGCATCGGCGGCCGCGCGTACCTAGCCGAGCTTACGAACTCCGCGCCTTCGGCCGGAAACTACGCGCACTACGCCGACCTTGTCTCACGAAAGCACTTGATGCGTGCTTTGATTGACGCCTCACATTCCATAGAAGAATCCGCATACGACGAAGCACGCGACACGATAGAAGTCTTAGACGCCGCGGAAAAAGCCGTGATGTCGATTAGCGACGGCACCGGCTCGCATAAATTCACCGCCATTGGCGACATGGTGGACGACACCTTCGAGCGTATCGACGCACTCTCAAAGCGCGAAGACGGCATACGCGGCGTGCCTACCGGCTACACTGCGCTCGATAACATGCTCTCCGGCCTCCATAAGTCCGACCTCGTCATTCTCGCGGCGCGTCCGTCAGTCGGTAAGACCTCGCTCGCGCTTGATATCGCGCGAAACGCGGCCGTGAACCACGGCGTGCCGGTGGGCATCTTCTCGCTTGAAATGAGTTCCGAGCAACTCGTCGACCGCATGCTCGCGGCCGAGTCGCGCGTCGACTCCTGGAAAATCCGCACGGGTGCGGTCAAAGACCAGGACGACTTCGCGGAAATCCGTAACGCGCTCGAGCGCCTCTCGAAGGCCCCTATCTACATCGATGACAAGCCGGGCAACAACATCCTCGCCATGCGCTCGGTCGCGCGCCGTCTGAAGCGCGAGCATGGTATCGGCCTCATCGTCGTGGACTATCTCCAGCTCATGAACCCGACGAATACGAAGGCTTCCGACTCCATGGTCCAGCAAGTCACCGAAATCTCCCGCTCCTTGAAGGGTCTCGCGCGCGAGCTTGAAGTACCGGTACTTGCCCTCTCCCAGCTCTCCCGCGCGGTGGAGCAGCGTGGCGGCAAGCCCCGTCTCTCAGACCTTCGCGACTCGGGTTCCATCGAGCAGGACGCGGACGTCGTGATGTTCATCCACCGCGAAGACAAGAACAATCCGGAAAGCGATAGGCAGAACATTGCGGAAATTTTGATTGAAAAGCACCGTAACGGCCCAACCGGAAAAGTGGACCTCTACTTCGACGACAAGCGCACATCCTTCCAGTCGCTCGATACTAAAGGTTACGGTGATTTAGCAAATGAGTTTTAAGTATGGCGGATAGGCTTGAAGACTTGGCGCGTGCGTTCGAACGATTCCCCGGCATCGGTCCCCGCCAAGCGCGTCGCTTCGTGTATCACCTCCTCGGCGCCACCCCATCCGACCGCTCGCGCATGGCAGACCTCATTACGAATCTCGCAAACGACGTGCGTCAGTGCACGGAGTGCATGCGTTTTGCAAACGGCGGCGCTCTTGTCTGTACCTACTGTAGCGACACTACCCGCGACGATTCACAGCTTCTGGTCGTAGAGAAAGACCAGGACCTTTTGGCACTCGAGCGCGCAGGCTCGTATCGTGGCCGCTATTTCGTACTTGGCGGGGTGCTTACCCTTTCCGGAAAAGGCGTCATACGCGAAAAGGAACTTTTGCGCGCAACCGAAAGGCGCCTCCCGAAAGGCCTTACGGAAATCATCCTTGCCCTCTCCGCGACAAGCGAAGGAGAAAATACCGTGGACCACCTCCGCCTCATCCTCACTCCGTATCGCGACAAGGTGAAGCTCACCGAGCTTGGGCGCGGGCTTGCGACCGGAAGCGAGCTTGAGTACTCCGACGCTGAAACCCTCTCGGGTGCGCTCCAAAACCGCAAAGAAACTTAACCGCGTTCGTATCTGCGAGCTGCGTTCATCTTTTCTTCAAAGAAACTAAGCTTAGGCTCGGTTGTTTTTATAAGTCCTTCAACCGCGGTAACCGCCCGTTCCGTTCCGAACCCTTTCCCAAGGGTACGGACCTCAGCTACCGCATTTCGAAGTGCGATACCAAACCGCCTAAGGCTTTCGCTCGATTCTATGATTTGCGTACCTCGCGACCGGTCATCTTGTATATTCGCTACCCCTTGTTGCATCTGTTCTACCGCTGATACGAACTTTCCCTCGTCCATAGAGCTTGGATCTTTTACGCATTCTGCAAATATCTGATAGGCGCCTTTCAAATTTTTAAAAGCCTCTGGCGTGAGATAGGGGTCCATGCGATTCTTCTTACGTCGATCCGCCTCTCCTACCAAGTCCGAAATCCCTATAGCTATACGTTCTGAGCCGTCTTTGCGCGCAAACGTTTCTCGGTCCTGCGGCGCTTGCTCCGCAGTTCCCTTTTCCTGTTCTTCTTGGGTCATATAGCTTTTAAGTATACACAAAACCCGCCTATCGGCGGGTGTTATTGCGTGTTCAAAAATACTTCAGATGCAAGGCGCGAGCGAGGAGCGAAACGAGCCGTACAAGCGTACGGTGAGTGAGCGGCGGAGCGAGCAACGACGCAGATGGGGTATTTTTGGACGCGCCTTAGGCGACTGCATCGATTTTAACCTTCACGTACGGCTGCTTATGTCCGCGGCGCTTCAAGTAACGGCTCTTCGCCTTGTATTTCACGACTTCGATTTTCTTGTGACGGCCTACCATGTAGACGGTGCCCTTTACGACAGCACCTTTAACTGAAGGAGTACCAACGTTCACGGTCGAACCATCATCCGTCATAAGGACCTCGGAGAAGGTCACGGAATCGCCCTTTTTAAGGTCTCCTGGGAGCTTCTCAATAGTAATCAAATCGCCCTTGGCGACGACAAACTGCTTTCCTCCCGTCTTTATTACCGCTAGTTCCATAGTCGCCACAGAATACCGTAAAAGGCCTGTAAAGGCAATCCCGATAGGTAGGGACACTTGTCAGGGTGCACTAAAAGTGTTTTAGTTACTTCACGGCTTCTGCCCACTTCGGGCTAGACAGGAGGAGCTATGAACCTTGGTTACAATCACCCCCACCCCGTTAACACAGGGTCGGAATCCTGCACGTACTGCAGGGCTCAATACTATCTCGCGCGCGTTCTCGGCGAGGAAGGTGTACAAGAGCTTGAGTGCATCATCACAGGGACCGCGCCGCGGTATGTCCTGGTTGATGAGCTCGAGCTCAGCGTCCGTAGCTATACGACGCTCGCTGTGGCGGGTATCACTACCATCCGCCAACTTTCCGCAATGAGCAAAAAGGAATTGCTCCGTCTACTAAAGGCGAAAAAGAACGTAAACGAGGTGGTCGAAGTCCTAAGGAGCGTGCTCCAGATTGAACTACCGGACTAACTGTTTGTCCGTGCTACCCCGCCGCGCGAAAGTGCGGCGGGTTCTGTTATTCCTCGTCCGCCCTAGGCTTATCAAGCGCAATGGGCTCTATCCCGAGCTTTTCCCCCGTAATCCGATACACGTCCTTGTCTATCTTTCCGAGTTCCTTGTACCCGCTTGTGTAGTGGCTTACAGCCGTTCCAAGGGCCGTTCCGAGCTTCTTGTAGTACTCCTCGTAGGAGCTGATGTGCTTCCCGAGCTCCCCTACCCGCTTCTGAATTTCCACGGCTTTCTCCTCAATCTGGAGCGCCTTCAAGCCCTGCATCACGGTTTGGAGGTACGCGAGGAAAGAGGTCGGGGACACGATGATGACCTTGTACTTGGAGGCTGCTCTCTGGATGAGGTTTTCTTCCTCTCCTGCCCCCACTTGGTTTACGAGCAAGTCATAGTAAATGCCTTCGGACGGGATGAACATGAAAGCGAAGTCCATGGTGTCTTCTTCCGGACGAATGTACTTTGCCGTCTCCGTGATGCGCATCTTCAGGTCATTCACGAACGCCTTCTCAAGCGCCGGCTTCTCGCTCTCGGGAGCCTGTATGAGGCGGTTGTAGTTTTCAAGCGAGAACTTCGAGTCGATTGGTACTATCTTCTTGTCTATGAATACGACGGCGTCCACGATTTCCCCGTTCTTAAAGGGATACTGGATTTGGTAGAGATTCGGCGGAAGCACGTTTTTCAAAACGGTCTCAAGGTAGTACTCACCCAAGACGCCGCGCTGTTTCGGGTTTTTCAAAATATCCTGAAGGCCCTGAAGCTGTTTTGCATACTCGCCCGTCTGGCGCCCGATTTCTTTAACGCTCGTAAGCTCTTCGGTGATTTCCTTGATGAGCTTTGCGGAGTCGCTCACTTGGCTACGCATCGTCTCGTGCATTTGCTTAGACGATTCACTCATACGGGTATCAAGCGAACGCTCGAGGTTCTCCATCTGCTTCTGAAGCAGCACCAGTCCGCCCGTATCGGTCTCTACCGGTTTTTCGTTTCGCTTGAATACGAAATAGAGGCCGATACCTTGCACGAATACAAGGCCGAGAACGATGAGCGCGACGGTGAAAATATCCATGTGCCTCTAGTATACCCCGCACCGCTTTTCATATGAAAAGCGGTGCGGGGTATGCCTCACTGATATGAATACGGCGTAGGCGGTTATCCCTGTACCGGTAGTGGTGTTCCCGTATCGATGCGTTCTTCGCGTGCCGCTTTCCGGATGAAGAAGACATACTTTACCGACTCCACGAGTACCAGGTTTATGATGCCTGCACACGCGATGATGGCGAGGTCGAAGCCACTCGGCGTCACGGTGTGCACGAGACTCTGTAAGAGAGGCACATAGAGCGCGGCAAGCAGGAGGGTTACGCTAAAACCAAGCGCAACAATAAGCCAGATATTGGAAAAGAGCGGCAATCTCCATATCGGTGTGCCAAAACTCTTAAGAGAGAGGGCACCTGCCAATACGCTTGCCGAGAGCGCACCAAACATGATGGTGCGAAGTTCAGGAAGTGATGAAACGGTAGCGACGAGGAAGAAGTATAAAGTCACGAGCATGAGTCCGGTGAGCAGTCCTACCGAGACCATGAGACGCAGTAAATCCGGTGAAAGGACGTGCGCGACATCGGGATGCTTCGGTGAACGCTTCATTGCCGACGGATACAACGGCTCAAACGCAAGCGCGACATTCATGGGGCCTCCCTGAATAAGGTTGGTCCAGAGTATCTGGGTCGCAAGGAGCGGGAGCGGGAGCCCGGCCGCAAGAGACGCGGTAATGAGAAACATTTCGCTAAAGTTTGTGGAGAGCATGTAGGCGAGCATTTTCTTCATGTTGTCACGAAGCCGTCTCCCTTCCGCTATGGCGTACGTCACCACGGAGAAGCTATCGTTCAGAAGCACGAGGTCAGACGCTTCTTTTGCCACATCGGTGCCACTGCCAAGCGCGACACCAATAGCCGCCGCCTCAAGCGCCGGCGCATCATTCACCCCGTCTCCGGTCATGGCGACCACCTCGCCTGAAGCCGTTAAGACGCGGGCAATGCGGAGCTTTTCCGAGGGAGTAACGCGCGCAAAAACGTTATGTGCTCGAAGAAGACGGAGCAGTTCTTCATCGGTCGTATCTTCTAAATCTGCGCCCGTAAATGCGCGTGCGGTATGTCCGGCAATTCCCACTTCGCGTGCAAACCAGAGCGCGGTTTCTGGATTATCTCCGGTGAGCATGATGACGCGTGCACCGGCCTGTTGCATATCATGGACGGATGCGCGTGCGTCCGTACGGATGACATCGGAGAAAATCATAAATCCGAGCAATTCAAGCTTGTGGAGCATGCCTTCAAGTTCCGCTTCCGGAGGGAATTTTTTCAAATCCGCATTCACTTTCCCTACCGCGATAACGCGCTTCCCTTCGGTCGCCGCGCGTTTGAGCGCATGTTCAAAAAAGGTATGGTCGGCAGGGGTAAAAGGGGCTACGCCGCCGCGAGCACCCATGGCGCGCACCGCGGAAGCTAAGAAGAGTTCGGGTGCGCCCGTAAGGTACGCGACGTTCTTCCCTTCATCATGCACGAGCATGCCGCCAAATCGTCGCATGGAAGAGAAACTGAGTTCATCGATGCGCGGAGACGCCGCACGAAGCGGACGCTCGGCAAACCCCGCCTCAAGTCCTGCAAGCAGTATCGCCTGTTCAATAGGGCGACCGCGAGCCACTATCTTCTCTCCTTCTACTGCAGGGGTAGTACCTTCCTCGATGTATCCATCGGACGCAAGTACTGCCGCTTTGAGCATGGCGCGCGCGTTCGTTCCGTCGGCGTCTTCAGTCGTCCCAGACAACGTTGCAAACCCTACCACCTTCATTCTCCCTTCAGTCAGGGTGCCGGTCTTGTCAGTCAAGATGATGCTGGTTGCGCCAAGCGTCTCAGCCGCATGCAGGTTACGTACGAGTCCGCCTTTTTTCAAAATACGCTCCATCCCAAGCGCAAGCACGACGGTAACCGCCGCCGGAAGCCCTTCAGGTATCGCCGCGACTGCAACGGAAATGGAAATGAGGAGCGTCTCTCCGATGGTCATGCCACGCAGGAGCGCTAGGACCGCAATAATGACAATGACGCACGCGACGAGTGCCAAGAGCAACTTCGCTAGATTCTGTATGTCTTTTTGAAGCGGCGTAGAGGTGCGCGTATGTTTTGAGAGTTCTTGTGCGATTTTTCCCAATTCGGTATCTATGGCGGTAGCTACCACGATTCCCACCCCAGTACCCGATACCACCAACGTACCGGCATACGCCATCGAGTACCGTTCGACGAGAGGCGCATCTTCGGCGCTTGGTTCCGTTTTTTTCTCTTGCGGCATCCATTCGCCGGAGAGCGATGCTTCATTTACGGTGAGCCCGTGCGTCGTTATAAGACGCAGGTCTGCCGGAACGCGCGAGCCGGTTGAGAGAATGACGATATCGCCCGGCACCACATCCTCGGCAGGAATTTCCTGTCGCGTTCCTTCACGCACTACTATTGCCCGGGGCGCCTCTTCTTTTGAAAGGGCTGCGAAAGCTCCATCCGCCTTCCCTTCCTGGAAAATGCCTATGGCGACGTTTACCAGAAGCGCGAGCGTGATGATAATCGCGTCGCTGTAGTGCCCGATGAATAGGGTTGCGGCTGCGGCGCACAAGAGGACTATGGCTATCGGGCTTTGGAGCTGACGAAAGAAACGCTTGAGAAAAGAATCCGGCTCCGGGGGTTTCAGCTTATTTTTTCCATCAGAAAGGCGGCGCGTAACCTCTCTCTGAGAGAGCCCTTTTTCTTCGGTAGTTTTAAAGGCATCAAGTACCTCCTGCGCAGTATGCGCATGCCACGGGCGCGTATTCATACGACTCAGTATAGCAATCGATTTCGATAACGGGTGTTGAAAATCAATGAAATGCAAGGCACGGAGCTAAGGTTCCTGAAGACGTACCACTCGTACGACGTAAGGAACCGAGAGGCTCCGTAACGCAGCAGTTCGTGATTTTCAACACTCGCATGATATTCTGTAGGGATATGGCCCTACACGAATCAATAAAGGCGGGAATCAAGGATGCGATGAAGGCACGCGACGAGGTAAAGCTTCGCACCCTTCGCTCGCTCGTGACCGCCATGACAAACGAGGTCGTCGCCAAAAAACGCAAGCCCGACGAATTCCTCACGGACGAGGAAGCATTTGCCGTACTGAAGCGCGCATCAAATCAGCGCAAAGACTCCATCGAGCAATTTGATAAGGCTGGTCGCACAGAGCTCTCGGAACCCGAGAAAGCCGAGCTTGCGGTCATTGAGTCCTTCCTCCCGACCATGATGAGCCGCGAAGACATCGCCGTCATCGTGAAAGCGAAAATTGCCGAAACCGGCGCGGATAAATCGAAGGCAGGCATGCTCACAGGTACCATTATGAAAGAATTGAAGGGAAAAGCCGACGGCGGCGACGTGAAAGCGGTCGTCGACGAGCTGCTTAGTTAGCCTCTTCCGACTGCGGTAACGATAGGACGGTATACACCCCCTCATTCACTCGTACTGGCACGTATCCCATAGCTCCCAGGTATCGTGCATGCAATGCTTTTCTTTCAGGTGTAGTAGCGTCGATGTACTTTTGTAGGGTTTCCGCAACTTCAGGATGCAGTATTGGTATAACGATATGTTCTCCTGTCTCTGTCTGTACGGGCTGATATCCTAATTCTCTCAGTATTCCTGCGTGCATATCCCGTACTTGCGGAGTAGGGGCATTAAAATAACCCTCCAGCGCTGGCACCAATTCCTGATTTTTTAGCAGGGCGTCTAAAGACCGTTGTCGTACTGTAATCACATCAAATGCAGATTCAAACTCTGCAGTCCTTTCTGCGAGTGTTTCTTCGGCAACTCTTGCAATCGCGTCTTCCGTACGCAATACCTCTCGATTCCGCAATACTCGTTCTGCGTTCGCGCGTACCGTCGGACTTCCGATCCTCGACTGGACTTCTGGAGTTCCCATAGCAGAAGCAAGCGCGGCGAGTGCGGCGAGTGCTCCACCAAATCTGCCAAACCACCTAACATGAATAGGTTTTTTTATCATTTTGCGTGCCTCAGCAAGCGGTACTTTCTTGACGATGGCTTTTTCTTTCCGCTTCGCCCTAAGGGCTGCACGTTTTTCTGGAGACATAAAAACGTCTCCTATTTCTGTTATGGTTTCCAAATCGGTAGGGGGTTTCTGCGTTTTATATTTTTCACGGAGATACGCAGCACGTTCGCGTGCCTTTTCCCTTATTTCTCTACTCTTTTGACCCTCAAATAAAAGTCCCGTGTCGTGCAGGGAGACTCTGCGTGGCTTCTGTTCTGCAACTGTAGGTGGAGTAATAACAGGCTCTGCTATATCTTCTGGTGCCTCAGGAACAAGTTTCAGATACGTCTGTGATTGGGTTCGTTGCGCTTCTTGACGCGCTACATCAGTCGCTGCGTTTTTTTTTGCAACACCCGAAAGTACTTCAGCACGTGCTGGACGGTTTCTCATTAGAACACATAGTAACATAAAAAGTAGTTTTACCGTGCGTCTTCGTGATAAAATCACGCTATGAAAACGTATACGGGCGGGTGTCAGTGCGGAGCCGTCCGCTATGAGGCGCAGGCGAACCTCGACAGCGCCATGAGCTGCAATTGCTCCCACTGTGGGAAAAAGGGTTTCCTCTTGAAATTCATACCGTCCGAATTCTTTACGCTTACGAAGGGAGACGAGTCTACACTAACGGAGTACCTCTTCAACAAAAAACATATCCGACATCTCTTCTGCCCTGCCTGCGGAGTGCAAAGTTATGCTCGAGGAAAAGGAGTGAATGGTGCCGAGATGATAGCGCTTAATATCCGGTGTTTGGATGATGTGGACCTTAACTCCATCCCCGTGACTAAGTTTGATGGAAAGAAATTGTAGTGTCGTAGTTTTTTATACACAGTCGCACCAGTACTGCTAATGCAGGGTGTACGATGAAAGGGTCGTCGCTTGTGACGACTCATGCAACTAGGGGAGAAACCACTATGCATGATGGACCAGTACAGGAACCTCGCCCGCTTCGTCTTGCCCCAAAAGACGCGACTGAAACCAGAACCACTTCCCCACCACCGGGAACGGTAACGGGTTCGGTTGGCTCCGCTATCAAAGCTATGGCCAAGACCCAAGCGGGCGGCAGGCCCGACTCCTACTGGCCCCGGGACTGACATCGGGGAGGTACGTACTGAACTTGGGGACGGCTCACGCCGTCCCGATTTTTGTTCAGCCGTACGGTATACTTTTTACATGAGTAGTGAAAAGCCACCTATTTCTGAAGAGAAAATCATAATTCCTATCGACCCACGCCTTGATGCGCTCCCGCGTGTACGGCTTGGTCCAAGAAGCGGAAACCGCGACTATGGTCCAATTGCGGAACATGGTGTGAACAACCTCCCCTCCAAGGTTAGGGTGGAACTAGATGAGGGTATTTTTCGTGCACGCGCAAAGCACAATCAAATGGGTGTGTGGAGTGAACGTGTCACACTATCAGACAAAGAAGTAGCATTCTTTATTTATGAAGCGGAATTATGGAACAACGAAAGACGTGTGTTTGGGGAGGCATACGTCGTTTCAACTGACCGCGCAGATGAAATCGAAGTGATTATTAAGGAGCGTACCGACGCAAAACGCGACCAATTTATCGCTTCTCTCAAAAAATCGTAGTGCCGTTAGAATCGTAAGACGAGGTTTTCAATTCCCTACGGGGAAGCGTGCTAATAAGAATTAGCCGCGTATCGGTCAAGCGCTCATTCGTCGTCGCCACTCCTCATTCCGCCTGACCACGCTCGCGCGACCAACTCTGCTGAGTTGGTAAACCCGCGCTCGCCTTCGATTCCCCGTAGGGTCTACAAACGGCAACTGCCCCGAATGCTTTCGCATCCGAGGCAGGCCGATTTGTGAGCCTAAGTGGAATTGAATGGAACACCATAGAAAGCCTAGTACTTCGCTGGAACAAGGTATTTGCTCTGTACACTCAACAGCCAGAGTTAGAGAGAAATACTTAGTATTGGATAAGTGTCCCTACCTTATTGGTAATAGAACTAGAGTAGACACTAGATTTTCACTGTCTCTTTTCTCTTGTAGGTGGGATTAAAGAGAGACAAAATAATTTCTCCAGTATCACTCAAATGCAGAGAAATATCTCCTCCATCTACCTCTGTCTCGTATTTTTCATCACCAACCTCAAAACCTTTTACGGCAGTAAACCTTTGTGGCAAGGAGGGTTGGGTGACTGCACGCGGAATGAAGGGTTCAGGTTTATCCCTCACGGTTACTCCTACTGGTTGAAAACTAAGGTCAAAGAGTCCTGAACTCATAAGACCTCCTACATCCCCTATACGCAAGTAGGTATTTCCATACTTAAGAAACCATTTGAAATCACGAGTAGTGATCTTCTCAAGTATGCTTGCACAGTCCAAGAAATCATCATAGCTAATCTCTCCTCTCACGAA
>JALHPI010000012.1 GCA_022842585.1 Minisyncoccota bacterium | reverse complement strand
CCTCTCCTGGTGGTCAATCCGCAGTTGAGATTGCTCAGAACATCCCGACGGTAGCTGGTCAGAAGTACAAAGTATCCTTCGACTTCTCAGCTCGTCCAGGAACGGTGGCTACTGAAAACAGTGTCGGTGTGTACGCTGACGGCAATGCAGTCGGTATCGCTTCTGCAATAGTTCCAACTGCTGGTAATCAGACGCAATGGAACCCATATTCGTTCAATTTCACCGCATTGGACAACAACACGCTCTTCGCACTGCGCGACCTTGGTGCGCCGAACAACTCTCAGGGAACCTTCGTCGACAATGTGAAGGTAACGTGCGTACCTGAAGAAGATGAAGAAACGGGAACGCTCATCATTGAGAAGTACACGGAAGGTGGTAACGGTGAATTCGAATTCTCGATTACTCCAGTTGCTGAAGTGCTATTGAAGACCATCAGCCAAACGGTAACGGTTGAAACAAGCGAAGGCTACGGCGAAGAGGCAATTCCACTTGCAGAAGGCGAGTACGACCTTACGGAACTCGTTCCGGAAGGATGGACGCTCCAAGATGTCGACTGTGACTACGGAGAGTACGAGTATGAATCGAAGAGCTTCGGTGAATCTATCGAAGACGGATACACCATCTACATCGAAGAAGGGGATACGGTTACCTGCTCGTTCGTCAACACAAAGAACGGCGTAGAAACTGAAACCGCGAACACGACTGTAGTGTCTGGTAACACGTCGGCAGGCGAAAACCTTCTCGGCTGGATGTTTGGTCGAGACACCTCTTCTCAAACGCCATTCCTCTTCAGCGCAGGAAACGCAAGCATTGGTACCGGAAGCCTCTTTGCAGGTCCGATAACCAATACGCTCTCCGTGACCCCGAATCGCGATAAATTCATCGGTGAACTCTTCCTCCTCACGCCAATGGAAGGATTCAAGAGCTTCAAGTGGGACTTCAAGATCGGTGCCCCAAATGACACCGTAGAAGAACAGTTCTACATGAACGTCTATGCGAACTTCGGAGCCTCAAGCCCAACGAAGTTCTACGATTGTCGTTATGACGTGGTAGCGACGGTAGGTTCAGTCGCAGGATTTACGACGGTAACCTTCGACCCAAGTCTCCCGTACGCAGTAACGACACGTGGAGATTCTCCGTTCGCTTGTCCGGCAATTCCAGCACAGATGGATACGGTAGACCCAGGTACAGACCCTGCAGTCATTCGCGTCATTGCTCTCAACATGGGAGACACGAGTGCAAGCGATACGGGTGTGAGCGGATACTTCGATAAAGTAGTAACGGTTATCAAGACAGGTACGAACACGCACACGGAAACGTATGACTTTGAACCTGTGCCAGTAGTCGAAGAAGAAACACCAGGAAGCAACCGTGGCCGCAGTGGTTCAAGCAGCGGTAACGGTAACGCATTTGGTGAAGTACTCGGTGCCGCTACGTGTGGACCGCTTCTCACCCAGTACCTCCATCAGGGATGGGCGTCAAACGATCCTTCAGAAGTAAGCAAACTTCAGGAATTCTTGAACTCCCACCTCGGTGCAGGACTCCCTATTACGGGAATATTCGGTCCTATGACCTTCGAGTGGGTAAAAGCCTTCCAGCTCAAGTACGGTGGCTCTGTCTTGAAGCCATGGGTAAACGTCCCTGGTTCTGGTATTGAAGGTGAAAACACTCCAACAGGCTACGTCTACCAGACGACTCGTTGGCAGATCAACAACATCTTCTGTCCGGGTTCTGAAGCGTTCCCAACGGTTCTGAACTAAGCAGAAGGAGAGTAGATGAAGCACAAGAGCCCCGCGTACGCGGGGCTCTTGTGCTGTATGCCTTATCTCTATCCAATGAAGCCATACCGCTGCGCCTTGCTCTCGAGTAGCGGCTCGCCGCGCTGCAGCACGGCTCTCAAGAACTCCCACATACCCCAATATCTCTATGTTAAATGATATGATATATCATATCAGGTAGTACGAACATTGGAGGGATGTACGTGGGGTGAAAAGGGGAGGCGGAGATGCGTTTTGTGCCTACTTCGCTTTTAGCGTTTTGGTATACAGGGTGTCTGTGAATTTTTCGTACCGCGCATCACTTGGACTGTGTTTGTAATGTATGCGGCTAATGCCTACCTTGTACTCGCCGCCAAGCGTTGCCTCTATATCAATGAGGAGGCGAAAGGTCGCGACCTTGCCCCTCGGTATCTTGCAGTAGAGCAGGGTGCCTACGGTCACTTCCGAAATCCCGTTTCCCTCATACGACACGCGTGCCCCCGCTATTCCTTGCGCTCGCGTACCCTCGATTTGGTAGACGAATCCGGCTGGCTTTTTCCCCGAAGCGATAGAAAGGGGAATATAGACATCGGTATCGTTGGCCGTGATGTCGATAAGCAGGAAGAATTCCCCAATTCCCATTTTCCGATTTTGAGAACGTTCACGCTTTCGTAAGCGCGCTTGGGACTTCTGAACGCGTACCTGGAGCGATGAAGGAGTTGGCATAGTCCTAGTATAAAACGTGCCTCCCTCCTCGTTTTTTATACAGTGGAAAGAATTGACACGGGAGGAGTTTATGTGATAGATTTATAGGTATGTCAATGCCTTCGCCTGACGTAAGAAAAGGACATCCTGCTCGACATGTCTTTAGTAAGGTTGGTCTCCTCGTATTCAGTGTACTTATCGTCGGAAGCTTCCTTGTATCTTCCTTCTACATGCGTGCGTTCATCGAGTCGGGTCAACTTGCCGCGGTCATCTCCGCAACGCTTGTGGACCTCACTAATAATGACCGCAAGAGCGATAGTATCGGCCCGCTCAAAATAAATCCGAAACTCGTCGAAGCCGCACAGGCAAAAGCGGACGATATGGCTTCTAAAGGGTACTTCGCCCACACGTCGCCTGACGGTCGCACTTCTTGGAGCTGGTTTGCCGATGCCGGCTACAAATATTCCTATGCGGGAGAGAATCTCGCCGTAAATTTTTCAGATTCGGAGGATGTGGTACAGGCATGGATGGACTCTCCGACCCACCGTGCAAACATCATGAACGGAAAATTCACTGAGATAGGGATTGCGACCGCAGAAGGGGAGTACAAGGGGAAGAGAACTATTTTCGTAGTGCAGATGTTTGGGCGTCCGCAGACGAATACTGCCTTTGCGCCCGTCAACGAGTCTACGGAGCCTCTAAACCCGACAGAAATCGCAGTAGCAACCACCGAATCTCCCGCAACTATCGTCCTCGGCTCCTCAGTACCAGCTCCTGCGGCGGCAACGTCTGCACCCCTCCTTGCTGCAGTAACCGCTGATGCCGAGCCTATAGGGGCCATACGCAACGATCCTCCGCAGTACTCATCATTGTTTGGATTCTTAGTCAGTTCTCCGCAGAACCTGCTTCGTTCCATTTATATATTCTCCGCTCTTATAGTCTTGCTTGCGCTCGGGCTTGCAACCCAGATGGAGTTTAAGCGCCATCATTTCCGCCACATGGCTGCGGCCGTATTCCTCCTTGCGCTTATGGGCGGGCTCTTTACCGTAGCTGATTTCTTCATCTTCAAACCGCCGGTTATAGGTTTTCTCCATCTCCTTTCTTCGTTCGTATAGCCTTTACCTATCAGAAGGTGTAGATTTTCGATGGGTGCACGTACAGCCCCTAGGAGCATACGCAAATGAGTAAGACTACTTGGGCCGGTGTTTCCGGCGACGCAGTCCCTTCTTTTGAAAAACTCCGCAATTGTACCAGTCTCGCGTACAACCAGCATAGCTGGTACGAATGGATAGAGGCGCTCAAGCTCTTCGTATCCCGTGCAGACCCGAACGAAGTAATTCGGGCACTCAAGACATGCAGGGCAGAGAGTCCGACTCCTGAAATAAAATATCGGGAGGGAGCCACTGGCTGGGACATCCCTGGCTAGGCAAACGACCGCAAGAGGGGTAACCCCTCTTGCGGTCGCCTGATTTGCATAAGCTCGTCCCTTCCTATATATTGAGCCTAATCCCGCCTTCGCGGGTGTTTTGCTAGAAAAGCTTCGGCCTATCGATGCAAAGCCGTAGAGAAGAACGCTGGCTACCGCCCGCAGTATTTACGGCAGGAAGACTTATTACTACGTGCTCAAAATCACTTACTAATGCCTACCATTCAGCAGCTCAGCAAGAAGCGCCGCAAGGATAAAACGAGAAAATCAAAAGTTCTCGCTCTTGGTCGTGGATTCAACCATCTTGAAAACCGCCCTACCTTCTACCCGGCTCCGTTTAAGCGCGGCGTGTGCGTGAAGGTAACGACGAAGACTCCTCGCAAGCCTAACTCGGCTATCCGCAAGATTGCTCGCGTACGCCTCACCAACGGCATGGAAGTCACCGCCTACATTCCAGGAGAAGGACACAACCTCCAGGAACACTCGGTGGTCATGCTTCGCGGAGGACGCGTGAAGGACATCGGCGTGCAGTACACCATCGTGCGCGGACGCCTCGACACCGCAGGTATCGACAAGCGCCGCCGTGGTCGCTCCCGTTACGGTGCTAAGAAGCCAAAGGCATAACCTCTAGAACATGCGACATCCAGTAAAAAACAAGCATCCTCGCACTCCTGACGTTGAATACAAGTCGGAAGCTATCGCCCGTTTCATCAATACCGTCATGCTTGACGGTAAGAAGGATACGGCGCGCAAAGTCGTGTACGATGCCCTCAATAAGATAAAGAAGGCGCAAGGCGAAGAAGGCGTAAGCCCGCTTGAAGTGTTCGAGACGGCTATCCGCAACGTCTCTCCCTTGATGGAAGTGCGCTCGCGTCGCGTCGGTGGTGCAAACTACCAGGTGCCTCGTGAAGTGCCTCAACAGCGCCGCGTCTCTCTCGCGTACCGCTGGCTCATCAATGCGGCACGTGCCAAGAAGGGAAAGCCTATGGCCGACAAGCTCGCAAACGAAATCATGATGGCCGCGAAGAACGAAGGAGAAGCAATCAAGAAGAAGGAAGACATGCACCGCATGGCTGAGAGCAACAAAGCGTTCGCTCACTTCGCTTGGTAGATTAACTTTAGCGAAACTAGAAACACCGCCCGAAAGGGCGGTTTTTCGTATTAATAAAGAAAAAGCGGCCCCGGAGGGGCCGCCCATTTTCTTAGCCTGAAAACGTTAGAATTTTCGGGTGTGCTCATCGAGGAGCGGCCATCCGTACTTGCGAAGGTCGACTCGACCCTCGCAGTACCAGACGAGCGTGTCCGCATCCATAGCGACAGTCATCCCGTCTACCATGATGAAGAGCGGAGGCTTTCGGTCCGACTTCTTCAGGAGACGAATATAGGGAAGTGCCACTCCCTGATCGTCGCACGCGGTGATACGCGTCACCCATTTCTTCCGTTTCTTTCCCTCGAGCATGTCCATCCGCACGACGAATCGTGAGAACTTCATGCCGAGGGCGGCTAAGTCTACGACTTTCGGAACTGCTTTTGCCGGCATTGGCGTATTCCTTCTTCCATTGCCTAGGAGCGCACCATACCACTTATGTTCAGTATGTAAAGAAAAACGGCGGCTCACGAGGAGTCCGCCGCCGGCTGTTCTATAGCCTTCTTGAGCTTTGCTCGCCTGACGTGGATTGCTTTTACGGAACGTTTCATCTCTTTCGAGAGGGATACGTCCGATTTTGCTGATTCCAGTATCTGGCGGTCTTCTTCTGAAGACCATGTTCTGCGTCGATTGTGTGACCCTCTGGTGAGGTCGTAGTTACGTTTTTTCTGGGCTTGCCACTGCGCAGGTTTTGCGGCGCGCCAACGCTTGTTTGCTTCATAGGAACTAGCCAAAGTATGTCCTCCACAAACGGTATAGGTATTAGAACATAAATAATCTCAATTATCAATTTACGTGCGTATGATGTTTTTGCTTGTATGAAGCTGAGTTGCTTTTTCGCCAAAAAATCAGTATCTTGCAAGTAACGCCTCGGCGGTTTTTCTTTTATCTTTACCCAATCTACCTATTTATGAATCGCGATTATCCACTCGAGAAAGTGCGCAACTTCGGTATCGTAGCCCACGTGGACGCCGGAAAGACGACCACGTCTGAACGTGTGCTCTTCTACACGGGTTCCCAGCATAAAATCGGGGAAGTGCACGAAGGAGAGACTACCACCGACTGGATGGAACAGGAGCGCGAGCGCGGCATCACCATTACGGCAGCCGCCATCACTTGTTTCTGGACCAAGACTGGTGAACCGGACAAGAAAGACACTTCCAAGAAATTCCGCTTTAACGTTATCGACACCCCGGGCCACATCGACTTCACTGCCGAGGTGAAGCGCTCCATGCGTGTCTTGGACGGCGCTATCGTCGTGTTCGACGGCGTTGCGGGCGTAGAACCGCAGTCGGAGACGAACTGGCGCTACGCGGACGAAGCGAAGGTGCCTCGCATTTGTTTCATCAATAAGCTCGACCGTACTGGAGCTTCCTTTGAAGACTCCTATGCATCTATCCTCGACCGTCTTTCGAAGAAAGCGGTACGCGCACAGATTCCTATGGGCGCTGAAGGCGACTTTGAGGGCGTCGTAGACCTCCTCGCCATGAAGGCCTACACCTTCTCAGGCTCCATGGGTGAAATCGTCACCGAAGGCGAAATCCCAGAGCAGTACAAGGCTGATGCGGAAAAGTACCGAGCTGAATTCGTCGAGCGCATCGTTGAAAACGACGAGGCTCAGATGAACGCATACCTTGAAGGGAACGTACCATCTCTTGAGGAACTTAAGGCTACGCTCCGCAAGGCGGTCATCAACAACCAGATTTTCCCTGTGTACACCGGCTCCGCATTGAAGAACAAGGGTGTACAGCTCGTACTCGACGCAGTTGTCGACTATCTTCCAAGCCCGGTGGACCTCGTAGCTGTAAAAGGAACCAATCCAAAGACCGGTGAAGAAGTTGAGCGCAAGGCGTCCGACTCAGAGCCATTCACGGCGCTTGCTTTCAAGCTCCAGACCGACCCATTCGTCGGCGCACTAACCTTCTTCCGCGTGTACGCAGGCTCGGTCACGGCCGGTTCCTACGTATATAACGCAAACACGGGTTCCAAGGAGCGCGTGGGCCGCATCGTCCGCCTTCAGGCAGACAAGCGCGAAGAAGTGGAACAGGTATTCACCGGAGAAATCGCCGCTATGGTGGGTCTCAAGGATACGAAGACGTCTCATACGCTTTGTGATGAGAACAACCCGATAATCCTCGAGCAGATTAAATTCCCTGAACCGGTGGTATCGCTTCGTATCGAGCCTGCAACCAAGGCCGACCAGGAGAAGATGGGTATGGCTATCCGCAAGCTCGCGGACGAAGACCCTACGTTCAAAGTTACGTCTGACGAGGAAACCGCAGAGACCATCATCTCCGGCATGGGTGAGCTTCACCTTGAAATTCTCGTCGACCGCATGAAGCGCGAGTTCAACGTGGTCGCAAACGTCGGTAAGCCGCAGGTGGCATACCGCGAAACGATTCTCGGAACCGCGGACGTGGAAAACAAGTACATCAAGCAGACGGGAGGTAAAGGTCAGTACGGTCACGTGAAGATAAAGCTGAAGCACCTCGAGCCGCTTGATCCTGAAGCGAAGATGCCGAAGAACGTTTCTCGCGAAGACCACTTCGAGTTCATCAACAACATCAAGGGAGGTGTGATTCCAAACGAATACATCAATCCTATTGAAAAGGGTATTAAGGAGGCTATGACCCGCGGCATTCTCGCCGGCTACCCTATGGTGGACGTGTCCGTAGACCTCTACGACGGTTCCTTCCACGATGTGGACTCCTCTGAAATCGCCTTCAAAATCGCTGCATCCCAGGCATTCCAGGAAGGTGCGCGCCAGGCAAAGCCGGTTATCCTCGAGCCTATTATGGCCGTGGAAGTGGTCGTCCCTGACCAGTTCATGGGTGACATCACCGGCTCGCTTTCCGGAAAGCGTGGCGCTATCGAAGGTATGGAAGAGCGTGGTATGAACAAGGCGGTGAAGGCGAAGGTGCCACTTTCTGAAATGTTCGGCTTTACCACGACGCTCCGCTCTATGACGGAAGGTCGCGGAAGCATGACCATGGAATTCGACCACTACGAGGTGGTGCCAAATAATGTGGCTAACGATATAATCGCAGCTCGAAAGTAGCACTCAGAGTTTTGCGTACGTGAAAACGCCCCGACGGATGTCGGGGCGTTTCGCGTTCATGTAGTCGTACCTCAAGTAGGGATTATCTCTTCCCGTTTCTTGAATACGAAACAGACAGCGTCGTAGACGTCGCCTACACATTGAAGCAGTGCACCAAGCGGGTCTGCGAGCTTCAAGAGCAGGCGTCGTTGTACTTCAGTCATGGGCGTCCTCCCAATTTTCCCGGCTGGCCCATACCACTTGCCGGGGATAGAGGAGAGGGTACGCCTCTTCTGAGGAAAAGAAAGCCTGATTGCAGATAGCAGGGGATAGTTGACCATAGAGAAGACCTGCGTTACTTTATGCATAACGCGGATTGGCGCTCTTTTTATTCACCCCAGACGGCGAGAGTCGGCAGGGGAGGCTTAAAAAGGCGCTTCGCGTGGGCACAACGCAAAGCGCCTTTTGCCTTTCCGGTAAAGGAGCATTCGCTTATCAACCGTTAGTACTAATCTTACACATATGGCAGATGCATTTGATCGCAGCAAGCCTCACATGAACGTAGGAACCATCGGTCACGTCGACCATGGTAAGACCACGCTCACGGCGGCAATCCTTAACGTTCTCAACTTGAATGCAGCAGCAGGCTACAAGGCCCGCGCTGAAAAGGTTGAAAACATCGACAACGCGCCTGAAGAAAAGGCTCGTGGTATTACTATCGCCCTTCACCACTCGGAGTACGAGTCGCCAAAGCGCCACTACGCTCACATCGACGCTCCGGGCCACGCTGACTACATCAAGAACATGATTACGGGAGCTGCCCAGATGGACGGCGCCGTACTCGTGGTCGCCGCAACTGACGGCGCGATGCCTCAGACCCGTGAACACATCCTTCTTGCAAAGCAGGTCGGTGTGCCTCGTCTCATCGTCTTCCTGAACAAGGTAGACATGGTGGACGACAAGGACATGGTTGAGCTCGTGGAAGAGGAAATCAAGGAACTCCTTGCAAAGCAGGGCTTCACTGATTCTCCAGTCATCAAGGGTTCAGGCCTCAAGGGTCTTGAAGCAACGGATGCGAACGATGAATGGGCTCTCAAGGTAAAGGAACTCGTCGACACGATGGACTCCTACTTCCCAGACCCAGTTCGTGAGACCGACAAGCCTTTCCTTATGCCTATCGAGGACATCTTCTCGATTGAAGGACGCGGAACGGTGGTAACGGGCCGCATCGAGCGCGGTATCGTCAAGGTCGGTGAAGAAGTCGAAATCGTGGGCCTCAACCCAACGACCAAGACGACCATCACCGGTATTGAAATGTTCAACAAGCAGCTCCAGGAAGGACAGGCAGGCGACAACGCAGGTATTCTTCTCCGTGGTACGAAGAAAGAAGACGTGCACCGTGGCCAGGTTCTCGCTAAGAGCGGCTCAGTGAACCCTCACACCGACTTCGAAGCAGAAGTCTACATCCTCTCGAAGGATGAAGGCGGACGCCACACCCCATTCTTCTCAGGCTACAAGCCGCAGTTCTACGTCCGTACGACGGACGTGACCGGCGAAGTAACCCTTCCAGAAGGAAAGGAAATGGTTATGCCAGGAGACACGGTTACCTTCAAGGTAAAGCTCACCGCTCCTATCGCTCTTGAAGACAACACCCGCTTCGCTATACGCGAAGGAGGCAAGACGGTCGGTGCAGGTGTTGTGACGAAGATCACCGCGTAAGCGACTCTTCTCTCTTACTCTTATGGCAACCGCCGCTAAAGCACCGAAGACTTCGAAGAAGGCTGCGGCCGCGGCTGGCGCCGAACCGACGCTTCGCATCAAAGTCCGCGCGTACGAGCATAAAATCCTCGACCTCTCGGTAAAGCAGATTATGGACACGGCTAATCGCTTTGAAGCGAAGACTGTGGGCCCTGTTCCGCTTCCAACCGAGATAAAGCGCTGGACGGTGAACCGTTCGACGTTCGTCCATAAGGACGCCCGCGAACAGTTCGAAATGCGCATTCACAAGCGCGTCATCGACATTCTTTCGCCAAACCCAAAGGTGATTGAGGCTCTCACGAACCTTAATCTTCCGTCTGGTGTGACGATTGACGTGAAGATGGTCTAACGCGCTTCCAAAAATACGTCATCTGCTTCGTTGCACGTTCGTCGAAATTCTCCGCCGTACGCTCTGTACGTCTCCGAATTTCTCCTCCGTGCGCCTCGCATCTAACGCATTTTTGAAACCGCTAAGCAAAACCGCCCCAGAAATGGGGCGGTTTTGCTTTTATAAATTTTGTGTTATAAGTCATTCGGAGGTGCCGCTATGACAGATGCAGTACAGACCATGACCGTAGAGGAGATAAAGGGCAAATTACGGAAAGTCGTCGGGGAACTCGATATCTACATCGGGCTCTTTGAAGGCCAGATGAGTGTCCTTCCGCCGACAAGCGCTGAGGACCTCATGAAAGGCGGTATGAGCGAGGTGCCCGGAATGCTTCGCGGTAATGCGGCTCAAGCTCTGAGCGCATGCCAACAGACGAAGCACCTCCTCATCGAGGAGTTTCCGTTTCTTTCCGAACCCTAACCTATTCTCCGGTCAGAGGTCGAAGCCGCCGATGCGAACCATCGGTGGCTTTCCTTGCATATTCAAACGGGCTCCGGTATAGTCGTTCTTGTCGCTACGTACGTCCATCGGGACGGACCAATGGCCGGGAAGCCCCTTAAAAAGGAGCCGAACGCGCTATTGAGCGCGATTTTCTTTTATCTCACACATGAAATTCCTACTCGCCCGCAAGGAGCGCATGACCCAAATCTTCCAGGAAGACGGAAGGGTCAAAGCCGGTACCATTTTGAAAATCGGTCCGGTTGTCGTTACGCAGGTGAAGAGCACCGATACCAAGGACGGGTATAACGCCGTACAGGTCGGATTTGATACGCAGACCACGAAGCGCCTCAACAAACCGCAGCACTCTAAGGCATTTAAAGTACTCAAGGAATACCGCGTAGAAAACCCTACCGACTACACTACCGGTCAGGAACTCAGCCTCGACGCATTCAATGTGGGAGATGAGGTCCGCATCGTCGGTACCTCAAAGGGCAAGGGTTTTGCCGGCGTCGTGAAGCGCTACAACTTCAAAGGAGGCCCTCGCACCCACGGTCAGAAGCACTCGGAGCGCGAACGCGGTTCTTCAGGAGGTGGTCCAGGACGTGCAGGAGGTCGTGTGGCCCCTGGTATGAAGATGGCAGGACGCATGGGTGGCGAGCGCGTCACCATCAAGAACTTGGAAATCATCCACATCGACAAGAATGCGGGTGAAATCATCATCTCGGGCGCCGTCCCTGGCGCACGCGGCTCACTGGTCGAAGTAATCGCCGCATAATTTATATACGTATGGCTACTACAAAAAAACCAGCAGTGAAGAAGACAAAGGCAGCGCCTTCGAAGGTAGCTACCCCGCGCGCTCCTCGCACAGTCAAGAAAGCTCCAGTCATCGAGGCTGGAAAGGGTGAGGCTATGGTCTACGGCATGAACGGTGCTCCGCTAGGCGCTATCGCGCTTCCGGCTGAACTCTTCGGTGCAAAGTGGAATGCCGACCTCGTCCATCAGGTGGTCACGGGTATGCAGGCAAATGCCCGCCCTACGGTCGCAAACACCAAGTTCCGCGGAGAAGTCTCCGGCGGCGGCAAGAAGCCATGGAAGCAGAAGGGAACCGGACGCGCGCGTCACGGCTCTACCCGCTCTCCTATCTGGCGCCACGGCGGTATCACCCACGGTCCTCGCGCAGAACGCGACTACTCGGTGAAGATAAACAAGAAAATGCGCATGGCAGCACTTGTTGCGCTCCTTTCTCGCAAGTATCGCGATGGCGAAGTCATCCTTGTTGAATCCATGTCCTTTACCGAGCCGAAGACTGCGGCTGCAGTCACTACCTTGAAGGCGATTGCAAAGGGCTCTGGAGTGTCCGAGCTTATGACCAAGCGCGTAAACGCAGCGGTCATCGCTTTCTCGAAGAAGGATACGACTGCGGAGAAATCGCTTCGCAACATCGGCTCGATGACGCTTGAAGAAGTCCGTAACTTGAATCCGGTAGACCTCGTGACGAAGAAGTACCTCGTCATCGAGAATCCGAAGGAATCGTTTGCGATTCTCTCGGCACGCCTCACCAAATAACGTATGGCTCTATTCTCTAAAAACACGAAGAAGAAGGCAGTAAAAACCGAAAAGAAAGCGGTCACGGTAAAAGCTGCAGGCGAAAAGGCGCTCGCAAACTCGAAGCTTGAGAGCATCATCAAGGCTCCGTGGCTTTCTGAAAAAGCGCTTATCGGTACCGAACGAGGCGTCTACGTCTTTGCGGTACCTACTGAAGCGACGAAGCTCACCATCAAGGCCGCTATCGAGCGCATCTACAAGGTAGTGCCGGTCAAAGTGAATATCGTGAATACTGAAGGTAAGAAAAAGGCGCTTCGCACGAAGCGCGGAGTGGGCCGCCGTGCCGCTCGCCGCAAGGCCTATGTCTACCTCAAGAAAGGTGAGACCATAACGTTTGCATAACGATTCCACCATGAAAACGTACAAACCATACACCAAGAGCCGCCGCAACATGACTACGCTCCCGTACAAGGAGCTCCTCTCCGGCGATCGTCCTACAAAGTCCCTCATGAAGGGCAAAAAGCAGCATGCCGGACGCAATGCCTTTGGTCGCGTCACTACCCGTCACCAGGGAGGAGGGCACAAGAAGAGCTATCGCGATGTGGACTTTACCTACAACAAGAAGGACATTCCTGCGAAGGTAGAAACCGTTGAGTACGACCCGTACCGCACTGGTTTCATCGCACGTGTCTGCTACGCAGACGGCGAACGCCGCTACGTGCTCGCTCCGAAAGACCTCAAGGTCGGCGACTCGTTCATCGTATCCGCTGAGGCTCCTATCAAGGTAGGAAATCGCCTTCCGCTTGGGAAGCTTCCAACCGGCACGTTCGTCTACAACATCGAACTTAAAGCCGGTGCAGGCGCACGCCTCGTACGCTCCGCAGGCAACTACGCGGAAGTTGTGGCACACGACGCAGGCTTCGCGCAGATAAAGCTTCCGTCTACCGAAATCCGCAAAGTTTCCGACCTCTGCTTTGCTTCTATCGGCGCAGTCACGAACGAAAACTCACGCCTCGTGAAGTTCGGTAAGGCAGGACGTTCTCGCTGGATGGGTATTCGCCCAACCGTTCGTGGTACTGCCATGAACCCTGTGGATCACCCACACGGAGGCGGTGAAGGACGTCAGGGACGCGGACTCCGTCGTGCAAAGAGCATGTGGGGCAAGCCTACCGGCAAGGGTCAGAAGACTCGTACACCGAAGAAGTACTCGAATGTGTTTATTGTGAGCCGACGTAAGGTCGGAAAGAAGAACAAAGGTTAAACAAACACCCGCCGAAAGGCGGGTTTTTGTTATGCTATCGTAAAGCAGGGATGTTCTCTGAGAACAACACTTTTACTGACTAAACTTATAGTATATGTTTGAAGTTTTCCGTCCAAAACCAAAAAAAGAAATCACGGTTTCCCAAGAAGAATTCCTAAAAGAGGGCAGTAAAAATGTTGCTGAAACCATGCAGACACCTGTTGGACGCAGTGAACGCATGGCGGCCATTGTTTCAGAAGAAGCATCCGAGGCTTTTCGTAAGACGCATGCCGGCACGCTTCCGGAAGTTTTTCGGGTAGAAAAACTCGAAGATGTCATGTATCGGGCAACGAAAGAAGCGGGCGCGCTCTATACTCCCGAACTCTTTGAAGACCAGAAAAAAGCAGAAAAAACACTCGCTGAAGAAGGCGCTCGCCTTGAATCTCTGGCACACCAAGTTGCATCTGCGTCGGCAGCAGTACAGAAAGCGCAGGAAAGCGGCTCAGGATTTGATGCTGCGTTACGTACTCTGCAACAGGCGCGCAGTGAGTACGCCGAGGCTACTGCCTCCTATGACGAAGCTACTGCACAGTACGGCCAAGTCTTTAATCGATATGTATAAGCAAATGAAGGAGCGGCGGACGTAGCGCTGAAACACAGCGAAGCGGCCGCGCAAACCGTGGCCCCGGAAATAACCAGAGCTCGTATTGAAGAAATGATACAGGAAACCGATTTCAACACCGTTTTGCATCTTGTATCGAAGCAATTACAGATGCCGGTATCTGGGGTGAATACTGAGGAAACAAAAAAGTTGCTTACGGAAGCCGGGGTAACCGAGGACGAACAAACATCCCTCACGTTCTCTGAATCATCTGCCGAAATCAGTCAAGAAACGCTACTCGTGCTTGATGTTGTTATCCGAGTCACCAACGCAACCTGGAAAGCTAGCCAGATACATCGCGCTCAATGGGAAGGAACAACTGATCGTATTGATTCTGATAAACGTGAAGCATACGATGTGTTTGATACCCTCAAACATGTTCAGTTTGAAAAAGTGCGGGCTGAAGCGCAAGAAAAAGGCCTGCCAAATCCAGAAATAGTCGCACTCTACAGGGTCGCGTTTGAAGTCTGGAAGGATATACGGGAATTAAAGGAAGAAGTGAAAGGACGGTAAGCAAACGGCCGCCCCTTCGGGGCGGCCGTGCGGCTATACGAGCCTCTTCCTGTTTCTGTCGCCTGCATTCTGCAAAAGCGAACAGGACGAAGAGTACGAATGTGAGCGCTACGCTGAAGAAAGCACCGTCGAGAAGGCCAACGTACATCGGATCGGGACTAATCTGTACCCCGACAAACCCGATGCAAAAGATGACCGCCATACACAGCACCGTCCACAACATAACGATCGTGCAGACGTACCAAAACGGAAACCGAAGTGGGCGTCGTACATAGTCGGTATTCACTGACGTGTCCATGGGAACCTCGTTGTATCCACTAGAGCCAGCGAAGCCTACAGTATAAAAGGGATTTTTTCGAAACTCGAGGTTATCAACTACTAGCGATACTGCGCCTGTAGGGCGTTGCCGAGCTCTGCGCGGGGGATACGTACTTCCTGGACGCCATATACATATGCGGCTACTTGGTAGGGAGGGAAGACGAGGACGAGGTCCGTGCCATCGAGGTAGAAGTTCTGGAAATTATCGGCGTCCGGCGTCGTACCCGCCTCAAGCATGTCCTTATCCGGAGCAACGCCCCCCATTTTCTCCATCTGTATGGCGAGCTTTTCGCGCGAAATCATCGAGAGTACCTCGAGATAAGCGGCCGTCGGGCTGAAGATAGCATCAAGCGCAAGCCCCTCTCCTGTTTTTTTGTCATAGGTGAAGGTACGGTAGTAGGTATTCGGATGGGCGCCGAGCGTGTCGGCAAACATCTGGTAGACGAAGGAAGTGGTCACGGGACTTTGGTAAGCCGTATACCCAATATCGAGTGTGTACCGGCGGTCTCCGCCAAGCCCCTGAATGCGTATATCTTCGGCCGTGAGCTCGCTCACGTTCGTATCTTTGAACCGCGCTGCCTCCTGCTCCACAAAGGTCTTCATATAGCTTGCGGCAAGTGCGTCCCTGGCGGTAAGGCCCGCTGACGTCGGGTACTTCGCGGTAATTTCATAGTACTGGCCCGAGTCTTTAAGGGTCTGCTCTGCAGGTTTGCCTGAGGTGCGCTCGGAGGGAGGGAAGGGGTTTATAGGCTCGTTTCCCGTAGGGCGCGAAAGCACGTACCAGAGGCCTCCTGCGGCGATACCAAGGATGATAACGGCTATAGCAATCGGGAGCGGTTTTGGTTCCATAACCCTAATCATACCGTATGAGGGTTCAAGGTTTGACAGTCCTCGCTCTTTCATATAGATTCTACCTATCCGCCTTGCGCGGGTTTTTGTTGAAAAAACAAAAGGGGGCTGGTTCGATTGGTTCGCTACCCGGGCACATGGAGGTATAGCCTCTGGTGCACGGGCTAGTTTGTTACCATCGGCCACCCCACAAACCACTTTTAAAACCACATGTCTCGATCACTCAAAAAAGGACCCTACGTGGACGTAAAACTCCTCAAGAAGGTACAGGACAAGAAGCCAGCATCCGCTGGGGTTATTAAAACGTGGGCGCGCAACTCCCAAATCGCTCCTGAATTCGTCGGGTTCACCTTCGGCGTCCATAACGGAAAGAGCCATGTCGACGTGCTTGTCACTGAAGATATGGTCGGTCATCGCCTCGGTGAATTCTCTCCGACGAAGAAGTTCGTCCGTCACGGAGGAAAGATGCAGAAGGACCTTGAGCAGAAGAAGAAGGATTCTGAAATAGCCGCTGCAAAGGCCTCAAAGGAACCGGCTGCTGCACCGAAAAAGAAATAACCTATGAAAGCTGAACTCAAAAGCCATAACCAGCCTCCGCGCAAAGTCCGCCTCGTAACGGACCTCGTGAAGGGAAAGAAGGTGCCGCAGGCACTTGCGGCACTCGCGTTCCTTCCGAAGCGCGCTGCAGAGCCAATCATGAAGCTTATTGCGTCTGCTGCTGCAAATGCGAAGAACATGGGCGAGAATCCAGACCAGCTCATCGTAAAGACGGTGCGCGTCGATTCTGCAGGCATGCTCGTGAAGTTCATGCCGCGTGCGCACGGCCGCGCAGCCCCTATCCGCCGCCGGAAGTCCCGCGTGCAAATCGAGCTCGCTTCCAAATAACTATTTATGACTCATACCGTACATCCTTACGCACACCGCCTCGGCATCATCCGTGATTGGAAGAGCCGCTGGTTCGCGGGCGACAAGAAGAGCTACCGCGAAAACATCATCGTGGATGAGACTATCCGCGCGTACCTTTCAAAAAAGCTTCGTGGAAGCTATGTCGCCGCGATTGAAATCGAGCGCTCCGCCGCTGAAATTCGGGTTATTTTGCACACCGCACGCCCAGGTCTCGTCATCGGTCGCTCGGGCGAAAACGCTGGAAAGCTCCGCAAGGAACTTACGGATGTCGTACGCAAGGTCGCTCCGGCTCATAACCGTTCAGTAAAGCTCGACATCGTTGAAATCCGCCAGCCGGAAACCAACGCAGCCGTGGTCGGCTACATGATTGCCGAAGGACTCGAGAAGCGCCTCCCGTTCCGTCGCGTCCTCAAGGGTACGGTTGAAAAGGTGATGGCGGTACGCGAAGTCATCGGCGTACGCATCGTTATCTCTGGTCGCCTCGGTGGTGCTGACATGAGCCGCACCGAACAGATCAAGAAGGGACGCATTCCGCTCCAGACCTTCCGTGCAAATATCGACTACGCACATGTGGAAGCAAAGCTTCCGTACGGCCAGATTGGTATCAAGGTATGGATTTACCTCGGCGACACGTTCAACGAGAAGGAAATGCCGGCTCAGCCTGCACGCCCTGCGACCACCCGCAGCGCTTCACCCCGCTAATTAATTTCGTATGCTATTTCCTAAAAAAGTTAAGCACCGAAAGTGGCAGACCGGACGAAAGTCTCCGGAAAAGCTTGCTCGTCCTGAGACGCGCGGTACGACCGTAGCATTTGGTTCCCATGGTCTTAAAGCGACGACCGCTTCCCGCGTAACCTCTAACCAGATTGAAGCAGCTCGCAAAGTGCTTACCCGTGTTACGGGAAAGGGGGGTAAGCTCTGGATTCGTATTTTCCCTGACCGTCCGATTACCGCAAAACCAGCTGAAGTGGGCATGGGTAAGGGTAAGGGAGATCCGAAGCACTTCGTATTCG
>JALHPI010000011.1 GCA_022842585.1 Minisyncoccota bacterium | reverse complement strand
ATGGGGGCACTCTGGGGGCGAAAATAGAAGAAAGTATAAGGAAAGCGTCTCGGGTAACACCCGGAGACGCGGCTCGTCGTGTACGAGCCCATTAGATATTTATAGGTAGTCTTGAACTTACTCGCGCTAGATTTCCGGAGTTCAAGAGTGCACGTAACTATCGAAGGGTTCTTCCGGCATGCGGGCGCTTCCGCATTTTAGGACTTCATATTATTTACCTATTCGACACGAACATGCCGACTTCAAAAGCACTTCCGCAGAAGACGTTCGCCGCCTACCAGGCACCCCGTGTTGCGTTCCCTGACCTTGTCGCTCACCAGCGCGACTCGTTTACGTGGCTCGTGCAGGAAGGGCTCAAAGAGCTTTTCAAAGAGTTTTCCCCGATTCCGGACTATTCCGGAAAGAAGTTTGAGCTTCGCTTCGACGGCTTCGAGCTTGGAGAACCGAAGGGTGACGAAGAAATGGCGCGCGAAAACATGCGCACCTACGAAGTTCCCCTCAAGGCTTCCGTAACGCTCCTCAACAAGACCATGGGCACGGAGAAGTCTCAGGACATCTTCCTTGCTGACCTTCCGATTATGACCGATCACGGTTCTTTCGTCGTGTCTGGCGTTGAGCGCGCTATCGTCCCTCAGCTCGCCAGATCTTTCGGCGCGTTCTTCATTTCAGAAGACATCAAGGGTAAGCAGTTCTTCGGCGCGAAAATCATCCCGTCTCGCGGCGTATGGATTGAAATCGACTCCGAACCGGATGGCGCTATCTACGTAAAGATAGACCGCAAGCGCAAGTTCCCGATTACGAACCTCCTCACCATTTTCGGAGCAGGGGTGGGCGAAGACATTGCGAAGCATTTCAAGGGAAACGAAATCGCCCTTGCCGCGCTTAAGGCAACGCTCGCGCATGATACGACCAAGACTCCTGAGGAAGCGTACGTAGAAATCCACCGCCGCATGCGCGATGGAGACCTTGCGACTGCGGAAAACGCGAAGCAGTATGTAAACCTCATCTTCACTCCGGAACGCTATGACCTTTCGAAAGTAGGACGCAACCGTCTGAACGCGCGTTTCGGCCTTCCTACAGATGGCAAGGCGCTCAACCAGCGCGCACTCACGCTCGACGACCTCGTGCGCATCGTCGGCGAAATCGCTCGCTTGAACCAGGATCCTACGGCAGTGCCAGACGACATCGACCACCTCGGCTTCCGCCGCGTGCGCTTCGTCGGCGAGCTTCTCCAGGCGCGCATGCGCGTCGGTATGTCGCGCATGAAGCGCAATATCCAGGACCGCATGTCCACTATCGAGAGCGAGACTTCGCTTCCGATGGCGTTCGTGAACCCGCGTCCGCTTCAGGCTTCAATCCGCGAATTCTTCACCGCAAACCAGCTCTCGCAGTTCATGGACCAGCAGAACATTCTCGCTGAGCTTGAAAACATGCGCACGCTCTCCGCGCTCGGTCCCGGAGGTCTTACGCGCGAGCGCGCGGGCTTTGAAGTGCGCGACGTGCACCCATCCCACTACGGACGCCTCTGCCCGATTCATACGCCAGAAGGACAGAACATCGGTCTCATCCTCCGCATGGCACTTCATGCGCGCACGAACGAGTTCGGCGTGATTGAAACCCCATACGCAGTCGTAAAGAAGGGTGTCGTCACCGAAGAAATCGTCTACCTGAATGCGCTTGATGAAGAGCAGCACACGGTCGCCCACGGCGCGACGCCGCTTGACGCAAAGGGGAAGATTATCGCAGATACGATTGAAGTACGCCGCGCAGGAGAGCCGGCAGTCGTTGCGCGCGAAGAGATTACGCTCATCGACGCATCGACCTACCAGATGTTCTCGGCCGCTACCGCAATGATTCCGTTCGTCGACCACGATGACGCGAACCGCGCACTCATGGGTTCGAACATGCAGAAGCAGGCGACCCCATGTCTCATTCCTGAGGCACCGCTCGTTTCGACCGGTATCGAAGAACATGCCGCACGCAACACGGGACGCCTCGTGCTTGCGACAGAGGCAGGTGAAGTCACGTTCGTTGATGCGAAGAAAATCATCGTGCAGAACAAGGAAGGGAAAAAGAAGGAGTACAAGCTCCAGGCCCTCATGCAGACCAACCAGAACTCAGCCTTCAGCCAGCGCCCAAGTGTCGCAACCGGCGACAAGGTAAAGAAGGGAGACGTGCTTGCGGATGCCTCAAGCTCAGCAGACGGTCAGATGGCACTCGGTCAGAACGTCCGCGTCGCATTCATGAGCTGGAGCGGTGCAAACTACGAAGACGCTATCGTCATCTCGGAGCGCCTCGTGCAGAACTCCAAATTCACCACCGTACACATCGAAGATTTCGAGTGTGCCGTACGCGACACGAAGCTCGGTGCGGAAGTGACTACCCACGACATTCCGAACGTCGGTGAACTTCGTTTGAAGAACCTCGATGAGGAAGGCGTCGTACGCATCGGCGCTGAAGTGCGCCCGGGCGACATTCTCGTCGGTAAGGTAACGCCGAAGGGCGAGACCCAGCTCACGCCTGAAGAGCGCCTGCTCCGTTCCATCTTCGGCGACAAGGCTAAGGATGTGAAGGACACCTCACTTCGCATGGAAGGCGGGAAGCGCGGACGCGTCATCGGTGTGAAAGTATTCTCCCGCGAAAAGGGCGATCAGCTTGAGAGCGGCATCATCAAGAAAATCGTCGTCACGGTCGCGCAGGTGCGTAACGTTTCGGTCGGAGACAAGCTTGCCGGCCGCCACGGAAACAAGGGTGTTATCTCCCGCGTACTTCCGGCTGAAGACATGCCGTACGACAAGGATGGAAATCCTATCGACCTCATCCTCACTCCGCTTGGCGTGCCAAGCCGTATGAACCTCGGTCAGATTCTCGAGCTTCACCTCGGTCTTGCGGCGCACACCTTGGGCTACCAGGCAGTCGTGCCTCCGTTTGCAGGAGCAACGGCGGACGAAATCCGCGATGAGCTTGAGGCGGCAGGATTTGCCCGTTCCGGAAAGATGCAGCTCTTCGACGGACGCACGGGCGAAGCGTTCGCGCAGGACATTTCGGTAGGGTACATGTACGTCTTGAAACTCCATCACATGGTGGAAGACAAGATCCACATGCGCTCCATCGGTCCGTACTCGCTCATCACCCAGCAGCCGCTTGGCGGAAAGGCGCAGAACGGCGGTCAGCGTTTCGGAGAGATGGAAGTGTGGGCACTCTTGGGCTACGGCTCGGCGTACACGCTTCGCGAAATGCTCACCATCAAGTCCGACGACATTCAGGGCCGTTCAGCAACGTTCGATGCTATCGTGAAGGGCGAACCGGTAACCCACTCAGGTACGCCGGCTTCCTTCTCGGTACTTACCAACCAAATCCGCGGACTTGCGCTCGACATCGAGCCTATGGACAAGCCCGTAGACGCGGACGCATAACTTTGAACTTCTATGGCTACTCCAATGAATTCAGGAAAGAGAATGATGGGTCCGCGCGGAAGCGACTGGAATGCGTTGCGTCTCTCGCTTGCATCTCCCGAGCGCATCCTCGAATGGTCTCGCGGTGAAATCACCAAGCCGGAAACCATCAACTATCGTACCCAGCGCTCAGAAAAGCACGGGTTGTTCGACGAAAAGATTTTCGGTCCGGAAAAGGACTATGAGTGTTACTGCGGTAAGTACAAAGGCATCCGTTACAAGGGCATTATCTGTGACAAGTGTGGCGTGGAAATCACCCGCTCCATCGTGCGTCGTGAGCGCATGGGTCACATCGAGCTCGTGACGCCTGTCGCGCATATCTGGTTCCTCCGCTCCATGCCAAGCCGCATGGCGCTCGTGCTCGGTATCCCGGGCGCTGACCTTGAAAAGGTCATTTACTTCGCAGGCTACATCGTCACGAAGGTAACGGAAGACACGAAGAAGCGACTGCTTGCCGACCTTGAAAGCGAATACAAGACCAAGCACAAGGAAGCGAAGAACGATAAGGACCGTGACGCCCTGAAGGAGCGCATGACGCTCACGAAGGCTGAAATCGACTCCGTTGTCGTCGGCCGCGTATTCGACGAAATCGCGTACCATCGTTACTCGGTGAAATACAGCACCCTGTTCGAAGCGAAAATCGGCGCGGAAGCCATTTACGAAATCTTCCGTACCTTGAAGATGGAAGAGTTGAAGGAAACGCTTGAAGCGAAGTACAAGACGGCGGCTTCAGCAGAGCGTGAAAAGCTCGCAAAGCGCATCTCGCTCATCTCTTCGATGATTGCGTCAAAGGTCCGTCCTGAGTGGATGTTCCTCACGAAGATTCCGGTCATTCCTCCGGCACTTCGTCCGATGGTTGCACTTGAAGGCGGTCGCCATGCGACCTCCGACGTGAACGACCTGTATCGTCGCGTCATCAACCGCAACAACCGCTTGAAGAAGCTCATGGACATCCATGCGCCGGAAGTTATCTTGCGTAACGAAAAGCGCATTTTGCAGGAAGCAGTGGATGCACTCCTCGACAATTCCATTCGTAAGTCGGGTGCATCAGGCGGCGCACTCACCCCAAGCCAGCGTCGTCCGCTGAAGTCCCTCGCCGATTACCTCAAGGGCAAGCAGGGTTACTTCCGCCAGAACCTTCTCGGTAAGCGCGTCGACTACTCGGGTCGTTCCGTGATCGTGGTGGGTCCTGATCTTGAGCTTGATGAGTGCGGTCTTCCAAAGCACATGGCGCTCGAACTCTTCCGTCCGTTCGTTATTGCCGGCCTTCTCTCCCGCGAACTCGCGTTCAACATCCGTGGTGCAGGTCGCTTGATTGAAGACGGCGTACCGGAAGTATGGGAAATTCTCGAAGAGGCGATTAAGGGTAAGCACGTGCTCCTCAACCGCGCCCCGACGCTTCACCGTCAGGGTATTCAGGCATTCCGTCCTCGTCTTATCGAAGGTGACGCCATTCAGCTTCACCCGCTCGTCTGTCCTGCCTTTAACGCGGACTTCGACGGCGACCAGATGGCTATCCACGTACCGCTCTCGGAAGAGGCGCAGTGGGAGGCGAAGAACGTGATGTCTGCTAACAAGAACATCCTGAAGCCAGGTTCCGGCGAAATGATTGTCATGACGCAGAAGCCGCTCGATATCGTGCTTGGCGCGTACTGGCTCACCAAGGAAGTTCCTGGTTGCAAGGGCGAAGGCAAGTACTTCCAGAGCCCGAACGCCGCTATCCTTGCGAAGGATTACGATGTCATCGACATTCGCGCGAAGGTATTCGTGCTTCCGATGAAGGACAAGGAAAAGTACGCATCATTTGACGGTAAGGCATTTGAGACTACGGTCGGCCGCCTCCTCTTCAACACGGTGCTCCCAAGCGATTATCCGTTTGTGAACGAGCCGATTACCAAGAAGGTACTTTCCTCGATCATGAGCGATTGTATGATTCGCTACGGCATCGACTCTATTCCGGGCATCGTGAACAAGGTGAAGCGCTTCGGTTTCGAGTATGCGACCCGTTCGGGCGTATCCTGGAGCCTTGACGACGTATCCGTCCCAGAAGGAAAGGCCGGCGTTATCGACGCAGCACGCGAAAAGGTGACGAAGATTGAGAGCGACTTCCGCGACGGTCTCTTGTCAGCAGAGGAAAAGCGCCGTATGGTGATTGAAATCTGGCACAGCACGAAGACTGAAGTGGAGAAGCTCGTCGAAGACGCGCTCGATCCGAAGGGTTCCGTGCATGACATGGTGCGCTCGGGAGCGCGCGGTTCCATCGGAAACCTCACGCAGATGGCCGGTATGAAGGGTCTCATCCAGAACACCGCCGGCGATACTATCGAAGTGCCTATCGTGTCTTCGATGACCGAGGGCTTGAACCCGGTTGAGTACTTCATGAGTACCCACGGCGCACGTAAGGGTCTCACCGACACGGCGCTTGGTACGGCACGTGCCGGATACCTCACCCGTCGCCTCTTTGACGTGGCGCAGGATTCTATCGTCACTGAAACGGACTGTGGTGCGAAGCGTGGCATCGAAATCCGCCGCATCTCGCCTAATGGCATCAAGATTGATTTCGCGGAAGCGATTCGCGGACGCACGCTTTCCGAGCCAGCAGGTTCGTTCAAACGCGGTCAGTATCTTTCCGCTGAAGATTCCCGTGCGATTAATTCTGACGCATCCGTCGTAACCGTATCGGTGCGCTCGCCTATGGCCTGCGAAACCCGCTACGGTATCTGTGCCGCGTGTTACGGTATGGACCTTACTACTCAGCAGGTCGTTGACCTTGGCGAAGCAGTCGGTACGGTCGCCGCTCAGGCAATTGGTGAACCAGGAACGCAGCTCACGATGCGTACTTTCCACGCCGGAGGTACCGCGTCCGTTGGCGGCGACATCACCCAGGGTCTTCCGCGCGTCGAAGAAGTCTTCGAAAAGCGCTCGCCGAAGAATCCTGCAGTGGTATCGAAGACCGACGGTATGGTGGTTGAAATCCGTGAAGAAGGACGCGAGAAGGTCATCATCATCGCTCCGGAAGCAGGGCAGACTGCAAAGAAAGTCGGTCGCGGAAAGAAGCCGGTGGACGGCGCTGCAATCGAATATCCGGTCGTCTATCCTCGTATGGCGCTCGTGAAGGCGGGAGACGCGGTCCGTCGTGGACAGCTCATCACGGACGGTTCCGCGGACCTCGACGAACTCTTCGAGTACGCAGGACGCGCCGCGGTCCAGGAATACATCATCGCGGAAACCAGCAAGATTTACGAGCTCCAGGGCGCAAGCGTCTCCCGCAAGCACCTTGAAGTCGTGGTCAAGCAGATGTTCTCACGCATGAAGATTACGGACGCCGGCGATTCTGATTACTCGGTCGGAGACATTATGGAAGATTGGGAATACACGGCAGCCGTAAAGGAAGCGGAAGCAGAAGGCAAGATGCCAGTGAAGGCGCGCGACATGGTGCTTGGTATCAAGGAGTCCGCGCTCTCGCGCCGCTCATTCCTCTCTGCCGCGTCCTTCGAGCAGACGACGAAGATTCTCATTGGTGCTGCGCTCAAGGGCTCGGTGGACACGCTTCGCGGTCTCAAGGAGAACGTCATCCTCGGACGCCTCATCCCTGCGGGTACCGGGTTTGCCGGAAGCAGGAAGCGCATGGCTATCGAGGCGCTCCAGAGCGCGCGCAATACGCGTCTTGCCGCTGAGGCGGATGAACGCGCTGAAGCAAGCGAGCGAGCACTCGAGTCAGTAAAATAAGGGGTCGCTCAGGTCAACGAAGTCCGAGCTAACAAAGCCTTACAGGGCGCTCGGCGCGCATTGTCGCCACATAGCGCAAAATCCTTAAAGCGCTTCGCTAGTCAGGATTTTGCGATGTGGCTCTGTGCGCGACGGCTGCTTCCAGGAAACGCTCGGACTTCGTTGACCCTCGCTCTTGTGATTCTCAAGGTTCGACCTTGGCGAAAAAGAGAAATTGTATATAAAAGACTTGCGGGCGCTTCCACTTAAGGAAGCGCCCGCGGTCGTTCAGCGTTTTTCCATTAGCCGAACAATATTCCATCCCAGTTTTGCGGCGTCGGCGCGCGCTGCGAACCGAACCATCGTAAGGGCAACGAACGTGATGACGGTTTTTTGGACCGTAATCTCGCTCAACGCCCCGCAGAGCAATACCGCCGCAAGCAAGGTCATTGCGTGCGTGAGGATATATATGTATGGGGTCGTCATTACCCAACTACCTGGGATTTCTTCACGTTTCTCAGCCATTTCTTCCCTCCTGGGTGGGCCGGTTGGTGACGGTTGAAATATCACACATCTAACTCTAAAAAGCAATAGTTTGGATGATATGATATATCATATTATTTTAGTTCAAACGGGTGGTGTGGGGAAGATAGTGCTTCCGAGGAGAGATGGAAGAAAAGGAGCTAGCGTGGAGCTCCTAAAGCCTATATCCTAGCGAGATATGGCTCTCGATACGGTTGAGCAAATAAAGGCAAAACTGAGCGTCGTAGACGTGATAGCGCCTTATGTAAAGCTCGCGAAAGCGGGGAAGTACTACCGGGGCCTTTCGCCGTTTAACAAGGAGAAGACGCCATCCTTCTACGTAAACCCTGAGCGCGGCACCTACTTCTGTTTCTCAAGCTCGCAGGGTGGCGACGCGTTCACCTTCATCGAAAAGATGGAAGGCGTGGACTTTAAAGGTGCTTTGAAAATACTTGCCGAGAAAGCGGGGGTCGAACTGGTGTATGAGAAGAAGGGAGGAGACGGCGGAAAAGCGGACAGGCTTCGCGAAGCAGTTGCACGCGCGGAAGCATTCTTCGCTCGTAATCTCGACGAGAAGGGTACGGCATATCAGTACGCGCTTTCGCGTGGACTTACCGCTGAAACCATACAGATGTGGAATCTCGGGTTTGCGCCCGATGGCTGGCGTACCTTACTTGAAGAGCTATCCGCCGCCGGGTTTACGATTCCCGAGTTACTTTCCGCCGGCCTTATAAAGGAAGCGGACGGGAAGCCGGGCACGTACTACGATAGGTTCCGTAATCGCCTTATGTTTCCGATAAAGGACGGGGCAGGGCGCACGGTCGCGTTCACGGGTCGAGCACTGTCGCCTGATGACCAAGCGAAGTACCTGAATTCTCCGGAAACCGACTTGTTCAAGAAATCTCAAGTGCTCTTCGGGATGCATGCGGCAAAGGATGCGATACGTACGCGCGGTTTTGCGCTTCTCGTAGAGGGCCAGTTCGACCTCATACTCCTGCATCAGATTGGGTTTACGAACACGATTGCGCTTTCGGGTACCGCACTTTCTGGCGAGCACTTATCGCTTATCAAACGGTACGCGGACAACCTCATGCTCGCTCTTGATGCGGACCGTGCAGGGCTTGCGGCAAGCGCGAAGAATGCGTACGCGGCACTCCGGAGCGGGATGCGCGTGAAGGCGGTCCGTATGCCGCTTGGGAAAGACCCTGCGGACCTTGCGAAAGAAACGCCGCAGGACTTCGTGCGCCGGGTCTCCGAATCGGAACCCATCATTGAATTCTTTCTCTCCGTCTTATCTGCAAGCGAAAGCGACCAGCATCGGCTTGTCATTGCGGTCGAGCGCGTCGTGCTGCCTTTGATTGCCGGCATGAAGAGCTCTATGGAGCAGGAGCACTTCATTGCGGTCGTAGCGCGCCATCTCGGCTCATCCCTTGAGGCGGTCCGTGCCTCCGTACCAAAGGGAAATGCACTGCCGGAAGATGTCATCGAGGAGCCTGCTCCGCAGAAGCCGCAGACGAAGGAAATAGTAGGTGCAGACCGAGCGCTCCTCATCCGTGCGGCTATCGCCGTCTATCCTGAAACACCCCTTGCAAAACGCCTTCAAGACGAGTACGCTCGAATAATCGGTCCGCTTCCGTCTGAAGAACAACTTCCGGAACGCGCCCTTTTTGAGGCTGGACTTCTCTTCGGAGAGACGCCTACAGAAGATGCTGGTAATGATGTGCTTCGTGCGCTTGAGCGAACCGTCCTTACGGATGAGTTGCGTGGTGCAACGATGCGTTTGCGGCAGGCAGAGTCTGCAAAAGACGAAGAATCCGTTCGCAACATACTGAACGAGTGCAAGGACATTTCTACCCGCCTTGCGACCCTCGGTTAATTATCAATTTCAACACACCCACTATGGCTTCATCCAAAAAGACAAAGAAGAAGAAAGTCGTTTCGAAAAAGAAGCCCGTAGCTTCCAAGAAAAAGGCGCCAAAGAAGGCCGCTAAGAAAACCCCCGCAAAGAAGAAAAAAGTGGTCAAGAAAGTCGCTAAGAAATCCGTCGCGAAGAAGATGAAGGCTATTGTGAAGGTCGCGGCAAAGGGCGCAAAGGCGAAAGCGGCAGGAGAAAAGGCAGGGAAGGCGGAAGCGCTCATCGTAAAGGGTAAGGAGCGCGGCTACATCACCTACAGCGAAATCCTGAAGGAGTTCCCGCATATCGAGGACAATATTTCGTTCCTCGATGAGCTCTACGAGCGTTTCTCAACCGCGGGCATCGATATCCTCGAGGGCGGCATGCTTGAAGATACGACCGACCAGTACCTTGCGACCCGCAACATCAAGGGACGCGAGTCGGGAAGCTACGACTCCATCCAGATATATCTTCGTGAAATCGGCCAGTACCCGCTTTTGACCGCAAGTGAGGAGCGCGAGCTCGCAAAGCGCATTGATGCGGGGGATGACGAGGCGCGCAACATACTCGCACGAAGCAACCTTCGTCTCGTGGTGTCTATTGCAAAGAAATACGTCGGCCGTAGCCCTGACCTCACATTGCTTGACCTCATTCAGGAAGGGAACCTCGGTCTTTTCAAGGCCGTCGATAAGTTCGACTGGAAGAAAGGCTTTAAGTTTTCAACGTATGCAACGTGGTGGATTCGTCAGGCAATTACGCGTGCACTCGCCGATCAGTCCCGCACCATCCGCATTCCGGTGCATATGGTGGAAACAATTGCGAAGTACAAGCAAATCTCTCGCCGTCTCTCACAGGCGCTTGGCCGCGACCCACAGCCGGAAGAAGTAGCTATAGAGATGGGCATTGAAGTGGAAAAAGTGTACCAGATTGAGAAAATCAACCAGGATACGCTCTCACTTGAAAACCCGATTGGCTCGGATGACGATGAGAAGTCCACGCTCGGTGACTTTATTGCCGACGATAAGATCCCGTCCCCGATTCAGGAATCCTCCGAACGCATCCTCGCCGAGCAGGTCCGCGATATCCTCGACGACCTTTCTCCGAAGGAACGCAAGATTCTCGAAATGCGTCACGGTCTTCTCGACGGTATTTACCACACGCTTGAAGAAGTAGGAAAGGAGTTCGGCGTTACGCGCGAACGTATCCGTCAGATTGAGGCGAAGGCGCTCGAGAAAATCCGTACGCACGATAAATCACGCCGTCTCCGCAGCTACTAGCACTCGGTCACGAACGCAGCCTCCATGCACACTCAGGTTATTCCGGTGGGTGCTCTAGCGAGCGATGAAGAACGCGCGCATGCGACAGCGCGCGCGGCGAAGTCCCTGTGTTCTGGAGAACTCATTATCTTTCCGACGGAAACCGTCTATGGTATTGGCGCAGACGCATTTCAGCGAGACGCCGCGAACAAGATATTTTCTGCAAAAGGTCGACCTGCGGATAACCCGCTCATCGTACACATCTCAAATCCGGAGATGCTTGCTCGCGTAGCTCGTGCGGTCTCACCAATGGAACAGGAGCTTATGGACGCGTTTTGGCCAGGACCCCTTACGCTCATTCTCCCGAAAACCGAAGCAGTCCCTTTTGAGGTGACCGGAGGCCTTGATACGGTAGCGGTGCGTATGCCGCAACACCCCATTGCGCGCGCACTCATAGAAACGGCGGACGTACCCATAGCCGCTCCTTCGGCAAACCGCTCAGGCAGCCCAAGCGGTACGCACCTTGCCGCGCTTCTTGAAGATTTTAAGGGCGTCGTGCCGATTGTTCTTGATGCAGGTCCGGCAGAAGGGGGCATAGAGTCGACCGTTGTGAAGGTAGAAGCGGATGCGCTCTATATCTTGCGCCCCGGTAGCGTGACCGCGGAAATGCTGCAGGAGATACTCCCGCTTCCCGTACGGGTGCCCGATGCTCGACGAGCGCAGAGCTCTCCTGGAACGCGCTACCCTCACTACGCGCCGCGCGCGCCCGTCTTCATTGCTAAGGATACGAACGAGCTAAAATCACTACGGGACGCGTATGGCGCGCAAGGGAAGCGTGTCGCCGTACTCGGGTTTGAAGAAGATACAGATGCGTTTTCTGACGTCTTCTTCTTTTCTATGGGAAGCAAAAACAATCTTTCTACCTATGCAAAACTCCTGTACCGGCACTTGCGTGAGGCTGATCAAGCTGGTGCAGACGTGATACTTGTACCCGCAGTTACAGAAATCGGGCTCGGTGCGGCGCTTATGGATCGCATACGCAAAGCCGCGTCTGCATGATTCAGCTTCCTCGATTGCGGCGCGGGACAAAGCCGTATCTTGAAGCTGTAACAGCAGTGCGTATGCTCGTGCATGCGCGTCTTTCGTATTGGAGTCAAGTGTACGGGATAAGGTACGGGAAGGTGGCGATACGCAAACAGAAAACAAGATGGGGAAGCTGTTCTAAAAAAGGGAATTTGAATTTCAACTACCGGCTTGGCTTCCTGCCTGCCGAGCTTATGGACTATGTCATCGTGCACGAGCTCTGCCACATAGTGGAGCATAATCACGGACCCAAGTTTTGGACGCTCGTAGGGCAGTCATTTCCGAGCTATAAGGCGCTCCGAGCTAGGCTCCATACCTACCGGTTCTAAGAGGAGTCTGGTCTAGGGGACTTTAGTATACTTACGGGAATGGCCGGAAAGCGTACAAAAAAGCCCGTCAAAAAAGCGGTAACAAAGAAGGCGTCGCAGGCGAAAAAGTATCCAATCGCTTACTGGAGCCACTCATCCCTGATGTCTTTTTTGCGGAACCCGCTTGCCTGGTATAAGCGCTATGTCGACAAGATATATGACACGCCGCGCGGCCCTGCCTCCATCGTCGGGAGTGCCGGCCATCTTGCACTCGAGCACTTCTATAGCGGCGTTGCCAAGGAGACGGCGATACACATAGGACTCCAGTATCTACGGGGCGTGCCGGACTTTGAAATACAGTTCGGAGTTGCAAAAACAGCGAAAGCGAAAAAAGCGAAGCGCGAGAGCATGGAGCGGGAGTACCTGCAGGCCATCGGCTACTACCTTGCAAAGCCTCCGCGCCATACGGTGCTTGGCATTGAAGTAAAAGGGTTGGCGCACGTGGAAGGGCACGTACTCCCGATAAAAGCGATTTCCGACCTTGTGGTCGAGTCAAAGGGAACTCCGGGTGCGGTCGACATCGTCGACCATAAGTTCGTGGATTCGTTTAGTAAGGGTGCCGATAAACCACTCTTTCTTATGCAGGCGATTTTCAACTATTACACCGTCTCCGAACTTTTCGGCCGGCCGGTACGGCGCTTCATCGTCATTGAGTGCAAGAAGCGTAAGAACGCGGACGGTAAGCCGCAGATGCGCCGCTACACCATAGAGTATGCGGACGTTGCGGACGCGTTTGAAGTCTTCCATCGCTTACTCCATGACGCGACGATAGAGCTTGGGCGTGAGCGTATGTATCTTCCGAACCCCTCCGATATGTTCGAAGGTGAGCACTCGTTCGACCTCTATCGATTACGGCTTGGAGACGGGGAGTAGTCGTTACGGTTTCGGGGTCGCCGCTTTCTGTAGTGCTGTCTCGATTACCTTTTTCAGGGAAGTGTAGGGAAGTGAGCCGGAGACGGGAACTGGGTCATGTCCTTTTATGAGAAGAATGCTGTATGGCGCGCCGTTTGCCCCGATGGCAAGCGCATTATCGAAATCGTCTGCGACGCGTTTCTCGAACTTCGTGCTTTCCATGCAGGCCTGGAAGTCGGCGGGTGCGACCCCGAGCCCGGTCACTATCGGCGCGTATTTCTTCGTATCAAATTGGTTTACGCCCGGCGCTGCTTGATGGATTGCGTCAATGAAGCGGAAGAATGCTTGAGTATTCCCAAGGGATGCGACGCATTCTGCTGCTTCCGCGTGCGCAGCTGCGCTCGGGTGAAGCTCGATGAGCGGGAAGTGTCTATACACCCAGGCGACGTCACCGCTTGGGCCGTAGTCGGTGATAATCTGCTCCATGGATTCCTGGAACGACTTACAGTACGCGCAATCGATGTCGGAATACGTGACGACGGTTACGGAAGCGGTAGGATTTCCGACAAGATGGTCAGAAGTGTTTACGGGTCGCAAGAGTGCGATGTCTCCCTCTATGAGCGGGGCAATCTGCGAGATGCGTACGGTATAGAGCGCACCGCCAATGATTAATCCTGCAACCACAATGACAACCGGGAGCAGGTAGGGATTTCGCTCAGGCATAGAAAAAGGATACCACGGGTATCCTGCATGAAAGTGCGAGCGTGTATACAAAAACGTCCACCAAGGCCCCGGAGGGCCCTGATGGAACGTTATTCAGTAGAGGCCTATGCCGCCAACGGAACGAGCCTTACGCTGTTGGGTGAGGGGTACGAGACGCCGTAGTGGCCGGACACTATCTCTGTGTAAGACAGGTCGTGCATAATCTGCGAAAGTTTGCAGACGTCTATGCCTCCGACGGTCTCGCAAAGAAGCGTGACACGCACACAATCATCGCGAGATGGTGTTTGCGTGACCTCGTTCTCACCGAACTCAAAGGTCGGCAGCTTCAGTACTTCCTGAAGCTTTGCTTCCAAGAACCCAACGAGCTCAAAGCGTTTTTCTTCAGGCATTTCCCCCGCGATTTGCAGAGTCAGCCGTACATTTTGGCTATTCATCGGTCTTACCTCTTGCCTACGTTCGCAGACCTCTGCGAGACGTATCGGGGCATCCTACACCCGTTTTAAAGCCCTGCAAGCCCTTATATGCCGAGGGTGTGCGTAAGTGAAGGAGCAAGCTGTGCCGCCTCCCAGCCGGACGTGTCTATCTGTATGTCTTTCTTCTTATTCAAATCCTTGTACTTCAGGTGACCGTTTTTAAGGGCGTAGTCATAGAGCTCGCGGGTAAGCCGGACGTCCTCTATGCAGTACTCGCGCACGAGGTCGTATTTGCCTTCCTGCCACCAGACGTTCGCCTTGCCACCGTCGCCTGACTTACCGCGGCCAAGCGTCGCCTGTGCGAGCAGGTCGAGACGGATGCGGCGCCCGAGCGTCTTGTAGACTTCGGACAAAAGGTCGAGTGAACGGATTTTCGTGAGGTCTCCGGGGTAGTAGCGGTTCAAAAGCGGGATATCGAATGTGTCTGAGTTAAACCCGATGAGCATGTCCGCGTTCTCAAGGATGGTCCAGAGCTTCGGCAGTTCTTCTTTCAAGAATGATGAGTATTCGCCGGTAGAGGAGTCATGGATACCAACGACGGTTAAATCCATCTCATTCACATCAAGCCTACCGCGTGTGAAGTTTGGAACTATCGCCTCAATATCGAACGTAATAGCTCTCATACCACACCTAGCCCAGAAGTCCCTTAAGGTGTTTCGCTACCTGATTCTCTTCAATGGATTCCTCTTCGCTTTTGGCAAGGTGCTTGATGCGCACCATACTACTCTTTTCTTCCTGTGAGCCGTACGCGAAGAAGTACGGGATGCCGCGCTTCACGGCGTCTTTTACCTGAGCGCCAAGCTCGCGCTCTCCGAGATACACGAAGGTGCGGATGCCCGCATCGCGGAGCGTCTCGCCGAATTCCTGCGCAAGCGGCGCGTCTTCAATCGTAGGGATGCCGATATATACCTGCGGAGCGGTTTCGCTTTTCGGGAGCAGGTTGTGCGTTTCGAGGAAATCCATGAACGTCACGTCGCCAAACGCGAATCCGACTGCGGGGATAGGGTCGCCGCCAAACATAGAGACGAGCGCATCGTAGCGGCCGCCCCCGAACAAGGCGCGCGGGTTCTCGGGATTTGTATCATTTATCTCAAACACCATACCGGTGTAGTAGTCGAAGCCGCGCACGATTTCCGGATCAAAGCGTACGTTATCGACGCCCCGCGCTTGAAGCGTAGCAATAAGCGCTTCGATTTTTTCTTTTTCCGCGCGTACCTCCGGGTCGGATGCTTCTTCAATGACGCGAAGCGGGTCCCTGTCTCCACGTGCGGCTTCGAACTCTTCTGCGCTCATCTTCGACTTCTTATCCAAGAGAAGCCAGTACGCCTTTACGCCCTCGGCGTCGGTGAGGCCCGCTGCTTTGCAGGCGGCGCCAAGCAAGGCACGTGAGTTCATGCGGATGACAAAGTCTTCGGAGGTCGCGCCAAACGACTTCAGTATTTCGCTTGCGAGCGTGACGACCTCGAGGTCGGCTTCGCCTGCAGGTAAGCCGACGAAGTCCACGTCGGTTTGGAAGAATTCACGCAGGCGTCCGCGCTGAGGGCGCTCATAGCGAAAGCGGTTGCCGATAGAGAACCAACGGAGCGGGAAGGGCATTTCACGGCGCTTGTGCGCCACCATGCGTGCCAAGGTTGGGGTCATTTCAGGGCGGAGCGTCACGCGACGGCCGCCGCGGTCTTCAAAGGTGTAGGTCTGCTCGCGGATTATTTCCTCATTGCCCTTGCTCTCGTACATCTCAGCGCGCTCAAGTGGGGACGCCTGGTACTCCTCGTACCCGTATTTGGAGAGCACTTCGCGGATGCGGTTGAATACGGTTGAAAGCCGCCCCCAGTCTTCCGGGTAGAAGTCGCGTACGCCCTTATACGGTTCAGTGTCCAGCCCTTTCATTGCGAAGAGTGTAGCACAAGAGCACGCTCAATTAGAAAAGGCCTTTTTTCGGAGGGGCGGTATGCTCGCCGTGGAATTTGGCGATTTCCTTCAAGATAAGGTCGCGCACATGATTGGGGCGCGAAAGACCTTTCATTTTTACTCGTCCGATTTCAGCGCCCGCAGACTCGACCGACACGGTACCGAACCCGAAGAGCGTGTGGAAGAATCCATCAATCTCCGTTTCTACGTTTTGTATGCGCGAGAGGAAGAGGCTTGAGATTTCGCGGTTCCAGAAATCTATCTGGTTTATATCGATGATGCGCTCGTTCGTGACTATCCACTGATCGAGGAAGTAGTTCGTGAAGACGCCGAACGCGCCCATCCATACGAACAGCCAGTAGATGCCGACGATGAAATCGAACCACGGGTTTCCGAAGGTTATTCCCGCAAGGTAGGGAATGGCCGTATTCGGATTCATGGACTGCACGTACTCGGCGAACTTTGGGAGAAGGTAGGGGAGGTAATCCAGAATTGCGAACGGTATCAGCTGTCCAATCACGATGAGCGGATGCTTCCGTAGGGAAATCAGAATGCGTTCGCCGGGTTGTAGTTTGAGGTCTACCATATATCAATGTAATCCTCCTGTGGCAAATACAAATATCCACCCCGACACTCCAAAATGAAGTGCTAAGAGCGGAACGGCAAACCATGACTCGCGTCCGTAGCGAAGCCAGTGGTACATCACGACGAGCGTATAGATGGCCCACCAGATAAACACGACGGTAATGATGATGGCGACAACGCTCTCGATGCTTACCGCACTCGGGAGCACGGAGAACATCGGGATGGAGGGGATATTCGGATTAGGTAACGCTACCGGTTCCATTGCCTAATAGTATGCCACAAGCAGGCGGGGTCTTTGGTACTGGTCGGTGCGGATTCGGGTATAGGAAGCACCGCTTTCTATAGCCAACTCCGACGCCTTCTCGATATTCGATATATCGCACTCCATCCACACTTCACCTTTCGGTAGGATATATGCCGATATATCGCTATATATCCGACGTATGAGGTTGAGACCGTCAGGTCCTGCATACAAGGCTTCGCTTGGCTCGAAGTCGGCCACGCTCCCTTCGAGTTTCCGCGTGTTCGGGATGTAGGGAGGATTGGTTGCGATGAGGTCGAAGCGCTCGCCTTCAAACGGTGCGAACAGATCGCCGATACGGATATCGGCGCGCGCCGCATCGAGTTCGTTCTTCTCCAGGTTCTTTCGGATGACTGCCTCATGCTCTTCCATGCGTTCGCCAAACGATACGCGTATATTCGGGCAGAGTTTCAAGAGTCCGAGGCCGATGGCGCCGCTTCCGGCGCACAGATCAAGTACCTGAAGAGGTCGGTCTCCTATGTAGAGCGCAAGTTCCTCCGTCCACCACTCAGTCTCAGGGCGGGGTATGAGCGGGTGCGAAAACAGGTCGAGCGAAAGGCCGAGGAAGGGGATATGCCCGATGACATAGGCCAAGGGCTCACCGCCCTCAAGGCGCGCGATATCGTCCGCAAGCCCTTCGGCCTCCGTATCTCCTGAGTACTTTTCCCGTATCAGGGCTTCCACATCCTTCGGGTCCGCGTTCATGCGTATACCGTATACTAAAGCTATGAAATCCGCATTCTGGAATATCGTCTTCGCCGTGTTCTTCGCCTTTCTCGTCCTTGCCGGTGCGAATCTTCTCTACGGAAGCGGGCTCCTCTATCACTCGATTCCGCTTTTTGACTTCGTACTCATGGCGCTTGCCATCTTCCGCCTCGTGCGCCTTTTCTGCTACGACATCATCACGAAGTTCATCCGCGATGCGCTCGCACCATGCCCGAAAGACTCCTTCCTAGGCACGCTTCATGCACTGCTTGCGTGTCCGTGGTGTGCTGGCCTCTGGTTTGCGTTCTTTGTCGTGTTCTTCTACTACGCCTCTCCGCTTGCGTGGCCTGTCATACTCATACTCGCGCTTGCCGGCATCGCGTCCCTGATTCAGGTCTTTGCAAACCTGCTTGGCTGGCATGCGGAAGGGAAAAAGCGGGAGGTGCTTGGCGCGGGGAATAGCACGTCTACGTGCGGTTGATTCCTAACCCTGTATAATTTTCGGTATGTCTACTCCAGAAAGGCCAGTTCCTCCTCGCGAAGGACCGCCAGACCCTTTTGACGTGCGGCGGGACAGAGTTCTTGAACTATTTCTGTCTTTCCGTAGAGAGATAGAAGAACGCCGTAAAGAGCCGCGCTCGCATCTATTAGAGAACGTCTCGTTCGAGGAATGGGAAAAAGAGGATGATGCAAAATTTAATGAGATA
>JALHPI010000010.1 GCA_022842585.1 Minisyncoccota bacterium | reverse complement strand
CGCTCTTCCGATCTAACACGTATCCTCATCTCCATCGTTATTACGTACCGTCATACGGAAGGTGGTGTCGCCGTCTATTTCAACACGCTCGTCGCCACCATCCTCATCCACACGGCCGATGCCCTGGTTGATAGAAGCGTAGTTTGGATTTCCATCCGTTTCCCATTCAAGGGTTACGCGGTCGCCTTCTTCCACGCGAGAGTCAGAGACTGAAAGGTCACAAGATACGTCTTCATCGCGGTCGCGATCAGGGTAACAATCGTACCCACGAGGCTGGTCACCACGGATGTTTGAACATGCGTCGTACGTGTACTCGCTGTAGTAATCGTAGACATAGTCGTACGAATAGTCGTAGCTTGAAGCTACGTACGGTGTGCTTGCGTAGTACGTGCCTGGATAATATGAGTAGTCGGTACGGTAGTTATTGTTGTACGTGTTGTACGGCTGGCTGTAGTAGACCGGCTGGGTCCAGGAAGGAGCGGTATCTACGTATGCAGGCTGCCATGAAGGGCTCGTATCAACGTAGGATGGAATGTAGTCACTATAAGGGGCATAGTCGTAGGAGTAACCGTAGTCGTTAGATCCAGAACTATAAGGGGCATAGTCGTAGGAGTAACCGTAGTCGTTAGATCCAGAATCATAGGCACCATAATCGTAAGAATACGTATACGGAGCAGGACCATCTGCCTCAACAGGAGATGCGGTCATTGCAAAACATGCCGCAAGTGCAGCTACACGAAACAGAAGATGTGAGGTGTTGTTTTTCATAAATAATGATTCTGGAATTGACTTTAATAATTTCTTATGCCCCTATGATTAAACATAGGATAAAAGCAGTCTACCACGACATATATTTTTGTCAATACACCCATAAGAGAAGCCCCGGCACGCGATTAAGCAATGCCGGGGCCCTCAAAACGTCAGGACCTTGGTGAGGTCTCGACGCAGAGACCTGAAAACGCAGCGTTCTCGGAGCATACGCGAATCGAGAGCGAACCAGTATAACCGGCCGAGCACGTGCGTACGATTGCGGTTTGGGCGAGGCTATCCATCTCCTGGACGAGCGCCGGCGAGCGCGAGGGGTTTCGGGGGTCTTCACCACGCGGAATGTCGGAGAAGTGCACGTTAACGCACTGCTCGACATTATCCACAATGGTTGCAACTCCGTCAGTGTGCCTCACGTCGCCTGCGGCATCTTCCGTTTGTTGGACCGTATCCGCAGTTTCCCGCGGCTCGGTTTCCGGTTCCGTCCGACTCGCCTCAAGGGCTGTCAAACGGTCCGAAATTTGCTCGTTGCTGCCGCCTTCGTTGCACGCTGACAACGCGGATGCTCCGATAATTGCTACGATGATCAGGCTTTTTTGGAACAATCCCATGGTAGTTTCCTGCCTTTCTAGAGCTAGGGGTTTAAGGGTATTCCGTACATTACTATAGCAGTTAAAATATTTTATGTCAAGTATCTAAAAAGTACTGTAGGTACGGCCTCTTTTCTCTGTATAGTGATATAGGCCGAACATTGACAAATAGCAGATAATGAGACATTATGTTTTCATTCCGTCACTCTAGCCCCACAGAAAGGGATGATAATGAAACGGATGTTTTTTGTGCTACTGATGAGTTTGGTCGCGGGCGCTCCGGCGTACGCGCAAACGAGCAGAACGATAGTTCACGAACAACTTAGTGTTCGTGAGCACCGTAGTGAGCGCTACGGCGGCCAACCCCAGGTGATGTACGGCAGCGGCGGGCCAGCCGCAGTCATCTGTCTCTTCTGCGGAAGCGGAAGACAGCAGGGCCCTGTAATTCAGCAGGGGTATATCCAACAACAGGGTGGGCAAATCGTAGGGTACGGCCCCGCCGTGCCTAGCTGCCAATTTGTCCCGGGGTATCCCGTGATCAGGCTCGTCAGAGACGAAAACACAGGCCAAATGGTCTGTAGGCACTTCCGTGAGTAAGAAGTGCAACAAAGGGTTCCCGGCGCGAGTCACATCGCGTACGGGGCCTTTTTTTATTCCACAGTATCAATACTGGTAAGCACCGCCGTCACCACGAACCTATCGCTCTTTGAACCGAAGTTGTCGCAGGTGGCAAGGGTGATGCGCGCACCATCCGAAGAAAGTGGTATAGCATCGGTTGAGGCATTTGCCTGCTCTACTTTCTCTACCGCGTACGTGTATTTCTTATTCTCGCCATACACGTGTATGAGCTCGCCCGTGCGGAGATTTTGAATATCATTAAATGCTTTAAACGCCTGGTTATGCACCACAGGCAGTTGGCTTGAATGGCCGAAGAGGAGCACGTTTCCCTTCTCCCCGAGCACGCCGGTACCAGGGTACCGCACCGCGCCACCAAGGAGCGCGCGGTCGAGGTCTGCTATCTTCGTACTCTCAGGATTTGCAACCGTGGTTTCTATCCCTAGAGCGGGAATTTCTATCCGGAGCGGCAACTCACCCTCCCCTTTTGATACGGCGACTCCCGTTTCGGTGACCGGCACGATAATCGTATCGACGATACCTGGGAATGCGTTCTCCAAGGTAAGCCCGCGCGGCGCAATCCCGATGGATGCGAGCGCCGTAAAGGAGATGAAGAAGATGACGACGAAGAGCGCGAGGAACGACCACTTGCGCGAGAAGATACGGGCGAATACGCCGTCGACATATATGACTTTCTGTTTTTTGGTCGCCATAGCTCCCTGTAGTGTACGGGAGAAACGGCATATTTGACAACAGGTATATTGTGTGGTACATATACTTCCACTATGTCTACGACCGCAAATCACGACAATCACGCGCCTTCCGAGAAGAAGGTGACCTTGAACGGGCTTATTATCATCGGCTTTTTCGGGCTCATCATCGCGGGCATGCTCTTGGCGGTATATGCCTCCCGCTACGTGCCTGAAACCCTCGCTCGCCTCTCAGCTGCGGTATACCTCACAAGCGACGGAGCGAAAAACGCGACCACTTCCCCGCAATCTCCTAAGCCGCAGACTCCAGTCGTCACTCCGGAAGTTCCGACAACTCCTACGGTAAGCGCGACCAGCACCGGCAACACGCCGCGCGTTGCGGACGAAACCGGCTACATCCCGCGTACGACCGTCTACAATCCACCGCGCACCGTACAGACCACCCCCCGCTACTACGGCTATCCTGACCTTGCGCTCACGAATGTGCAGGGCGGCTATTTCAGTGGCGGAAGTTTTATTGCAGATACGAGCATCGCGTCAAATCGCGATATGGGTATCAAGTTCACGGTACGAAACATCGGCACGAATATCGCAAGCGGATGGCGCGTCCTCGTGCGTGTAGAGGGAGAAAGCGACGCTATCGCGTACGGCGGACTCCTCTACCCAAACGGCTACCAGAACTTCACCCTCCGCGCGACCGACCTTGAGAACGGTACGCTAACGACCCGCATCGATGTCGACTATACGAATGCCCTGCAGGAAACGAATGAGAGCAACAACACCGACTCTGTTGACGTGCGCATCGGAAGCGGGGGCGGAAGCTCTAGCTCGCGCGACGTCTCCTGCTCTCTTGATGCGTCAGATACCCGCGTAAACGACGGCGACCGCATCACCCTTGAATGGGATACGGACGGCAATCCAAGCTACGCTTCTCTCAACCAGGGTATCGGTCGCGTAGATGAGGATGGTGGTACTGAGCGCGTACGCGTCACCGACGATACGACGTATCGCATGACGGTCCGTAATTCCCGAGGCGATGAGGACACCTGCTCCGTCACCGTCCGTGTCGACTAGCTCGCTTGCCGGAAGACTAGCGCTTGGACCTCGTCCCCCGCTCACGTCTTCCGCCGCTCGCTCCCCCATAGGAATGGGGACCCCGAAGACACATGAAAACCCCCGAGACGACGTCTCGGGGTTTTCACTATTTGACAAGGTATGGAAAAAAGAGAACGATATACATGGCTGCACACTACCGCAGTCATTTTGGAGGGTATCATGCCCAACAACGACTACGATGACACTGGAGCAAAGTACCGGATTCCGGAAACGAAACCGGACAGGAGCGGTCAACGAGTGGTGCTTGTGGCGCTCTTGATGATGGTCCTCGCCGCAGCGGGTTTCGCACTCTCGCTTGGTTGGCAGCCATTCGGATAAGCGTTCCGCCTGGGAAAGCTCCCGCTGGGCCTTCGGAAACGAAGGCCCAGTCGCTTTTATACGTCGAGGTTTGCGAGTTTTGCGTTTGACTGGATGAATGACTTGCGACTTGCGACATCCGTACCCATGAGGATGTCAAAGATGCGGTCGGCTTCGGTGGCATCCTCCACGCGCACCTGCTTGAGGACGCGACGCTTCGGGTCCATGGTGGTCTCCCAAAGCTCGGAAGCGTTCATTTCTCCGAGACCCTTGTAGCGCTGGAGCGAGACCTTCTGCGTCTTCTTTTTTGCCTTCATCTCATCTTCTTCCCCTTCTTCGCCCTCCTCCTCTTCCCCCTCTTCAGGTTCAGAGACGTCCGCATCCTTGCCGATGATTTTGAACTTTTCCTCGTCAGTGTACGCGTAGAGCACTTCCTTGCCGCGCTTTATTTTGTAGAGGGGTGGCTGAGCGATGTAGATGAATCCCCCATCAATGACCGGACGGAAATGACGGTACAGGAGCGTGAGCAAGAGCGTACGGATATGCGCGCCGTCCACGTCGGCGTCGGTCGCGATGATTATCTTGTGGTAGCGGAGCTTGGAGAGGTCGAACACGTCGCCGATAGCCGTACCCATGGCGATGACGAGGTTCTTTATCTGCTCTGAAGCGAGCATCTTATCAAGACGTGCGCGCTCGATGTTGAGAATCTTGCCGCGTAGCGGAAGGATTGCCTGCGTGCGGCGGTCGCGTCCGGTCTTTGCGGTGCCACCTGCAGAGTCTCCCTCTACGATAAAGAGTTCTGATTCTTCCGCGTTCTTCGTCTGACAGTCGGCGAGCTTACCTGGGAGCGTCATGCCTTCAAGCGCACCTTTGCGGAGTATGGAGTCCTTTGCGGCCTTTGCGGCCTTGCGAGCTTTAAGTGCAAGGAGCACTTTATTCACCATCGCGCGTGCATCGTCCGGATTCTCTTCGAGAAATGCGGAGAATGCATCACCGAATACCGCAGCCACTGCGCCCTGCGCTTCGACCGAACCAAGCTTCGCTTTCGTCTGTCCTTCGAACTGGATTTCCGGCATCTTCACCGAGATGACCGCGGTAATACCTTCAAGCACATCGTCTCCCGTAAAGTTCTCTTCGCTCTCTTTCAGTATGCCTGCCTTGCGACCATACGTGTTCAAGGTACGGGTGAGCGCGGTCTTGAAGCCGGTAACGTGCGTTCCGTGTTCGGGGTTGTAGATATTGTTTGCAAATGCGAGAAGGCGCGGCGAGACGTCATCCACGTACTGGAGCGCGACTTCCACCGCCACGTTATCTTTTTCGGAATCCACGTAGAAAATATTCTTGTGCGCGACCGTCTGGTGCTGATTATAGAAACTGATGAGGGAGCGCAGTCCGCCCTCGAAGTAGAAGCCCATCGAAGGAAGTTCGAGGCCGAGCTCGCGCAGGTAGAAGACATCGTCAGAGTCCGCTGCCAACGCATTTTCGCGCGCATCAATCACCGTGATGCGCGTACCCTTCACGAGGTATGCCTGCTGGCGCAGGTGCCCTACTATCTTGTCCCAGTTCCAAATGACACCGCCCGTAAAGATAGTGTCATCCGGACGGAAATACGTGATGGTGCCGTGCTTGTCCGACTTCCCCGTCTGCTTTACCTTCGCCTGTGCCTTACCTATTTTGTAGGACTGCTCATGAATGCCACCATCCTTATGCACGATGACTTTCGCGTCAGTAGAGAGTGCGTTCACTACGGATGCACCCACGCCATGGAGACCTCCTGATACCTTATAGCCCGAGTCTTCGCCGCCGAACTTACCGCCGGCGTGAAGCGTCGTCATTACCATCTCGAGTGCGGAAATCTTTGTCTTCGGGTGGATGTTTACCGGAATACCGCGGCCGTTATCAGCGACGCGCACGTAGCCTCCCGGAAGGAGCGCGACTTCAATATCGTTTGCAAACCCGCCCATCGCTTCGTCGCGCGAGTTGTCGAAGATTTCCCAGATGAGGTGGTGGAGACCATCGGGACCGGTGGTACCGATATACATGCCCGGGCGCTTACGGACCGGATCAAGGCCTTCAAGAACCGTGATGGAAGACGCATCGTACGCCTTCGCCTTGCTCGAATCCGCGCCCCCTTTAGGAGCGCGTACCTTGGCCTCTTTTTCCTCTTTTTTCGCCATGATTTGTTAAGCGAATTATATCATAAATCGAGTCTTTCTTTGTCCATTCTCTTTAGAGATTTTTATACAGATTCCTTGACATATATATAAATATGTATCACAATTATCCACAGAGCGGATACCCGGTATGGGATCGGGACCGCCACTTTGAGGACCTGTTTACACATGGCCCAGAAAAGAAACGTAGCTCTTCTCTTCGCGGCGGCGAGCGCTTCGGCGTTCTCCTTCGCTTCAACTGCTTCCGCGCAGGAGGCGTCGGGCACGGACTACTCGTGCACGGCCGCCTCTGCCTCAAACTTCTCGCGTTTTGGTATGGCCGTCGATCGACCATCCTTTGCGTGCGATGCTACTACCTCGGTGAACGAAAACCTGTCGTTTAACGCTTGGCTCCGGCTCGCGCCGGACGAAGAATGGGAGGATCTCGATCCTCTTGCGACAGAACTCGACTTGACCGGAACGCTCGTCGCCTACAAAAACGACGCGTTTCAGGTCAGTGTGACCGCCGGCGGGTACTTTTTCCCCGCAGACGATCTCGACGCTACGGTTGGAACGGTCCAGATTGCGCTTGATACGGCGCCGATTTTTAACAACGTGCTCACCTTTCACTTGGAGCACGGCGAATACGACGGCGGGTTCACGGAAGGACAGTCCGAGGTATCGGGGACGGCAACGTTCCCGATTGGAGGCGATTTCGCAATCGACCTCACCCTCGGCGGCTCCACACTCCGCGAACTTGACGACGACATCGCATTCGGCGAAATAGGCCTGTCCAAGAATAACTGGCGGGTCTTTGTAGAAGGCTTTGACGGACAATACGACGAAGGCGTCCGGGTTGCGTTTACCTGGAATTGGCAGGGCAACTGACGTAAGCAGAAGGGAGAAGAGGACAGGGCGCATCAGCAATGGTGCGCCCTTCCCAATTCCCTACTCTGCTTTTGATACGACGAGGTTGTCGAGGAACATCTGCGCTGGTTTCTGCCAGCCCATATCTAGCGCAATTTCGCGGCAACGCGCGCGCGAGAGCTTGAGTGCTTCCATACATGCTTCTTTAAGGTCGGTCGATACGATGCCGTTCTCGCCTCTCTTCACCACAGCATCGGAAGCCTGCGACGGGAACGTTGCAATCGGCGTACCGCATGCGTTAGCCTCGAGCATCACGAGCCCAAGCGTATCGGTAAGCGATGGGAATACAAACACATCAGCTGCCGCGAGGTGACCCGCGAGTTCCTTACCGAACTTGTAGCCAGTAAATATGGCATCAGGATACTTTTTCTCAAGCGATTTGCGTGCCGGTCCGTCCCCAACTACGTACTTCGTACCGTCGAGGTCGAGCGAGAGGAACGCTTCGATATTCTTTTCATGCGCAACGCGGCCCATATACATGAAGATAGGACGCTTCCCTGGGAGGTCTATCTTCGCATCAGGATGAAAAAGCTCGGCGTCTACGCCGCGCGGCCAGATGAGGAGGTTCTTGATGCCGTGCTCATCGAGTTCCTTGCGGAGCGATTCTGCGGCGACCATTACGCCGTTTGCACTGTTATGGAACCAACGGACGACGTGGTACGTGAGCGATTCCGGCACACCCATCTGAATGCGCAGGTATTCCGGAAAGCGGGTGTGGTACGCAGTCGTAAAGTGTATGCCGTGCTTTTTTGCATAGCTCCGTGCCGCCATCCCGAGCGGACCTTCAACTGATATGTGGAGCGCATCGGGTTTGAACTCGTCGAGCATCTTTTTCAAACGTCCGTACGGCATGAGCGCAAGCTTCACTTCCGGGTAGGAGGGCGCTGACATTTTGTACTTAAAATCAATCGGTGAAATGACTTTCACGTTGTGGCCCATTTTCGTGAGCTCTTCGGCAGTAGCCTTTATGGTCGTCGCTACGCCGCTTATATGCGGAAAGTAGGCGTCGCTCACGATTGCGATTTTGAGGGATTTCATGGTGCCTGTGCGCCTAGTGGAGACTAGTATATCACCCCACTTAGCGGACCTGCCAACCGTCCTTCCCGTTCAAGGCGGAAGTCACCCGCTCCATGGCAGGCACCAGCTCTTCGTCGGACAAGGTCTTCGTAAAGGACTCAAATACGAGGCGGAACGCGTAGGAAATCCTTCCCTCTTTCTCAAACCTATCAAACAGGTCGATACGTGCGACGTGCTCGCCCGCTTCTTTGAGGATGACTGCGACGACTTCGCTTTCTTCGGTTCCGGAGGGTGTCCATACCGCAACGTCACGAATCGCAAACGGGTAGAGCGAAAACTCCCGGTACTTTTGAAGCGCGACGTTCCGCGGCTCATATCCTTCCCCAAGCTTCTCCAAATCAATTTCACCAAGTGGTATCTCAAGCACAGAATCCGAAGGCGAAAGACTGAGACCAAGAAACATTCCTGCCTCAAACGCGATTTCTTCCAACACTTTTTGTTTCTTGCCACCTACAGGCGCATACCCGATAGCAAGTGAGAGGCGCTCTCCGTCTTTTTGGAATACCGTTCCAAGCTCGAAAAGACGGACATCAGGCACAGGCCCGAGTACCCGCGGAGCACTGAAGACTGCGCGCGCAAGCGCGTCCTGCATATTCCCGGCCAGGTCACTGCGCAGATACGGCTTTTCCGACTGGAGCGGATTGGAAAGCAGTATGTCACCCTTGGCTGCAAAAGAAGGCGTCGAGATTTCGGTGAAGCCGCGCTCCGTGAGCATATCCTTTACCCGCTCGATACCGCGGTAGCGCGCAAGGTCCGGCGCGGATTCGGTAGGAGGAAGTTCGGTCGCCGGCACGCGCTCATAGCCGAGGACACGGCCGATTTCTTCCACGAAGTCTTCAGGCAGTATGAGGTCGCGCCGTTCCCATGCGCTCGTTACGGTAAACGCGCTTCCTTCTTGTACATATGAGAGGCCGAGTCGGTTCAAGACGCCTTCTATTTCTTCCTTACTAAAATCAGCACCAAGCTTTCCGTTTATCGTGCCGACCGTAAACGAAACGGTTACCGGCTCTGCTTCTTTTTTCGGATACTCATCGATAACGCCCTCAAGCGTTCCGCCAGCGAGTTCCTGCACAAGCGCAATCAGGTCGCGCATGCCGTAGGCTGCAAGCTCCGGAGCGACACGGTTCTGAAAACGCATGGAGGCGTCGGTGAAGAGCTTCAACGTCTGCGCGGATTTGCGCACTGACGAGCCGTCGAAGTTTGCGGACTCGAGTACGAGGTCGGTGGTCGCTTCGCTCACGAGCGCTTTCTTACCTCCCTTTATGCCGGCGATACCTACCGGCGCATCTTCCCCATCCACGATGATGAGCGTGCCGGAAGGCAAGGTGTAGTCGTCTCCCGACAAGGTGGTGATTTTTTCCCCCTCTTTCGCACCACGCACGCCGACACTACTTCCTGACAAGAGATTCGCATCAAATGCATGCAGGGGTTGGCCGACGTTTAGCATCACGTAGTTGGTCGCATCTACCACATTGTTTATGGAGCGCTGACCCACGCTCTCGAGCGCAAGTTTCAGCCACTCTGGCGACGGACCGACTTTTACCCCTTCAATGCGCGCGCCGATGTAGCGCGTACAGCGCTCGTCCTGTATCGAAACGGAAAGCTTCTCGCTTTTCTTTGACTCAGGTAGTTTCGTGCGAAGCGGGTCTTCTTTGAGCGGCAGATTGAGGATAGCGGAAATTTCCTGTGCGATGCCTCGGTGGCTAAGCGCGTATGCGGCGCGGTCTGGAAGGACCTTCACGTCGAGCATGTCTTCCGTCGACTCTTCGATTTCAAACGCATGGAAGGTAAGCGCGTCGGCAAGCTCTGCCACGCTTGGCAGTTCTACATCAAAATATTTCTGTAACCAGGTGCGAGAGACTTTCATATTGTTGTTTCCTCAAACCCATGCACAAACCGCATATCGCCCGAATGGAAGAGACGCACGTCCGGAATACCGTACTTCACCATCAAGAGTCGTTCGATGCCCCCGCCAAACGCAAAGCCCTGAATCTTTTCCGGGTCGAGTCCTGCGTTCCGCAACACCTGCGGATGGAGCATCCCTGCGCCGCACATCTCAAGCCAGCGCCCTTCTTTACCTTCCGGTTGGAACCACATATCCACTTCCACCGACGGCTCGGTGAATGGGAAATAGCTCGGACGAAACCGTACTTTTGCGTCCGGCCCGAAGTACTCGCGGTAGAAGCGGTCAAACGTTCCCTTCAGGTGCGCAAGCGTAATGTCGGGCCCGACCGCAAATCCATCAAGCTGGTAGAACTGCGCCTCATGCGTCATGTCGGTCGCTTCGTTGCGGAATACTTTCGCCGGCGAAATCGCGCGCATAGAGGTCTGTCCCGTGCGCGCCATCTCTTCAAGACAACGGATTGATACGGAGGTCGTGTGGGTACGCGGTACGCGCGGAGGGTTCTCCTTGGTCCAGAAGGTATCCTGCATATCGCGGGCCGGATGGTCGGCCGGGACGTTCAGCGCCGTGAAGTTATGCCAGTCGTCTTCAAGCTCAGGGCCGTTCACAATAGAAAAGCCCATATTTCCGAATATGGAGGCTATTTCGCGCGTGGCGACAGTTATAGGGTGCAACCGACCAAGAGACATAATGCTATGCAGTATAGCCCCGTACGGATGGAAAAAACAGCCTAAATTTGCTATAATCATTGGGTCACGGAGTAGGCAAAAGCGTAGTCTGCAGGGCGCGAACGAGGAGCGGGCGAGCCGTACAAAGGTACGGTACGCAAGCGCCGGAGTGAGCAACGATGCAGAATACGGTTTTGGATGCTCCCCCAAATATGTCACTAGACTTTTTTGCGTATCCGTTTATATTCGCGGCCATCTACTTCCAGGCCTTTTTGCTCGTGACCTTCCTCTCAGCTCCTGCGGTCGCAAGCCGTCGTCGCGTCGCGTCCACGAAGACCCCGCTCGTCGCGATGATTGTCCCCTGCTACAACGAAGAGAAGACGGTGCGTGGCACCGTCGAATCCTTGCTCGCACTCGACTACCCGAAGGACCAGCTCCGCATCATTCTTGTAAACGACGGCTCCATCGACGGTACTGCCGCGGTCATGGACTCGTTTGCGCATGAGCCACAGGTCACCGTCATCCACCAGAAGAACCAAGGAAAACATGTGGCCTTGAACGCCGGTATCGAAGCGGTGCCAAATGCCGAGCTTATCGGCTGCCTTGATGCAGACTCGTTCGTGGAAGCGGGCGCACTCCGCGAGATGATCGGCTGCTTCGATGATCCGCAAGTCGGAGCCTCGACCGCCGCCATGTCCGTCCATAAGCCGTCGAATACGCTTGAGCGCATGCAGAACGCTGAATACATACTCGGCATTGCGCTCCGCCATATCCTCGCGACTGTGAACGGTCTCTACGTCACGCCCGGTCCCTTTTCCGTCTATCGCCGCGATGTCGTCGTCGAGCTTGGCGGATTCCGTAATGGGCACAACACCGAGGATATGGAGATGGCACTACGCATACAGCGCGCAGGCTACGCCATAGACAGCGCACCGCTTGCGCGCGTCTTTACGAAAGCGCCGCGCTCAGTACCCGCACTGGTGAAGCAACGCACACGTTGGACGACCGGTTTTCTGCGAAACATGATGAATGAATACCGCGACCTGGTCGGCAATCCGCAGTACGGCGCACTCGGCCTTATCGTGCTACCGCTCGGCTTCCTCGCAATTATTGGCGGTATCATCATGTTCCTCCTTGTTGCCTATCAAACGGTGAAGCACATTGTCGAAACGTTTTTCCTTACGAGTGGGGTTCCTGTTGCTTACACGCTATCCACCTTCGTGCCGAATGCGGAAACATTGCAGTGGTTTTACTTGCCAGTCAGTATCATGGCGCTCCTTGCCTTTATAGCACTCGCCGGAAGCCTGCTCTTTATGGTGGTGGGAAAGAGTATTTCGAAGACTCCAGGCTCTATGAGTGCCGGGATTATCGGATACTTGCTTCTCTACGGACTTATCGCGCCGTTCTGGCTTATACGCGCGGTAGCAGACGTGGCTACCAGCAATAAGCGCTCTTGGAGGTAATCCCTATAATTCTTTAAACCTTATGTCTCTTTTCGCTCGTAACGCCCTTATCGCTCTCGCCATCACCATCGCCATCATCGCGACCGTGCTCTACGCGGTGAACTTCTTGAACCAGCAACGTGTCGCTGAGCTACGTACCATCGAAGACCAGCTTGCGACCGATACCCTTTCCATAGAAACGCAGTTCGCCCTTCTTGAGGAAGCGCCCTGTGAAGATATCTCCGCAGGTACCACGCTCTCGCAGGAAGTGGGTGGCATCGGTGACAAGCTCGCATACGCGGAAGAGCATGCGGGCGCGGACGACCCTGACGTACTTCGTCTCAAAGAGCGCTACACTTTGCTCCAGATTCGCGACTACCTATTGACCAAGCGTCTGTCTGAAACCTGCGGAGTGAAGCCGACCGTCGCGCTCTACTTCTACTCGAACGTCCCCGGAGAATGCGACAACTGCGACCGCGCCGGCTACGCGCTCTCATACCTGCGCCAGACGTACCCGACGCTTCGCGTCTACTCCTTCGACTACCACCTCGACCTCGCGGCACTCCGTACCCTTATTTCCGTACTCAAAGTAGAACCGAATTTCCCTGCGTTTGTGATTCAGGGCAAGCGTACCTACGGCTTCTCCACGCTTGAGGAACTTGAAAAAGCATTCCCGAAATCCCTCTTCGCTACTTCTACCTCTTCCACGACCAAGCCTCGTTAATACATATTGGTCAAAAAAATAAGTGTACGTTCATTCTTTTCTATAAAAGGAATGAACTCTCTTGGGGCCGCCTCCCGGGCTCGAACCGGGGACCTTTACTTTCCTTCTCGTTTGTCTTATCAGAGCCGGGGGCGAGATTCGAACTCGCGACCTGCTGTTTACAAAACAGCTGCTCTAACCAACTGAGCTACCCCGGCTCTCATAAGACAATTGGCAAAATATATCCCCGATATATTTTGCCCTCTCCCAACTTTCGCACACACATTAATCTACCCTATCTTTGGCGGGATGTCTTGCGACTCTTTCTTATGGCGCAAGGTGCGCACCGCGCTCGTGAGCGTGCGCTCAAGCGCGCGTACCACGATGAGGGTGCCGTGCGCCACCTCATGCACGAGATGCATGAAGAGCGTCTTCATCTTCGTGTACGCGAGCGCGTTCACGTCGATGGTACGAACCATGCGCGCAACCTCTTTCGCGTAGACATCAAGACGCGCGCGAAGCGGCGCGAGTAAGCGAGCGCCTTTCTTTTGTTCAAAGGAGGTGAGGAGGATGAATCCTCCAAGCAGCATCGCTACGACCGCTATTGCGATACCAAGCGCCATGAATTATCCGCGCGTGGAGAAGCGGGCGAACTTGGTGATTTCGACGCGCTCGCCGAACTTCTGGGAAGCTTCCGCTACGAGCTCTCGTACGCTCTTGGAGTCGTCCTTGATGTACGGCTGGTTCATAAGGACGGATGACTGGAAGTAGCTTGCGAGCTTTCCTTCGAGGATTTTCGCTTTCATGTCTTCCGGCTTACCCTCCACTTCCTTGGTGAAAATCTCGAGTGCCGCCGCTTTCTTATCCTCTGCGATTTCGGCATCGGTAAGGTACTGCGGATCGGTCGCCGCTACCTGCATGGCAATCTCGCGCGCAAGAGCGGGGAATTCGGGATTCTTAGCCACGAAGTCGGTTTCGCAGGAAAGCACTACCATAGCGCCGACGGCTCCGTCATGCACATACGAACCGATGACGCCCGCACCGAGTTCACGGTCGGATTTCTTATCAGCAGCTGCCCCGCTCTTCTTGCGAAGCAATACTTCCGCTTTCTCTATGTCGCCTCCCGCTTCTTCGAGCGCCTTCTTGCACTGCGCGACGGACACACCCGTCTTATCGCGAAGCGTCTTGATAACGTCAATAGAAATTTCCATAGGTACAAAAGTTAGAGAACCGTATAAGCGCACCGCACAATAAGGCTTATGCCTTGCGACCCGACTCGTAGGCCGTAGCCAACTCACTCAATACCAATTTAACGGCGTCGCGCGATGCATCGTTCATGACGATTGGGTACGCCGCATCCTTAAGGTCGCAGTCGGAGCTCATGAGCGCGATTATCGGAATACCCGCCTGCTTCGCCTCGCGAGTAGCGTGCGCTTCGTGCTTCGTGTCTACGATGACGAAGGCGTCAGGGCGCTTCGTAAGGGTCGTGATGCCTTCAAGACGGCCGAGAAGACGTTCGATTTCGCGGTCGATGAACACGCGCTCAAGCTTCGTGTAGAGCTTCGCAAGCTCGCCGCTTTCGCGCTTGCCGGTCAAATCTGCGAGACGGTCGATACGCTTCTTGATTTCGGTGAAGTTTGAAACCGTCCCTCCGAGCCAACGGCCAGCAACGAATGGCGCCCCGATTTTGCGTGCTATATCGCGGAGGATGTCGGACACTTCGCGTTTACCTCCGACGAAGAGTACCGTCTTGCCATCGCGGGCAAGTGCGGCAAGCACCTGCTTCGCTTTCGCAAGCTGGTCATCGGTCTTCACGAGGTCGAAGATTTCTACTTTTGATTTTGCACCGACGACAAACGGCTTCATCGACGGATGGCGGCGGCGTTTCAATTGGGCAAAGTGGGCGCCCGCTCCGAAGAGACGGTCAACACCAACCCCTGCCATTTCTGTGGCTGTCATATAGGGAGGAATATACCTGAAATACGGGTTCGGTGCAAGGCGGGAGGATGCCTGCTTAGTCGGTATCCTCGGCAGGGCCCACCCCCCCGTCTTCTGAAGCCTTTTGGAGGGATTCGACTATCGGGTCGAGTCCGCCAAGCATGATTTTAGGCAGGTTATGCCAGGACTCCTTTATGCGGTGATCAGTGACCCGGTCCTGGAGGAAATTGTAGGTACGTATCTTCTCGGAACGGTCGCCGGTACCTATCTGCCCCTTGCGCTCGGCTGCGTGCCGTTTCGCTTCCTCTTCCTCATAGAGGCCTTCGAGCTTTGCAGAAAGAATTTGTAACGCTTTCTCGCGGTTCGCCTTCTGGCTTCGCTCGGACGTCGAACGTACGTCGATGCCGGTCGGTTTGTGTATGAGACGGACGGCAGACTCAACCTTATTCACGTTTTGTCCTCCGGCTCCCCCGCTTCGGGAAAACTCCATTTCAAGGTCGGCAGGATTCAATTCGAACTTGGGCTTCGTGCGTATCGGAAGCGCTGCCACAGACGCGGTAGAGGTGTGTATGCGACCCGACTTCTCAGTCAGAGGTACTCGTTGTACGCGATGCACGCCCGTCTCGTACCGGAGCGCGTCGTAGGCATCCTCGCTCTCTATTTCAAGGGTCAAATCATCGATAGTTCGTATCCTCCACCCCTTTGCTTCCGCATACGTTCGATACATATCCCGGAGCTCGGAGGCAAAAAGCGTCGCTTCGTCCCCTCCTGCAGCGGCACGAAACTCAAGTACCACCGCTTTCGGCTTCGATTCCTCTTCTTTTTCCTTATCCAAAATCCGCCCGATATCGGCAAGCACTTCCGCCTGGCGTGTAGCGATGCGCGCGATATCCTCCTCGGCCATGGCGCGTAGCTCAGCATCCTCCCCTGCAGCCAGGAGCGCCTCCCCCCGCTCCTTGTCGAGACGCTCGTACTCCTCCGCAAGATATGCGGTCATGTGATTCTTCTTAAACTCTGGGGAGTACTCCATAAGTAGTAGCGTAGCAGATTATCGGCACCAAAAAGAAATAACCAGGATAGATGCGAGGCGCGGGAGGCCCGTATCTGGAGGCGTAGAAAACTACGGTGACAGATACGGGCGGGACCCGCAACGACGCAGATGCCTGGTTATTTCTTTTTGGAAGCGCGCTGCTTGAACTTCTCAACTCGTCCCGTCTTATCCAGGGTACGGTCTTCGCCCGTGTAAAACGGATGCGAAGCACTGGAAATTTCAACAATCGCCTTCGGGTATTCCTTCCCTTCGAACTGGATGGTTTCCGTCGTTTCAATGGTGGAACCGACGAGGAACTGCATGCCGGAAGCGAGGTCGACGAATACGACTTGGCGGTAGTCAGCGGGGTGGATATCCTTTTTCATAGGTCACGGCACTATAGCACGGTTGATTTTTTGCTTCAACAAGGCCCTTAGCGCGCCAATGGCACTTCGGCCAAAAATGACTCCCCTGGCTGGTAGCGGTTGAGCACGTTGCCAAAACGATCAATGACATAGGACACTCCACGGTTAGTCACCTGCACCACAGGCACTGCCCGTGACGCTGCACGAATTTGTAGCATACGCTTCTGCTGAGTCTCAAGAAGAAATGAATGCTCAAATGCCGCATGGGATGCTATGACTACCACTACGGTATTTTTTGACTCTTTCAGCATAGCTGGCATCTCGGGTGCCCATGCTTCATTACAAAACAATACGTCAATCCGCGCGTCTTGAAGCGTATAGAGGTGTCGAGCGTTCTCACTAGGAACGGCATTTAAAAAACGAGCGAGCTTCTGAGCGAGCAACGGGTCTAGGAGTTCAACTACCCAAGACGCTACCGCAGGAAGGTATTCACCGAACGGAACCAATATTTTTTTCTCAGAAAGATACGCCCCTTCGGTACTGGTAAATATACCCGCACGAAACGTTGCGTGCGTTACCCCTTCTACACGAGCAGAAATCAGTGAGGGGATACTGCCAAGCTCATTGGCATGAGCAAGGATAGAACCAAACGTTTCAGGAAACACAATAAGTGAAGCTCTCTGCAATAGCTCGCGCGAAGAAGAAATTTCCTGTGTTACTTGACGTGCTTTTTCTAATTCAGGAGTTTCAGAAAGTACGGTAAGGCCGACTCCTCCGATTGCGATAGTAGTCTCAGCGTTTTTAGGTATAAATACCGTAAGACCAAAGGAAAAACTTACGAGAGCCAGTACTACGAGACTAAGAAATAATGGTCTTTTTTTCTTTGAGCCATACAAGACAATCAGGACAACGAGTGCATTTATCATCACCAATAAAAATGAAAGTCCGTATACTTCAGTCACTGGTGCAATCATGCGAAGTCCTGAAAAAGGTGAGGCAAGATATCCCAGAAATCCAACTGAGAAAAATGGTTCGGCGAGCTTGGAACCACTCATCACCAGTGCAAACAACACCATCCGTAAGTACTCAAAAAAGGTAAATGCACTTGCAACGCCAAGACAAAAAACTCCGCGATACAGAAGCAACGGTTTGCGAACCAGTAAAGGCCTCAATGCGTGTACAAAAAACGCAAATCCCCCAAAGCATAGTCCAAGAAGCGCAGAGGTGAGCACCATTATCGGGAGTGAAAACATCAGCCCTATTTCAGGAGTAATGGTTACCCAGCGAGCCGAGTAGGCTTCAAGTATCCATGCCGCAACCGTAAGCAAGAAGACGAATCCAAACCACCATCCATAGAGAAGCGCACTCCATCTACGCTTTGTGTGAAGCACAATACCGATAAGTGGTGCAAGGAGCACAAACCCAAGAACGGATGCTTCTTCTACATAGAAGAGAATTCCGAGTAGAAATGCAGTACCAGTAAGTAACGCAAAAAGAACACCTAAAGTAGGTAGAGGTTCTTTTGCCGTATGAGACTTCATCGAACTTCAGCACTCCGTGAGCGCTCCAAGAGACATTAGAACTCCTCGAACTCAGGCACCACATTCACAATAACCGTATCGGAAGCAGAAGCGCCGTCGCAGGAAATGGCAAACGTCGTCTGCTTGTTGATGGTCGGCTGTGGGCTAAGCGTCGTCGTCGCTATGGAGGTTGCAGGACTTACGAGCGTCGTAGACCATACCGAAGTCCCATCACGCGTCACCGTACAGGTAGAGATTTGGTTGGCGCTCCACTTCACATCCACCGTAGCGCCGGCAGCCACGCGGTCGGGAACCGCCTCGATGTACGCATTCGGCGTCTTTACCGTGATGGTAGGACAGGTGTCTGAAGGGTTTCCGGTACCAGAAGCCGTTACCGACATGGCATAGAGCGCGCCTGGCGTGGTGAACGTACAATTCTTCGTATTGCCGGTTCCAGCGACACACTTGCTTGCATCAGTTGGTGCCCATGTATACGGACTGGTACCACCATTTGCAGGAGTCGCGGTGTAGGTCACCACTTCGCCTGGAGACGGGTTACTGTTTGAGACCGTACAAGAGACGGATGCCGGAACCGGGTTGGTGATGGTTACCGTGCAAGTGGCGGTCGTCACGACTGGAGCCGCATTCTCCGTAAGTCCCCTGCTTCCAGGGCCTCCCGGCTGGTTCGTGACCGCGAGCAGTCCTCCCGCTATGAGTACAAGCGCAAGGAGTAGGCCGGCCCGGCCGAGAAGTGTCTTACGTGACATGTGTTGGTTGGTTTCCATAGTAATTATTCAATGTTTGTGTCAAAGAAGCCGCCTCCACCTCCGCCCCATCCTCCACCTCCGCCGTCGCCTCCACCTCCGCCTCCTGCGGTAACAGATACCGTCGCACTTGCCGAACCACTTCCTCCTGTACCGGTACACGTTACGCTGTATACGGTAGTTGCCCCTGGATACACCGCGACAGAACCCGAGGTTGCATTTCCTGTGGAAAAGCCGCTTCCCGTGCAGGAGTTTGCATTTGCGGAAGACCACGTAAGCGTAGAAGAGTCGTCTAAGTAGATACCAGCTGGAGATGCGCTCAGTGTTGCGGTTGCCGCAGGAACAATCGTTATGCTGTCGGTCTTTGATACTGAGCCGCCCGTACCCGTACAGGTCAGACTGTAGGTCGTGGTAGTGAGCGGACTTACGAGCACCG
>JALHPI010000009.1:10159-22535 GCA_022842585.1 Minisyncoccota bacterium | reverse complement strand
AAAGTAGATGACACTGACGGGCAGAGCGTTCGGTCGCTCAATACCCGATAGCTGAGGGGTTTCGTGGGCTTTCGCCTCACGAAGTAACTCATACACCGACCACCGACAGTCGGCATAGAGCCCATCTTTGATCGCTTTTTCGCCGACGATGAGATCGACGATATCCGTCTCGAGGAGTTCGGTTATATCCAAATCGGGCTCGGTGAGGCTCCGTTCAAGGAGCGCTCCCCGTTCCAGATTGATGCGCCAGAGCGCATCAAGGATGTCGAACGCCTGAGGTTTGGTGAGGGTGTAACCCCTCCGCGATCTCATACCAGCGGTATATTCTGCCGCGGCTTTCGGGTCTTCCCCGAAGCCATCCCGCATCTGTGTTGCCACAGCTCGTCGTGCGTTGGCAATCGCGCGACTTGCAGGATCTTTCGACGACTTCCCTCTTGCTATCCCGACTATGCGGGTCCAAAGTCCATCTGCCTGTTCAGTATGTTGTACGTTGCCCATCTGGGCCTCCCTTTCCGTAAGGGGTTGCCTGACCTCAAAGAGCCAGGTGAAAGCACCATAACACGAATTTATAAAAATATCAAAAACGAGCTGGGATAACGACGAGCAGATGTTCAAGGATAAGCTTTAAGGGCGCCGAGCGTTCGTGGAGTATCGGGATGAACCGATTTAAATCCGAAAGAAAAGCATCTAACTCCCTCTCCTCTTCTGTTTGACTGATATGATATATCATATCAGTTTGTTTTGAGTGCGTATGAGGGTGGCGTGCCACATACGCGGTGCGCATAAGTCCTTGCGCAAGCGCGAGCGCATCATTTCGCGCGCTCTGCTTGTCTTCAGCTTTATCCGACTTCGCCCGGTCCAAAAGCTTCGCGACTATTTTTTCTCGCTCTTCTTTTCCCCCAGCGAGAAATACTTCAACAAAAGGACTGATATGATATATCATATCAGTTTTGGTGCGGATGGGTTCTAAGTCGTGAGGTAAGGAGAGGAGACGGGAGCGGAGCGTCGGTATGAGTACACCCCCGCTCGGTATGACCAATACGATATAGGTACCAAGTGGCGGCTCTTCAAACACTTTAAGGAGCGCGTTCTGTGCTTCGTGAAATATGCGGGATGCGGAAATAATGATGAGCTTCATGTCGCCCTTAGTAGGCATGCGATGCACTACGTCATGCACTTTCCTCGCTTCGTCTACCGAAAAAAGACTGTACCGGAGCACGACGACGTCTGGATTTCCTGAGGCGGAAAGGCCGAGACGGCGCTCGCCATAGGCGAGCGCGCGTCCTATTCCCTCCTCACTATCGCCCGCAACATAGAAAGCATGGTGATTCACTGCTCCAGTATACCCAGCACCTAATTTTTTGGGAAAAATCAGGTGCTGGGTATAGCGCAGACGCTCTTAATCAGTTTTGATGATGACGTGCATAAACCGTGCGCACAGTATGAGCCCTACAATAAGCGTAAGTACGAGCACGAGTGGCTCATTGAATACAGGATACAGGTCAAGGAGATGCCAAGCGCTTCGAAACACGAGGACCGAAGCAAGAAGAAAGGCAATTTGGGAAATCAGATGCTGCGTATCTTTCGTGGTTAATTTCATGTTCAAAATATAGCATCTGTTGGCGGGTCAGGATTCGAATGCTACTTTTTCGACAAAATACTTTTCTTGTAGGTATCCAAATGCTTGAGTGCCACTCCGGTCCCACGCGCCACACAGTAGTACGCATCGGTCGCAAGCTTTGCCTCCACACCCGTGCGCCGGAACACAAGCTCAGGCATATTGCGGAGCTGGGAAGTTCCGCCGGTGAGGATGATGCCATTGTCGATGATGTCGCTTGCAAGCTCGGGCGGGGTCTCCTGAAGCACTTTGCGAATCGCATTCATCATCTCGCGCAGTTCGCGGTTTATCGCCTGTACGATTTCGTTTGTTTTGAATTCCACGGTGCGCGGAAGCCCCGACACAAGGTCACGACCCTTTACGCCCATGGTAAGTTCTTCTGCGACCGGCACCGCTGAGCCGATGGTGATTTTTATCTCCTCCGCGGTCTTATCCCCTATCGAAAGGTTGTACTGCTTTTTCGCATAATCAATGATGGCTCTATCAAGCGCGTTGCCTGCGACTTTCACCGAGGTGGAGGCCACGATACCGCCAAGCGAAATCACCGCTACGTCTATCGTGCCGCCACCGGTGTCCGCGACCATTCTTCCCGATGGCTCCTGAATCGGAATGCCGGCGCCTATCGCGGCAAGAATCGGCTCCTTCACCACAAACGCATCTGCCGCACCCGCTTTCACCGCCGCTTCAATCACCGCACGCTTCTCGGTACTCGTAACGCCGGCGGGCACTGAGACAAGCACGGTTGGTTTGAACAGATTCCATTTCCCGAGCGCCTTTCGCATGAAGTAGCGAAGCATCGCTTCGGTCACGCGATAGTCGGCGATGACGCCGTCTTTCATAGGACGATACGCAATGATGGAATCCGGCGTGCGCCCTATCATCTTCTTCGCTTCGGCGCCTATCGCGAGTACTTTGTTCGTTTCAGTGGAGACCGCGACGACCGAAGGTTCGTTCAGCACGACGCCCTTACCTGGAAGGAAGACGAGCACGTTCGTCGTGCCAAGGTCAATGCCGAGTTTTGGAGAAAAAAATGCCATGCCGTACGTGCATCATACCTTGCCTATGCCGGAGAACAAAAACTGGGGAAATAGGGACAAAATGGTAAGATACCGAAATGAATAAAGACGACTTGTCTTTCATCGTTGAGGGCGGCAAAACCCTCAAGGGCTCGATACTCACGAACCGCTCCAAAAACGGCGCCGTGAGCCTTTTGGCCGCATCGCTTCTAAATAAGGGGACCACGACACTTCTGAACGTACCCAAGATAGAAGAGGTGAACCGCCTTATAGAAGTGCTCGTCTCAATCGGAGTCAAAGCCGAGTGGAATGACCATACGCTTACGCTTACCCCGCCGGAAACACTCTCGCTTGATACGCTCGACCGCGCCGCAGCGATTCGCACCCGCTCCATACTCATGTTCATCGGTCCCCTGATTCATCACTTCGAATCCTTTTACCTTCCGCAATCAGGCGGTTGTACGCTTGGACTTCGAAGCGTACGTCCGCATCTTTGGGCGCTTGAAAAATTCGGCGTTTCAATCGATGCGAAGACCGACCGCTGGCCCGTATCCCATGCAGGTCTAAAGCCCGCGGAAGTCGTGCTGTATGAATCGAGCGACACTGCGACCATCAATACCTTGCTTGCCGCATCCCGCATCGAGGGCGTAAGCACTATCAAATACGCATCCGCAAACTATCAGGTGCAGGAAATCTGCGGATTCCTCAGAGCGCTTGGCGTAGGTATAGAGGGTATCGGTACGACCACACTCACCATCACCGGCGTGAAAGACATCGATACGGATGTCTCCTACTCGGTGGGTGAAGACCCGACCGACGCAATGTTCTTCATCGCGACTGCCGCTGCAACCCACTCAGCGCTCACCATAGAACGCGCACCTATAGAATTCCTCGAGCCGGAACTCGTCGTACTGGAAAAAATGGGACTTGAATTCACCGTGACCCAAAAAGGCATTTCGGAAAACGGCATCACGAAGCTTGCGGACATCGCGATACGCCCGTCAAAGCTCGTCGCGTTCCCCGAGAAAATCCATGCGCGCCCCTACCCGGGATTGAACATAGACAATCTTCCATTCTTTGCGGTCATCGGCACGCAGGCGGAAGGCTCAACGCTGATACATGACTGGGTGTATGAAAAGCGCGCCGTGTACTATACCGAGCTTGACCGTTTCGGTGCTGAGACCCAGCTACTTGACCCGCACCGCATCACTATCGTGGGCCCGAGCCATTTGCGCGGTGCCGATATCTTCTGCCCGCCCGCACTTCGCCCTGCTACCATTCTCCTCATCGGCGCACTCGCCGCCGAAGGCCATTCGACCCTTAAAAACGTCTATAGCATCAATCGCGGGTACGAGGATTTGGTGGCCCGTCTACGCTCCATCGGTGCAGACATACAGTCTGCGGGCGGATAATGTACTCTTTGAACGGAGCTGCCGTGCTGTTTGAGATACTAAGACTGGCCAAGCGGCCTTGGAGCGGTGTCTCGAACAGCATGGCAGCGGAGTGATTTTTTTGATACGCTCTCATCTATCCTATGACTCAATTCTTTCAAACCCTCAAAGCGTATTGGTTCTTAATCGCAATCATCCTCGTTATTGGGGGACTTTCGGGTGCATACATAGCAGGATACCGCCTCGACCAAGGTGGGATTACCCGCGTAGGTACCCTTATATTGACCGATCTTCCGCCTCAGGCTGCCGTCTATATCGACCAGGCGCGCATGGTGAGCATCATCGGTGGACACGGGGCAATCACCCTTACACCAGGAACCCACAGCATCATCATTGATACGCAGGAGTACCTGCCATGGAACGACATTGTTGCCATCGAACAAGGAAAGGACACTATCAAGAAGCCGATACTTATTCCCGCAGAGCCTAAGGGTACGGCGCTTACCGGAGAAAATGCATCGAAAGCGCTCGAATTGATACGGGGAGGCGAGCTTCCGACCATTTCTGCACCGCTTCTGCTTTCAGGAGGATGCGCGAACGTGTATTTTTCCGGTACTCACATCCTCGCCGAACGCGCGACCACGACGCCGTGCGCGACTCCGCCATCCTATCTCTGCGACGAGGATACCGGTGTCTGTGCGCCAGTAATCGTCTATTCCCCAAACGGTCCCGTGCATTCCGTCATACCGTTCCCTTCGCGCGATGATGCGGTTATCGTCTCGGCAGGAAATCTTGTATACGTGGTAGAGCTTGATCCGCGGGAGCCACAATTCTTCGCACCCCTCTTCAAGGGACGAAGCATCGGCGCCGCCCCCTGGAGCGAGCGCTCGGTGGTCGTAAGCAACGGAACGCAAGTCATCGAGTTGTCGCTCTAAATCCCGTGAGAGAATAAGGGAATGAAGCACATAAGCGATCTCGTTTCCACGCTTGAAAAAGGACGGACCCGAAAGACCGAGCGTGGAGAGCTGATGCGCTACTTTCTTACCTACCTGAACGCTTCCCGCGCAAAGGCTAAGCTCCCGCTCATGACCATGGCCCGGATGGGTCGCATTCTGCAAGGCATACCAACGCGCGACCTCTACTACCTCCAGAGCGTGTGCGATAAAGCGAAGAATTTCAGCAAGAAATTCTGGTGGGAGGTAGACCCGAAAAAACACGAGAAGGAGAATCCTTTTTGAGGCCGTGTTGACGTAACCCGTTCTAGTCTCTAGGATGAGCTTGAAGCTGGGACTCACCTCTTGGCACCGAGTAAGGCACTGGCGTCAAAACTCTGCGGTTCGCACGGGAACACGCGCCCCGAGCATCGACAGCAAGATTATTTGCAAAGTTATTGCGCAAAACTTTGGACGTCTAGTAGACTCCGCCAGTGTCGCCCCTCCCTTACCCCGACGCCTCGTGCGTCGGTTTTTTTTGCTATAGTCTTCCTATATATGGATATAGTCCAAGACGGAAACCCGGTGCTCCGGACAAAAGCCGAAGAGGTCAAGGAGGCCGAGTTTGGTACGAAAGCCTTTGCCGAAATCATCGACGCGATGACGGCGTCCCTTGACGCACAGGCGGATGGCGTCGCGCTTGCCGCTCCCCAGATAGGAATCAGCAAGCGAATTTTCGTGGTGCGCTATGACCGGATGGCCCCGCCGGTAGCTGAGGGAGAACCGGAACGTGAAGCGCAGCTTGGGGTGTATGTAAACCCCGAGTTCGTCAGGAAAGCCCGAAAGAAAAGCGAGATGGACGAAGGCTGTTTGTCAGTGCGCGGCAAGTACGGCAAGACCAGGCGCGCGGAGCGCGCCACGGTGAAGGCGCAGGACGAGCACGGAAAGAAGTTTGAGCGCGGTGGTGGTGGCATACTTGCGCAGGCCTTCCAGCATGAAATCGATCATCTGGATGGCATCCTTTTCATAGACCACGCGACCAACATCATAGAAGTGGAGACGAGCGACCTCCCGAAGAAACCGCGACGACAGACGGGTTGGATACCGAGCGAAGACGCACACGCGTAACTATCTATGCAAAAATTCGTTTACTTCGGAACCCCGTACGTCGCACGCGATACGCTCGCGTATCTCATGGAGCATGGATACACACCCGCACTTGTAGTCTCTACTCCAGACGCCAGACGCGGCCGCGGCCAAGTGCTCCAGCCCTCCGTTACGAAGGCATTCGCGCTTGAAAAAAATATTCCCGTCATCACGCCCGAAAAGCTCGACCCGCACGCCTTAAGCGAAATCCGCAATGCGCAGGCTTCGTACGCGATAGTTGTGGCGTACGGAAAAATCCTGCCTCCACCTATCTTCGATATATTCCCCGGAGGCATCATCAATATCCACTACTCCCTGCTTCCGAAATACCGCGGCGCTTCTCCGGTCGAATCCGCACTCCTTGCAGGAGAAACCATGACCGGCGTCACCATCCAGCAGATGGCGTACGAGCTTGATGCAGGCGACATACTCGCTTCCCGCGAAGTAGCGATAGCACCGACCGAAACTACCCGCGAACTGCGCCCACGCCTCATACAAGAGGGCGCGGCACTCCTCGTCGACATACTCCCTTCATTTGAAGACGGCTCGCTCCGTGCCATACCGCAAAACCACGCCGAAGCAACACACGTCGGAAAAATCGCCAAAGAGGATGGAGAGCTCGACCTTTCAAGCGACGCTCAAACAAACTGGAACAAGTATCGCGCCTTTGCCGAATCCCCAGGTACATACTTTTTCACGGAAAAAAACGGAAAACGGATTCGCGTAAAAATAAAAACGGCAACGTTTGAGAACGGTATCTTTGTTCCCGACCGTATCATTCCCGAAGGAAAGAACGAAATGAAGTATGCCGACTTCATCAAGCAGTCGTAACACCTCTACAACCACCCCGTCTCTATCCACTAACTGATATGATATATCATATCAGTTAGCGAGCAGTACATATTTTGTACTTGAAGCAAAATCAAAACGCCCGCGCTTCCCTAGAGGGTTGCGCGGGCGTATGACGTTTTAATCCCAGAATCGGATTCTTCGCTGTTACTGAAGACGCGCAGCAAACAAAAGCATGCCGACTGTGCCAATGCCGCCACCGAGTATCATCATCGCCGCCTGAAGCGGGTTGTTGAACGCATCAGTGAAAGACTGCCCGAACAGCATTGGACTTGCGCCCAATAACGCGACACAGAACGCAGATCCACTTCCGAGTACTAATTTTCGTATCGTCATCTGGACTTCCCCTTCGGTTACCAGAAATATACTAAACTATATAAAATACTAATAGTCAATATCGAAAATCTTTCGGGGCGAGCGGTGACCGGAAATAAGCCGTATCTTCTGTATCTTCACCCCGAGTTCGCGTGCGAGAAGTTCTTTCACCCGGTCGTTTGCAAGCCCCTGCTTTGCCGGCTCTTTCACCGATATGGAGTACGTCTTCTCATCCGTCTGGATGAGCGATTCCTTCCTGCTGTCGGGCTTTACCTGTACGCGCACGTACGTCATCAGTCCTTGAAACCGCGCAGGAACGATTTGACCATGGAACCCCCTTTCTTGAAGAGGTGATTTTCCTTAGCATGCACCTTCCCGAGTACGTGCGCCATATCGCGCAGTACCGTGGTGACCGCATGGTCAAGTTTCGTCTTCGTTGATTCCACACGGTAGCGTGCACCTTCGTGGTCGACGTTGATTTCCGCGCGCCAGATATCTCCCTGCTTCTGGTTCCCCACTGCCTTTTCAAGCTCCACTTCTATCACGGCCGAGTCAGCATTTTTCCCGAGAAACCGCTTGAACGATTCGAGCTTTTTGGTCGTTTCCGCAACCAGTTTCTGGTCTGGCTCGTAGCGGGTGCTTTTGAAGGTGATGTTCATAGTGGTGTGCGGGTTACTCTCTTTAGGATACGTTTGATTCATGGAGGGGTCAATTGTGTATTGCTCTATGCCGATTTTGGGCTAGAATGCCCCTACGCCCCTAACGGGGCGCGTGCATACATAAATACATTCCGCGGTAAGGGCAGTCTTAAGAAAGACCAACCCTTGCTCGCTCTCAGACCTCGGATATACGAAAGAAGACTTTCATATATCACTCGGTTCTTCGGCGAGTAGCTCAGGGTCTCGCACCACGGAATGGATTTGTGCGAGCAAAAGAAAATACATTCCGCGGTAGCTCAGTGGTAGAGCGGCTCGCTGTTAACGAGTTGGTCGTAGGTTCGAATCCTACCCGCGGAGCATTCGAGTGAAAAGAACGCACCCCTTCCGAGGGGTGTTTTCTTTTCCGAGGATGCGACTGCGGGATGTACTCATACCCGCGGAGCAAATAGTGTTACTTGGGATTTCTTGGGATAATATGCCCATGACAGGTTTCGTTAAAAAAATTGCAGCTGCTGTATTCTTGAGTTTTCTTGTAAATGCACCATTTGCCATCGGGGAGCTTCTAACTCGTGACACATCTGGTCTGCGTACCGATTTCCCATTCACACTCTTTATTGGGCTATGGGTTGAGATGGGGCTTTTTGTGTATCTGCTTATGTCCGCATTGCAATCGTTCCGAACTGGTACTGCAAGCAAAAAACCATTCCTTCTTGGCATACAGATACTCATTCTCGGCGTTCTTGCATGGGCATGGGTAACACTAATTATCGACCAGTGGCCATGCTTCTTCCTTGGAGGTAGCGGTTGCTAGACAGGTACAAACACACGATTAGCCGTGAAGAAGGTTCGAAGATTGGAAGCCCAGGGGAGCAGAAGATTTTGTCGTTGCTCCGCGGAGGAGCCGTAGCCCGCGGAGCCCACACCAGGTTTGGTATCATTCAATTATGAAGAAAACTTTCAAAACGGAAGGGAAAGTAAAGAAGTTCGCTCAAAAAGGTGGGTGGGTATACCTGCCAATTGATCAGACCTATGAGGACCTCGGCATTCGAAAGCCGAAGTGGGGCCTCGTGCCCGCAACCATCACCGTAGGAAAAATGACATGGAAAAAATCCCTACTCCCTTTTGGAGATGGAACCTTATTTATTGCGTTGAATGAGAAGGTTAGAAAAACAGAAAACATAAAAGTGGGAGACACTATAGTTGCTACGATTTCTTTGCAATAAAGAGCGCTGCGTGCCTATCTAGGAGCAAGGTGATACGTACTGTCACCAAAATCCCCCTTCCTCGTCTATACTTTCTACATAACACCCATCATTCACATTCATATGAAGCCTGCCTACATCGTCAGCATCGTTGTCGCCCTCGTCGTACTCGCCGGCATTGCGTACTTCGCGTTCCCTGCCACACCAACACCGTCGCCAACAACCGACACGCCAAGCGAACAAGCCCAAGGCAAACTCGATATCAATGCAATCTGCGAAGGAGCTCTCGCCTACATGACCTTCCCTGATGGGGCAAGCGCTGAAGCATTTGTCGCAGAATGTAAGGAAGGTAAGCATCCGGAAGTCATAGAACGCTACAAGGCGGATATGAACCTCGGGGACGGCGCGGAAATATAAATACCCCGCTAGAACTAATTCCGTAATGCGGTATACTGGCCATACCTAACACTTAACGTATAGCCTATGGCATGGAATAGAGGACCACAGGGAGTAAGCCCGAAGAAGCGCACCCCGAACAAGAAACCGGCAGGACGCCTCGCGCGAAAGAACGCGATGCTCGCCGCAAAGAAGAGCAAGAAGCGAAGCTAAACACCAAAACGCCCATACGGGCGTTTTGGTTTTTCAGTCTATATCCCTTCAAACGCTTCCCGTGCCGCAAGTGCTCGCTCTGCTTTCTGTACCGTGCGCCATACGAGCTTCAAGCGATGAAGGTAACACGATGTAGGATACGGTTTTTCTTTTCTCTGTACTCGTGTTACGGCGTACCGTACCAGCTTTTCTGCCATTCCTTCATTTGCGCAATTTCCGCCGTCTGCGCTTTGATGATGGCTTCTGCCATCACCTTCAATTCCGGATGCTTGGCACTTGTACGCACCGCCTCCGCCATCTCCACTGCGCCCTCATGATGCACAATCATTCCTTCAAGAAACGCCTTATCAAACGCGTCTCCCGTCTTACCTTCAAGACCCGACATCATATCTCCCATCGTGTCGATCATGGAGTGGTTCTTGTCTTTCATCATCGCGCCATCTTCCATGCGATGCATCCCGGATTCCCCGCGCACTTCAGTAACCATGAACATGCCGACTGCGCCGACCAGTAACCCGATAATCCCTACTGCGATAAGTTTTGTATTCATACGAGAATAGGTGTTGACTGCTAATACTACACACGTCCGGCTGGTGTTATGTCATATGCCGAAGCACTTCATCCGCCATCGCTTCAATTGATTGCTCCGCATCAAGCGGGAGCGCGCCTTTCTCTATCATCTCCTGTTCAAATGATTTATGCCAATTGAGGAGGCGCTGCTGCTCAAGCGGATGCTTACCGTAGTCATTATCGGTGCGCGAGGTCAGCCGCGCCAGAACGGTTTCCGGACGTGCATGGAGGACAAGCACTTTGTCGAAAAGCGGTACGTACTCCTCTTGGTTTGAAGAAAGTCCGGCTACCACGAGGTCCTCGTCCCCGCCAAGCAGGGCTTTAAGTTCTGGAATGTTGCACATCCATCCGTGCTCAAGGTACCACTCCTCGCTTTGCCCTGGCTTCCATGCGGCACGGTCTCCGGTTACGCGGCTCTCCCAGTGGCACAATCCGATATCCATATCTATCGCCTTTATACCGCGCTTTTTAAGTTCGCGGATGAGGCTCGACTTCCCTGTACCTGAAGCGCCCGTGAGGTAGATTTTCACCCTCGTACACTACCATGACGGGATAGGGCACGCTGGGGTATACTCCTCGCATGCAAAACCAGAAATATCTCGTGCTGTTCGGGGTCGCTGCCCTACTCCTTGTGCTCGCGGGGATGCTCATATGGATGTACAGCAAGAAAAGTGAAGATGCGAAAGTACGCACTCTCGTAGAGGATATGGCCAAGGCATGGGAAACAGGAGACGACGAACTGCTTGCTTCCGTACTGCATCCAGATGTCGTATTCGCGTACCCTGGTCGGCGATTGAGTAAAGAACAGACTCTTGAAGACTTGCGGTTCTTCCGCGATGCGTATGTCGATACGAAAGTATATATACACGAAGTCATAGTGGACGGCGACGATGTCGCCGTTGAGTGGCAATTTGCAACTACCAATAAGGCTACGGGAAAACGCGAGGTGGTCTCTGACGCGATTATTGCTCATCTTAAGGACGGGAAGTTTGACGTATGGAAAGAGTATCTCGATGGTCGAGTGAAAGGATTGCAAGCCGAAGGCAAGCTTGAACTGGAAGAAGGAATGGAACCGTATCCTTGGCCTACTAAGATAGAAATCCGCGCTGAATAAACATGACCTACCTCGACAGCATTATTCTCGGGGTGGTCGAGGGCCTTACTGAATTCCTCCCCGTTTCCTCGACCGGACACCTCATACTTGCAAGCTCGTTACTTGGGCTCACTGATTCTGAATTTTTGAAGTCGTTTGTCATCGTCATACAGCTGGGCGCTATCGCCGCGGTGGTGTGCGTATATTGGCGTGCCCTTATAGATATCGCAGTACTGAAACGGCTTTTCGTAGCCTTTATCCCGACCGCAGTAGTTGGATTCACACTCTATCAATTCATTAAACAGTACTTGATTGGAAATGATGTGATCGTAGTCATTGCTCTTTTCCTCGGGGGTGTTGCCATTCTCATCATCGAATACGTGGTGCGTAATCGTCAAAAGAATGACGGGGAGATTACCGATATTACGTATCGACAGTCATTTCTTATCGGACTTGCGCAGGCGCTCGCCATAATCCCGGGAGTGTCGCGAAGCGGCGCGACCGTCATGGGCGGCCTCCTGATGAACATCCCGCGCACGGTCATACTCACCTTCTCCTTCCTCCTTGCGGTGCCGACGATGCTTATGGCAACCGCGTACGATATCTATAAAAACCCCGAGGTTCTTTCTGCTGGAAACTTCGAACTTCTTGCCACGGGCTTCGTGACTGCTTTTTTCGTCGCACTCCTCGTTATTAAGTTTGCTCTTTCGTTCGTACGAAAATACTCATTCGTACCGTTCGCGCTCTATCGCATCGCACTCGCGCTTTTCTTCTGGATAGTGATTTTTTAGTGCAGTCTAACTACTCTTTGGTTTCTTCTTACCCTGAGCCTCACGCCAAATTTTTCTCCTTTCCTTAAATCCCTTATCAATAGTATCAAGGGTAAATCCTTCAAGAAGCAGGCGTTCCTTCGCGGCTTCATATTCGTCGTCGCTCATAGGCGTCTGGTGAGCTTCTACCGATGATGGTATAGGCT
>JALHPI010000009.1:0-10149 GCA_022842585.1 Minisyncoccota bacterium | reverse complement strand
GAACTACTCTTGGCGTTGAGACGGGAACCGGCGGATTAGCCGGAGGCTTTGTAACCGCTTTTTCAGGCGTTACCGCTACTGGAGTATTAGGTTGAGACACAGGAGCGGGAGGACGACTTTCTTTTCCACTAGGCTTATCAAATTCTTTTGGAATCTCTAACCCTTGTGCCCGGTCTTCTGCGATTTGCCTCTCAAGCATCTTTTTCGCGTTTGAAGCATCAACCAAATCCCCTTGAGGAAGCGGTATCGCCTCTCCTCGTTTTAGTACGTGCGGATGATTAATAGCGGGAGGCGTATCTCCCGGAGCACGCACCGCCGGGTGCGATGGTGGTTGCTTCTCTTTTCTGCTCATTGCCTAGAGTATAGCCTATACTTTGCATTTCATGCACCGGCATCCATGCGGCTTGATATGGTCGTTCCAGTAGTCTTTTCCATAGTCATAAGTCAGTTCCTCACCCTCTTTTATGGCGCGCCGAGCCATGATAAAGACCCGCCTATTGCGTATTTCGGGCTCTGCGTTCGGCCGGCAGGAGTGGTTTATATAGCCTGCTTTGTTTACGCGCGGTTTCCCGTCTATCGTCATGCGCGCATTCACTTCAAATAGGTACAGGCTGTTGCTCGTATATTCTTCTTCTTTTGATATCGTCCGCCCTTTGTACTCAATGATGCACGCGCCCTTTGGAATCGGCCCGCCCGCAAAGAGCCCGAGACCTGCGGTCGAGCGCTTTACGTGCAATACGAAATCACCTGGCTCATACTTGCCTTTTCGTTTCATACCAAACTAAAAAGAATCCCAGAGGTCTTTGTCCTCCTTTCCGTCAATTTTAAATATCGCCACGCCACGAAGTCCGAGCTCGCGCGCAAGGTCTATCTTTTGTGAAATTGCTTCGGCATCACTCCACCATACGGTATTCACGGTCGTCGTCTTCCCCGTCTTGTTCGCATAAGCAAGCGCGCGGGCGGCGATTTCATCCCCTTTCGATTCTCGTGCGGAAAGCGATACCGAAGAGAGAAGCCGTGCGCCTGATTTCGTAGGAACATACGAGTACGAGAGCTCGCCAGCGGCGTTGCGTATAGGGGTAACATCATATTTCTTTGCCGTATCGCGCGCGTACTTATCACTTACTGACCAGAGTTGCGTATAGCTCTGGAACCAGTTCGGGGAAACGGTGACTTCCAATTCGCGACCATAGGTCGGTACGCCCACGAGGAGTTTTTCCTTATCGATAGTTTTCATCGTCAATGTCATAACCTTTTTCACCCACGCGAGGTCTGCATTTGGATAATACGGTGCGCCGGCACGAGCGCTGTTTAGTTTCAAATCAGCACGCTGCTGGTCGTAGGCCATGATGTTCACGCGGTCGCAGTGCGTGTTTATTTCTTTGTAGTCGTTTGCGTACTCAAGCGTTTTTGGAATAGTCGTGTAGAGGGATTCCGGAGGAGTGCGCGCCTCAATGGTGCAGGAAAGGATTTTCCCTCCAAGCGCCGCCTTGAGCTCCTTCAAGAAGGTAGCGTAGTGGGTTCTAGTTGAAGCCTTCTTCCCTTCGTAATCGATATCCACTCCGTCGTATCCGCCCTTCTCCACCATTTTTACAATTTGCTCTATATGCGCCGTACGCTGTTTTTTATCCGAGAGGAGCGTATGCACCAAGTCTCCGTTGCTCGTCATGATGGTAGGGATGACTTCCACACCCGCGATTTTTGCCTGACGCACAAAACGCTTCCATGAGCCCTTTTCCATACCAGCGAGGTCTTTTAAATTCCCGTTCGCCTGTAAGGAAAAACTAAAGGGATACACCGAAGTGAGGACATCCAACTGTTTAGCCGCAGACCGTATCCCGTCGGACGCCGCCCAATACGGTATCCAGCCCGATACCTCAAACTCTGCTGCGCGCGCCGCGTACGGTAGCGTGAAGCACGATGCCAAAAGCACACCAAAAGTGAATAAGGAGGCCGTCTGCTTCATATGTTTCCACAGTATACGAATTCCCTTCCGTATCCGCCACCTTTTCATATAAGCGTAGTAGTACTAAGAAAAAGGTGCGCGGCATGCCGCGCACCAAATATGGATTCCTCATCCGTCTGCTACTACGTCTTCTTGCGTTTACGTTTTACCCGTTTCGAATTCACCGGTGCCGACGCGCTTTTTCTTAAGACTTTTTCGGGACGTGAGATTCCCTTGAAGAAGTCTTCGATTGGCACGTCAAGCGCAAGCGAAATTTCGAAGAGCCGGCTCGCAGCTATCCGATTCATTCCTTTTTCGTACTTCTGCACCTGCTGAAAGGTGACTCCGAGGATATCAGCAAGCGTCATTTGACTCATCGCAGCGGCAAGCCTCGTGGTGCGTACAAATTCACCCAAATGTTTATCCACTGCTGTTACGCTCCTTTCTCCGGCCTCATGAGCCGTATAAGGTTTCCGCATAGTCGTTATTCCTCGTATAACACGAACTCAAATCGTTCGCGCATTTATTATAACATACTTAGTGGCACATAGTCAACTATCACCAGCTTCCAATGCTACACTTGAGTCGATGTTTGGCCTTTCTGATACTGAGTTGCGCACCTTCGGAGCGCTCTCAACGCCGCAGAAAATTCAGAACTATCTTGATACGCTCCCGATAAATCACGAAAAAGGTGGTGAAACCTGCCTCAGCCCGCGCAACGTACTCAAGGAACGGAAAGCCCATTGTCTTGAGGCTGCCCTCTTTGCTTCTGTCGCGCTTATGATTCAAGGCGAAAAACCCCTCATCGTCACCTTGAAGACTGCGCGCGGAGACGCCGATCACGCACTCGCGCTCTTTCGTAAAAACGGATACGTTGGAGCGATTTCTAAAACCAATCATGCGACGCTCCGCTATCGCGACCCAATATATAAGAATGTGCGCGAACTCTGCCTCTCCTATTTTAATGAATATTTTCTCGATGATGGTAGGAAAACGCTGTTGTCCTACACACGGCCGATGAACCTGCAGCGATTCGGTACTGCTTGGATAACGGCCGAAAAGGACCTTTGGCACATCGCGGACGCACTTGCGGTCCACCCCCATGTATCGCTCGTACCCTCAGAAAACAAGCCCTATATCCGGAAAGCCGACCCGTTTGAACGGACCACCTATAGTGCGACCGAATGGCCTCAAAGCGACCCACGGACGTAAGCGAGGGCTTCATGATACGATGCGGGAGACATGCCTAAATTACTTCCTTTTGCGATCGGTGCCCTAGCCGTAGCGCTCATCCTAAGCGGGTATCTGGGATACCAGTGGCGCACCACATTTACGGCGCTTGAGTCGACCAAGGCCGAGCTCGCTTCGACTACGAGTGCCTCCCAAATCGCCCTAAAGAATGCGGCGCAGGACAACGCTCAGCTTGCCGAGGCGCTTGCCGAACAGAAGCGCGTTAATGATGAGTTTGGCGGAAAGATAGCGGACATTTCCGGTACGGTGGGAAAACTCGACAAGCTCGCAAAGACCGACCCCGAGCTCCTGCAAAAATACTCAAAGGTCTACTTCCTGAACGAAAACTACATTCCTGAGTCGCTCATCAAAATCCCGGAAGAATGGTCGTATGGTGCACAAGAGGAATACTTTCACGGAAAAATATGGCCGGAACTCCTCGATATGCTCAAAGATGCCAAAGAAGACGGTGTTGATTTGGAAATTATTTCCGGCTACCGCTCATTTGGAAAGCAAGCGCAACTTAAGGCAAGCTATAAGGTTATCTACGGCGCTGGTGCAAATGCATTCTCCGCCGATCAAGGCTACTCCGAGCATCAGCTTGGCACCGCCGTAGACTTCACCACTCCCGCGCTTGGCCAAAACTTCACCGCCATAGACACGACTGAAGCCTATGCGTGGTTGACTGACCACGCGCATCGCTATGGCTTCATCCTTTCCTACCCGAAGGGCAATACCTACTACCAGTACGAGCCGTGGCACTGGCGCTATGTAGGGCGCGACCTTGCAGAAGATTTGGATGATGACGGAAAATATTTCTATGATCTCGATCAGCGCAAGATAGATGAATACCTCATATCCTTCTACGACTAACGTGCGGTATCCTGCGTATATATGAATAAAAAGAATGCACTTTTGATGGCGTACGATAAGGCGGGCATCGCGGACTTCGCTCGCGGATTGATTTCGCTCGGCTACGCCGTGTACGGCTCCAAAGGCACGGTGGAGCATCTTGCCAAAGATGGCGTACAGGCGGTAGACATCGCGGGAATCGTGGGTGAACCGATTCTCGGACACCGCGTCGTATCCCTTTCGCGCGAAATATCCGCCGGCATCCTCGCCCGGGATGTGGAGGAAGACCGCGCAGAACTCACAAAGCATGGCATCACCTGGTTCGACCTCGTCTGCGTGGATTTCTATCCGCTTCAAAAGGAGCTTGCGGACCCTGCTCACACCAAGGAATCGGTTATCGAAAAGACGGACATCGGGGGGCCCACCGCGATACGCGCCGCAGCAAAAGCGGGACGCGTCGTCGTGTGCGACCCGGCCGACCGCGAGCGCGTGCTTGCCTGGCTTTCAGGAGGCCGCCCTGACGAAGAAGCGTTCCTAGACGCACTTGCTGCAAAAGCGGAAGCGACCGTCGCCCGCTACGTCATCGCATCCGCAGAGGGACGGAGCAACGGCACTTACACAGGAGTCGTCGGCAAGCAGTCCGCGCTCTGTAAGTACGGGGAAAACGCATACCAGGCTCCTGCCGCACTTTTCGATACCGAAACGAGCGACCTGCTCGCCCTCTCGGCATTTTCCGTCATCGAGGGTACGCCTCCGTCCTATAACAACTGGTGCGACATAGACCGTCTCCTTCAGACCGCAACCCATATCGCTGCCGCCTTTGATACGAATCGCGGAAAGGTGCCGTATATGGCCATAGGCGTAAAGCACGGCAACGCCTGCGGAGCCGCGGTTGGCGATAATGCCGAGGAAGTCCTGAAGAACATGCTCGCGGGAGACCCGCTCTCCATCTTCGGCGGACTCGTGCTCGCGAACTTCCCCATCGACGACGAGTGCTCGGAGGTGCTTGCCGGCAAAATGCTCGACGGCGTCATCGCTCCGTCCTTTACCGAAGGTGCGCGCGATAGGCTTCGTCGTAAGGGCGACCGTTGCCGGTTCATCGAAAATCCGGCGCTCGGCACGCTTTCAAAAGATGCGCTCGATGTCGCCCCTCGCACTCGATACGTGCGCGGCGGATTCTTACGCCAACCAAACTATACGTATGTCGCGAATCTCTCTGCACAGGAACTTCAAAAGCTTGGAGACGCATCAAAAATGCAGGAAGACGACATGCTCCTTGCTTCCGCTGTCGGTAGCACTTCAAATTCGAACACGATTGCGCTCGTAAAAAACGGCATGCTTATCGGAAACGGCGTCGGCCAACAGGACCGCGTAGGTGCGGCAAAGCTCGTAATAGAGCGTGCGACCCGCGCAGGTCACGATATCAAGGGTGCATCCGCCTATAGCGACTCATTCTTCCCGTTCCCTGACGGTCCGCAGACTCTTATAGACGCGGGCGTGGGCGCCATCTTTTCAACGAGCGGGTCTGTAAAAGACAAGGATACTATCGAGCTCTGCGCGTCTAAAAACGTGCCCCTCTACCTCATTCCTGATAGTCTCGGCCGCGGCTTCTTCGGCCATTAGGAACATTAAAATTCCCTATCGCTTCGTTGCTTCGCTCCGAGGCTCCCTCACCGTACTTATTTGTACGGCTCGGTACGCTTCTCGCTCACGCCTTGCGCTAGAGAATTTTAATCGTCCCTAACAACTATCCTTACTTCTGGTCCTTATTCGCGAGCTTGGAGGCCAAGCCGAGATACGTTGCAGGCGTCATCGCAAGCAGTTCGAGCTTCGTCGCCTCTGGAATAATGAGGCTTTTCACAAACCCGCGCAGGTCTTCTATAGTCACTTCCTTGCCCCGCGTAAGCTCCTTTAGGGTCTCGTAGGCACCTGCCTGCCCCTCGCGCCGGAGAATGGTCTGTATAGCCTCTGCAAGGACCTCAGGGTGTGCCGCAAGTGCTTCCTGCATACGCGGAGCATTCGGCTCTACTCGGGAGAGACCGGTCAAAAGCGACTCATAGCCGATGAGCGAGTGGGCGAATGCGACCCCAAAATTCCGCTCCACCGTAGAGTCCGAGAGGTCGCGCTGAAGGCGGGAAATCGGGAGCTTCGCCGCCAGGTGCCCGAAGAGCGCATTTCCTATACCGAGGTTCCCTTCACTGTTTTCAAAATCAATAGGGTTTATCTTGTGCGGCATAGTGGACGAGCCAACCTCCCCTGCTTTCGGTTTCTGCGTAATCCAAGCGTCACTGATATAGCGCCACATGTCCTGATTGAAACCGATAAGGATGGTATTCACGCGCGAAAGGAGCTGGAAGAGTTCTGCATAGGAGTCATGTGGCTCTATCTGGGTTGTGTAGAGATTCGGGACGATTTGCATACCCTTCTTCTCGTTCAGCGAGCGTATGAACTCTGAGGAGAATGTTATCCAATCAATCTTCGGAAGTGCGGTTGCAAACGTGTGGTAGTTTCCGGTAGCGCCGTTCAATTTCGCGGAGATTTCAAACGATTCGAGCTTTGCGCGTTCCCGGCGCAAGCGTTCGACGAATACACGCATTTCTTTTCCGAACGTGGTCGGAGACGCGCTCTGGCCGTGAGTGCGCGCAAGCATCGGAAGCGCTGCGTGCTCGACCGCGAGCGTATCGAGCTTTCCGATGATGGTATCAAGCGAAGCTACAAGTATGCCCGCTCCTTCGCGAAGCATCAGCGCGTACGCGACGTTGTTCACGTCCTCCGAGGTCAGTCCGAAGTGTACCCACTCCGCCTTCTCCTCAAGGGTGGTTCCGCGGAAGCGTTGCTTGATGTAGTACTCGACCGCCTTCACGTCGTGGCGGGTTGCCGGAATGCCTTCCACGCCTTCGGTCTCTATTTGCTTTACGAGCTGCGCATCCTGTTCCCCAACCGCCGCAATACGCTGGAGAATCGTTTCTTCCGCGTCGGTGAGAGTGAGCGGAGAATCTTTTTCGCGCGCAAGCGCCATGAGGTACGCGCACTCGACGATGACGCGGAAGCGTATGAGCCCGTACTCGCTCATCGTGGGCGCGAGCGTTTTCGCCACCTTACGATAGCGCCCATCAAGCGGAGAAAGCGCGGTAAGTTCAGGATGCATAGGATTGTAGGGATTGGCGAATACGAGCTTCTATCGCACCCTCCGGAAGCGGCGGGAGCGTCTCTCCTGTAATCTGTTCGTAAATAGCCGTGTACCGGCGAGTCATCTCGGCAATCAATTCCGGTGGTGCTTCCGGAAGCGTCGCGTCCTTATAGGGATCGGAGTGCTCGCGGAACCACAGGCGAAGAAACTCTTTATCGAAAAACTCAGGTGCCTTTCCTTCGGCAATGCGTTCGTCATACGTCGCTGTGTACCACCACCTTGAAGAGTCCGGAGTATGTATCTCGTCGATAAGCACGATGGTGCCGTTCTCGTCTACGCCGAACTCATACTTCGTATCAACAAGTATCAGACCACGTTCACGTGCGACTTCATTCCCGCGATTGTAGAGCGCGATGGCGATGCGTTCCACTTCCGCATATTGCTCGGCAGTCACGAATCCTTCTTTTACCATATCGTCCTTCCCGAGATTCCTATCATGCGTCTCTTCTTTGGTCGTCGGATCGAATACCGGTTGCGCAAGCGGAGTGTCCTTGCTGAGGCCATCGGCGAGCGTGACTCCTCCGAACGTCCGTTCCCCATTCTGGTAGCGCGTCCATATGGAGGTATCGGTCACACCGGTGAGGTAGCCGCGCACCACTGCCTCGATGCGAAGTGGCTTCGTTTTCTTCGCAATCATCACGTTTCCGTCGGGCATCGCGAGAAGATGATTCGGCACGATATCTTTTGTTTTCTCAAACCAGAACGCGCTGATACGGTTTAAAATTTCACCCTTGCGCGGAATGTCCGCGATATGCCGGTCGAAAGATGAGTGGCGGTCGGTCGCAACCAAGATAAGCGTACCGTTTCCAGGGTCATAGACGTCGCGCACCTTGCCCTTATACCTGGTTCCGAACTCGGAGAAATTGGTTTCCGTGAGTACGGGGTTCGTGGGTGTCGGCGGGCGCTCGGCGGAATTCATATTTCAAAAGAAAGTGTCTGTCCTGCCTGCTCCGTTCCGCGGGAGACAAGCGTGACGCCAGGCGTCTTTGTGATAGTGCCCGCGACCTTCGCCTCAATGCCAAACGCCTGCATTTCTTCCACCACCTTCTGCGGTTCGGGCGTAATGAGCGCCATGCCCTGCCCCATATTCCATGCTCTATAGGCATCACGGTCAGAGATCTTCCCAATGCTTTGCGCATGCTGCATGATTTCCGGCGGCTCGAACAAATCAGTGAGCTTGGCACCAAGTCCCGACGGACGCAGCACGCGCATCATTTTCTCAGGGACACCGCCGCCCGTGATATGCGCGACGCCGTGAATTTCACACGTTCCTTCCGTCTGATATCCGCCATGAAGCGCAACCACTGCGCGCGAGTAAATCACCGACGGCGTAAGCGCAGCAATACCGAGCGTCGATTCCCCGAAATCCTTTTCATGCCAGGCGTCGCCGTACGCTTCACCGAAAATCTTGCGCACCAAGGACCAGCCGTTTGCGCGGAAGCCATGCTCGCGGAGCATCACGACCGAGTCGCCTGCTTTTATTTCCATACCGGTAAACAATTTTTCCTTGCGGGCAAACCATACGCACGCAGCACCCCAGTGGTAGGGGAAGTCTCCATAGCCGGTCATAAGGCTTCCCATCTGCGCTATTTCGCCATTAATGACCGCGACATTCGCTTCCGCGGCGGCAGCCACATAGCCCTTTGCAAGCTCGCGTATGACCGGAAGATACCGCTCGTCAGTGCCGAGACTCTTGATGTCGAGATTCGAGCCTACGAGCACCGGCTCGCCTCCGCGAAGCACGGCGTCGTCACAGACCATGGCGAAGAGGTCGAACGCGATAGTGTCGTGTATGCCGACCCGTTCCGCTATTTCCACTTTCGTACCTGCCGTATCAAAGCCGACCGAGAAGAAGGTGCCTTCCGGAAGATTCGCCGCCGAGACCATTTTGATGCCCGCGAAGTCATCGAACGGCGCGACGATTTCCCCTATCGCTCCGTCACGATTCTTAAACGTTTCTTTGGACGCTTCATACATTATTTTCGAAGCCTGCGACTCGATGTCGACATCCACTCCCGCGCGCGCGTATGCGTTAGGCTCTTTCCCATCCATATTACTTATCCCTAAGATACTCCTCGTAGCTCATCTCCTCAAGCGCATGAGCCTTGGTAAGTACTTCCTCTTTTTGCGTATCTTTAAATTCCTGCAGACGGGCCCGTAGAGCCTCGTCAGAGAGCGCGAGTATGGAGACCGCAAGCAATCCGGCGTTCTTAGCACCGTTTATCGCAACGGTGGCAACCGGAATTCCAAATGGCATCTGGGCGATAGAAAGAAGCGAATCGATACCCTTCATCGCCTTCGTCGTAACAGGTACGCCGATGACCGGAAGCACCGTCATCGCGGCGGTCATGCCGGGAAGATGGGCTGCGCCACCGGCTCCCGCGATGATTACTTTTAACCCTCGCTTTTCTGCAGTCGTCGCGTATTCCACCAGACGCTCTGGTGTGCGGTGCGCGGATACGACCGTCAGCTCATAGGGGACGCCAAGCTCATCGAGCACCTTTGCCGCATCCTGCATCACCGGCAAATCCGAGTCGGAGCCCATGATGATGCCTACCTTCGCGTTCATATTGCCTAGATGCTAACACGTCTGCGTGCTTCTTTCGCGGTTTCAATAAGTTCAGGCAATGCATTTCCTACAGTATTTATATGCCCCATTTTCCGGTCTATTTTCGTGTCCTTTTTTCCGTAGAGATGCACCGAGACTCCTTGGAGCGCTGTCGCGGCATCAACGCCAACAGGCTCAGAGGGCCCCTCGCGCTCGCCGAGAATATTTACCATTACCGCCGCGGGAACAATCATTTCGGTGGAGGCGAGCGGGAGGCCCATGACGGCACGCACCTGATTTTCAAACTGGGACGCTTCGCATGAATCCATCGTTATATGCCCGCTATTGTGCACTCGTGGCGCTATCTCGTTTACCAGTACTTCC
>JALHPI010000008.1 GCA_022842585.1 Minisyncoccota bacterium | reverse complement strand
CCCTTTTCTCCGGCGGCAAGAATCACTGCGGCGGCGCTAGCGGCCATACCCACTACCACGGTGGAGACTGCAGGCTTGATGTGGTTCATCGCGTCAAGAATGGCGAGACCTGCAGTGACGGAGCCTCCCGGCGAGTTGATGTAGAGGGAAATGTCTTTCTTCGGGTCTTCGGCTTCAAGGAAGAGAAGCTGGGCGACGATGAGGTTTGCCATATCGTCTTCAATGCCGCCTGAAAGGAAGATAATGCGCTCCTTCAGAAGACGCGAGTAAATATCGTATGCACGTTCGCCAAACTGCGATTTCTCGATAACCATTGGTATAAGCATGGATGCGCGGGATGAATTGGTAGCCATAGTGAGGGTATCGTAACAGAATCCGAAGATTGAGACAAAAACAAAAAATCGCGCCCACCGGGCGCGGTTTTTCGTATCCGCTACTAGCGAGCGGAGGATTCAGGTGTCGCTCCTGCCGCTTTCTGATGTTCTGAAACATCTGCTCCCCACATATAGAGGAAGGAAGTGGCAATAAACGCACCGGTAAGCATAGCCACTACAATCGTACCAAAGCCCGAGCTTTTTTTCTGAACCGGAATATAAACCGGTACGGGGGGTTGGTGCGACTGCAGCTCCATAGTGGTCGCTGTTGCTATTGTGCCTCAAAAGAAGCGTCGAGTTCGTCGAACGCGGCATCGAGGTCTTGGTTGAAGGTGTCCGGAGTTTCCGCAGCAAGGTCAGCTTCAATGGCTGCGCGCTCCGTTGAAGCGCTCTGTTCCTGCAGGGAAGAGAGATCGGATGCGGAGCCCATGTCGTTTTTCGCAACGCGCTCTTGAAGGAAGAAGAATGCTCCGGCTGCAAGCGCGAGCACCACTACCACGAGCGCAACGAGTATTCCGATTGATGATTTCGGTTTTGCAGGGGCTTCCGCCGGTGCGGTAGCCATAGGGGGCGTGCTTTCAGGCATTTGTGTAGGTTCCATGGTCAGTATTAAGGATTAGGGGTTTCTGATTCATTTGGTCCGGCGTGCGGGAGCGCTTGTGCTGCGGCGCGAAGCGCTTCGTGGGCAGCCTTGAGTGCTTCTTTTGCGGCATCCATAAGCGGTTTTACCGTGGTCTTGAGGGTTTCGCGCGGCGTCTCGGACTCAAGTCCCGACTGCATCGCATCTTTTACTTTCTGCACTGCAGCTTCCGCGTCCGCGATAGCGTCGTCCGCGTTCGCAAGTGCCGACTCTGCGGCGGATGTATCTTCGCCCTTGGTTTTCAATTCTTCGATACGTGCGGCAATGCGGTCGGAGATGCCGTTCAGGCGGACCAGCATGGAGTCTACGAGGTCGCCCACGTGCTCAGCGCGCTTCGCGATGAATTGCTTTGCTTGCTCACTGAACTTCGCCTTCCAGCGTTCAGTGCTTGAAGCGAAATTCGCGCGACGTTCTTCAAGCTGCTGCTTGAAGAGTTCACGGCGCTCTCCTTGGTTTTCCCTGAAGAGATCGCGACGTTCTCCTTTGTTTTCCATAAAGAGGTCACGGCGCTCTTGCGGAGTGCTGCTTCCCACAAGCGCGCGGCGCTCTTCCTGATTCTGTTTGAACAAATCCTGGCGTTCCTGTTTATTTTCCTTCATCAGATCATGGCGTTCCTGCGCATTTCCTGCGTTTGGACGCGGTGGAAGCGGCTTGTGCTCGGGCGGAGTTCCGCCGGTATCTCCTGAAGTACCTTCTTCCGCATGTACCGGGAAGGCTACAAGCGCGAACAGGGCGATAACTATGGCTAGGGTCTTATGCATGGATGGTAGTAAGCGTATAAGGCGCCGCGACGGCGTCATGCCCCAAGTATACGATATGGGGAAACGGTCCGTAGAAGCGCGTACGGGATATCAGACGAGCGGCTAGGGGTTTTGTGATAGGTAGCGTAGTAGCACGAGCGCACTTCGCTCTTCGCTTATGGAGCCATCGATACACATTTTTGCCACAGTCGCGTGGTCAAAGGCCTCTACTGTGATATCTTCCCCCTCGTCAAATTCTTGAGCCGCTTCCCGAGTCGCTGATGCGACAAAATAAAACAAATCCCACTCGACGGTCGTACCACAGACTGACTTATGGAAGAACGACAGGTTGCGCGCATCTACAGCGAGCCCCACTTCCTCACGTGCTTCACGTACCGCCGCTTCCCGAGCCGCCTCCTTTATATCAACGCCTGAAGCAAGAGCCGCATTGTAGTCTTGAAGTTTGTCTATGACTTTCCCTCCGGGAAGCCGATAGTCGTACCCGCCCACCTCGTGACGGTCTTCTTTCGTAAGCAGGATTTTCCCGTCTTTCGGGATAATGAGGCGCACTCCAGGGCTTCTTCGTGCTTTTTCAAATACCATCTGTTTTCCCGCCTGAGTAACATCGAATTCGACGATTTCTAATATCTTTCCCTGGTATTTTATGGTTTCCATTAGGCAGACTATAGCAGAACGGGCGGCCCCTAGGGGCCGCCCGTTCCTACTCTTCGCTTTGTGAGGCTAGTTTCCGCTAAAGCGCGCGATGCATTCCTTGATTACGTGCTCCGCTTCTTCCGGGCCCGCGTATCCTAGTACTTTTGTAGTACCGCGCTTCTTAAGATCCTTGTACGTATTGAAGTGGTATTCGACTTTCGCCTTCCACTGTTCACCAAGGTCATCGAGCGTTTTTACGCGGTCGCCGCCGTCGCGGTCGTCGACCGGGACGCAAATGATTTTATGGTCTTTCTCGCCCCCGTCTTCGAAGTTGAGGACGCCGAGCACGCGCGCCTTGAGTACTACTCCTGTTGGGACCGGTTCGGGGGTTATGACGAGCGTATCAAGCGCGTCACCGTCCTCGTCGGTAGTGCCAGGGATGAAGCCGTAGTTTGCTGGCTTTGCGAATATTTCCGGTTCTACGCGATCGAGCTCGAAGGTCTGCTTCTCGCGATTGTACTCAATCTTGAGGATGGAACCCTTTGATACCTCTATCACGGTCGTGATGACGCCGGACTCGGTATCGGTCGTAGGGTAGAGCTTGTCGTAATCGGCCATAGTGTGTGATTAGTTTTCCAGATTTTACTACGCTTCGTCACGTGATGCTTTCGCATCTACTGCGCTTTCATCTCCCTCCTCGTTCTTCTGAAGCTCTTCTTCTGCGGGAAGTTCTGCTTTTGCGATGCTGTCATCGGCAACTACCTCTGCAGGCATTTCGTTTGGAGCAACTGCGGCTTCTTCAGATGGTGTTTCCGCATCGTCCGGCGTTGCAGATACGACTTCTTCCTCGGCAGGCTTTTCGCCGCCTACCGCATTGATGTCGATGTTCCAACCCGTGAGTTTTGCCGCAAGGCGGACGTTCTGTCCTCCGCGACCGATAGCGAGCGACTGCTGATCTTCAGAGACCGTCACCGCTGCGCGGTGCTCGGCTTCATCAAGCACGACTTCAAGTACGGTTGCCGGAGAGAGAGACTCCTTGATGAACGCCTTCTGGTCCTCAGACCACTCAATGATGTCGATGCGTTCGCCGCCAAGCTCGCTCATCACGGTAGAGACGCGCACCCCGCGCTGACCGACGAGAGAACCGACTGGGTCTACGTGCGGGTCAACGGATGCAATCGCAATTTTCGTGCGGCTGCCTGGCTCGCGCGAGATGTTCTTTACCTCAATTGAGCCTGCGGCGAGTTCCGGAGCCTCCATTTCAAAGAGCTTCACGATGAACTTAGGATGCGCGCGAGAAAGGCGGAGGTATACGCCGCGGAACCCCTCGTCTACGGCATTCAGGTATGCGCGGATGCGCTCTCCCGGGCGGTAGCGTTCTCCCGGAATCTGCTCTTCGTAGGGAATGACGCCCGTTGCGCGACCAAGGTCAATAAAGAGGGAACCGCGCTCAACACGCTGCACCGTACCGGATACGATTTCACCCTTCTTGTGGCCGAATTCATCAAGGATGGAAAGCTTCTCCGCTTCGCGGATTTTCTGGATGACCACCTGCTTTGCGGTCTGTGCGGCAATGCGACCGAAGTCGTCCTGCGGTTCAAGCGGGAAGATGATTTCGCTTCCGAGGCCTGAGTCCTTGCGGATACGGCGCGCGTCCTCGATGAGGATATGCTTTTCCGCATCAAAGCGAGGAAGCTCGCCTTCGGGGGTTTCCTCATAGTCGCGATGCGGATGATACTCAATCTCCGCTTCACCTTCGAGAGCGAAACGCACCATCGTGTCATCAACCACGGTCTTCACCTGTTCAAAGGAGACGGTGCCGGTATTCATATCAAGCACGGCGCGCACGACTTGTCCGCGCTTTCCGTACTCTTTCTTGTACGCAGTCGCCATGGCGCTTTCGATGGCGTCTATCATGGTCTCTTTCGAGATGCCGCGCTCTTCGAATTCTCCGAGCACTGATTGGATGGTTTTGAGGTCTAACATATGGAATGTGTATGTCTGGCTAAAAAGAAATGTCTGCGGGTGCAGACATATCAGGTAGTAGGATTGTACCAAAAAGTCCCGGAATGGCAAGACTATGTGCTTTTCGGTGCAAGGTTGGGTCGGGGCACAAAGTCGCCCCGTTTCAGATGGGCGGGGAACTCCCCGGTAAGGAGTGCTGCAGCCGACCGTATCTGTCCGCGAAGCGTAGGCGAACCCTCAGTGTTTCCTTTAAGAAATTGGCGTGCCTCCTCTACGTTTTTCATGTCTCTTGATTGGACTAACAAAGGAGTGCCTCCTGAAGGTTCGAGGATAAGACGGAATACGACCTCGGTATTTTGAACGTCTACGAGTGCGGGCGGTATACCTTTATTAGTAAACAATCCACGGGCCAGGGAGAGGAGTGCTTCAAATGAGAGGGCGGAGGGGCCTTGCATTTTTTCAGTTCGGAACCTAGTGAGGGCGATATCTGGCTGTGTATCGCCGTCCGTAAGACGGACTGCCATGAGGTTGCAGACCTGGGGGCGCAAATCACCCTCGCGGAGCACTTGACCCTTCTCGCGCTTCCCTTGGTTCATATAGGCTTCCGAATCGACAAACAGCAACGTGGCTCCAAATTCAGTACGGTCGATGATGAAAAAGTGGAGATGGCTCGTACCTTCCGTAGTATGTCCTACGCGGTCGCGAGTCGCGTACGTACCGGGTGGAAGTAGTGATACAGCTTCCCAGAGGTCGCGCTGGCCGTTCCCTGTCTCGGTTCTTCTCATCAGGCGGTCGATGACGATAATTCGTTTCTCGTGCGGAATATTTTCATATACGGTCGTACTTGGCGCCGAGAGCATATGCCCCATGTCCGGAAAAAAGTTCTCCCAGAATCGTTTCGCCGTCGCTTCGACACCGCGGTTTCCGAGACTTCGTTTCAGGCTTTCAAAAACCCCCATCACCGCAGTATACGATACCGAACTCGTACCCGAGGCGCGCTATACTTACGCGTAGCTATGAAAGTTTCCGAGAAAGAATTGAAGGAATTCATCATCGACTCCGGACTCGTGCCGCGCAAAGACTTGGAGGCGGCAGAGGTGGAAGCTGAAAAGCGAAATCAGTCGGTGGGGGATATTCTCTTGGGGCAGGGCGCACTCACCGCCGACGCACTTCGTCGCATAAAAGCGTACGTGCTTGGTATTCCTTTTATTAATCTCAAGGACAGGAAGGTTCCGCTTGAAATCCTTTCCCTCATTCCGGAACCTATCGCACGCACGCATAGTATTATCGCGTTCCGGAAAGAGAACGGCGAGCTTGAGGTAGCGATGCTTGATACGGAAGACCTGCCGGCCATTGACTCGGTTCGCAAGAAGACTGGGCTTAAAATCCTTCCGCGTCTTTCCGACGAGGAATCCATCAAACATGCGCTTCTCCAGTACCAGAAGTCGCTCAAAGAAGAATTCGGCGACATCATCGCGACTGAAGCGGGACGCATCAATCTCGTAAAAGATGCGGGCATCGGCGGGGAAGAGATGAGCGGGGACGAGCTTAAGAAAATGGCAGAAGACCTGCCTATCGTGCGCATCGTGGATACTCTGCTTCGCCATGCTATTACCCAAGACGCGTCCGACATCCACATCGAGCCGATGGAGCTCGAAGTACTCGTGCGCTATCGCATAGACGGCATACTCCATGACGCGATGACGTTGCCGAGGGCGGCCGCCGCGGGCATCACCGCCCGCATCAAAGTGCTTGCAAACCTGAAGCTCGATGAAAAGCGCCTCCCGCAGGACGGACGTTTCAAGATGGAGACGGAAGCGGATAAGGTTTCATTCCGTGTTTCGCTTTTGCCTGTCTATTACGGAGAGAAAGTCGTTATGCGCCTTTTGCGCGAAACGGGCGAAGGCTTCACGCTCGAGGCGCTCGGGTTCCATGGCGACGGGCTTGAGCTTCTCCATAAAGCGACTAAGGCGACGACCGGCATCATCCTCGTATCGGGCCCGACTGGTTCCGGCAAGACGACGACCTTGTATACCATTCTCGATATTTTGAACACGCCTGACGTGAACATCTCGACGGTAGAAGACCCAATTGAATACCAGATGAAGCGCGTGAACCAGACGCAGGTGAACCCCGCTATCGGCTTTTCGTTTGCAAACGGACTGCGTGCGCTTCTTCGCCAAGACCCGAACATCATCATGGTGGGAGAAATCCGCGATGCGGAGACCGCGTCCTTGGCCATTAACGCCGCACTTACCGGCCACCTGGTGCTCTCCACCATTCACACGAACTCAGCGACCGGCGCCATCCCGCGCCTCATTGATATGGGTGTGGAGCCGTTCCTCCTCGTGTCTACGCTTCGCGTGGTCGTGGGTCAGCGCCTCGTACGCCGCCTTGCCGACGGCAAAGAGCAATACACACTTTCGAAAGCCGACCGCGAAAAAGTAACGACCGAAGACCACTTCGATGCGGTGATGAAAGCGCTTATAGATGAAAAAATCGTCAAAGGGGGAACGAAGATAGATGCGGTACCGTTTTATAGGCCGAAAGGGGGTGCCGCGGGAGACGAAGGGTATAAGAGCCGTATCGGTATACATGAAATACTTTCAGTCACGCCTACCATCCGCGAAATGATTATGAAGAGTGCAACGTCGGGCGATTTGGAAATACAGGCACGCAAAGAAGGCATGCTCACGATGCTTGAAGACGGCATGTATAAGGCATCGCGCGGTATTACGAGTCTTGAAGAAGTGCTTCGCGCTATTACGGAATAAGAAGAGCGCGCGACGAGGTCGCGCGCTCCACGTCTTTCTCGGTGTGACCAGTGCTTACGGGTACACGCTCCAAGAAATAAGCGATAGTTCCAAATTCTTGTACTTTCCTCGAGCTTTCAATTCGAGATCTTTGCGCAGCTCTGGCGACATTGGTTCTTTGAGGTGAACGTCTTCGCCAAGAAATCGGGTAAAGGGGCTCGAAAAGCTTCGGTCGATCCATGCATAGGTAAGGTAATGCGTGGGTTTCGTGTCGGCTTGCGGTTGTGCTTGAGCTGCAGCGCCCATGATCATTCTCCTATTGCTGCCGAGCGAATATAACATACATGGAGCTGGTGGTCTCATGCTACGATTTACGAAATGAAGTTCACCGTAACGCTTAAGAAAGAGAACGGTACTGAAGAAAAGCGCGTCGTGGAAGCGACCTCGCGCTTCGACGTCTATGCGCAGATGGAAAAAGAAGCACTCACCGTGGTATCGCTCACTGAAGGTGGGGGCGGATTTGGTATGCCCTCCTGGCTCAACATAAAACTTACGAGCGGGATAAAAACCGAAGAGCGCATTACGTTTGCGAAGAACCTTTCGGCCATGCTTGGCGCAGGCCTCACGCTTTCGCGCGCGCTCTCCGTCATTGAGCGGCAGGCTGGGGGGAAGGGACTGAAGGAGATCGTCGTGATGCTCCAGGAACGGGTCAAAAAAGGTGACGCGTTCCATGAAGCGCTTGCCGAGCATCCGAAAGTGTTTTCACCGCTCTTTATCGCGATGACGAAGGCGGGCGAGGAGTCTGGTACGCTCGCTGACGCTTTGAAAGTAGTGGCGCGCCAGATGGACCGCTCTTTTACGCTCCAGAAAAAAATAAAAGGGGCGATGATTTACCCGTGCATCATTTTGTTTGCGATTGTGGTCATTGGTATTTTGATGATGATTTACGTAGTGCCGACACTCGCGTCTACCTTTAAGGAACTCGGAGCAAAACTGCCGCAGGCCACACAAACAGTAATAGCTATTTCCGACTTCATGTCGTCGCATGTACTGCTTGTATTTGGCATGCTCATAGGGTTCACTGCCGGCTTTATCTGGTTTTCTAAAACAAAGTTCGGAAGCAATGCGATTCTTGCCGTCGCACTTCGTATACCGGTGATTGGTACCTTGGTACGCGAAACATTCAGCGCGCGCGCAGCGCGCGCCCTGTCCTCACTGCTTGCCTCCGGCGTTGAAATGCTTTCCGCGATTGCGATTACTGAAGAAATCGTGGGGGACAATCGGTTCGGGAAAGTAGTGGGTGAATCAGGGGTGCGCGTCAAAAAAGGCGATGCTTTATCCGCCGCTTATATCGAGCACCCAAAGCTATATCCCGTTTTCTTTGGTGAAATGATTTCCGTGGGGGAAGAAACGGGACAAGTATCCGGCATGCTCGCGCAGGTTGCTGAATACTATGAAAATGACGTGGAGGAGGGCACAAAGGACCTCTCTACTATTATAGAACCGATACTCATGCTCTTTATCGGCGCATTCGTAGGTGTGTTCGCCATTTCCATGATTTCTCCTATTTACTCACTCTCCTCGCAAATCTAAGGGGTTTGACAAAATACATTTTTAGTATATAGTACTAAATGAAAGGCGTACCCTGAATTTCCCGAATGGTCGGGAAACAGGAGTGCGAGGTGAGTACCATGGAACAGCAGCAGTTGGAAAATCAGGAAGCCGGCGACACGCAGGCCAAAGGAATTCTCGAACGGTTGTTTTACGGTACTATAAGCTTCGCACTCTTCGTTTTGTCAGGACTTTTCGCGCCGACAGCAGAACAAATTCGCACTTTAAATTTCTCCGAGCAGTATCCCGATTGGGAGATGGCGGCAGTCGTGTTCTTCGCCGCTTCGCTCATCGGGTACTTGGCGATTGAACCGCCGTATCGGAGAAGGAAATAACCAAACGGGCGCTCTTCATAACCTGAAGGGCGCCCGTAAAACATGCATGGGGCGCGCATGCATGCGTTATCATAGGCGTATGCGTTCCTTGGCTCCGATGCGCGGGCTCACTCTCATCGACGTTATCGTCGGCTCCGCGCTCGCGGTGATAATTTTCATGGGACTCTTCGGGATACTGCGTGCATCGCTCCAGGTGTCCGGGCTTTCAAAACTCAAAGCGACCGCGACGACGATTGCGAGCTCGCAGATGGAGTACATCCGCTCACTTCCGTACGATTCGGTCGGAACCGATGGCGGTATTCCTGCGGGAGCTATTGCGCAAAGCACCACGACGACGAACGGAGGTTTGGTGTACACGGTGCGGACCTACATTGAGTACGCTGATAATGCAAAAGACGGTATCGGTGCGGCGGACACGAACGGCATCACGACCGATTACAAACACATAAAAGTAACCGTATCGTATACGGTTGGCGGTATAAGTCGCCAAGTTACCCTCGTCTCAAACCGGGTTCCCAAAGGAATTGAAACCGTAACAGGAGGAGGAACGCTTCGACTGAACGTAGTGAACGCAACGGGTGCGATAGTGAGTGGTGCCACGGTACGCATTGTAAATGCGAGTACTTCGCCGGACATCGACCTCTCCACGTTTTCAGACTCCTATGGGCAGGTACTGCTTCCGGGCGCACCTACCTCAACTGAATATCAGATAGCGATATCAAAAACCGGGTATTCTTCCGCTACGACCTATGCGCGCACGGGGACGAATGCGAACCCGACCCCGGGCTATCTCACGGTGGTGGATGGCTCGACCACAAGCAGTACGTTTGCAATCGATCTTTTGGCAACGCTTATTATCCGCACATTCTCGCCGATTACCGCATTCTTGTGGAGCGATGAGTTCGATGACGCCACCAAGATAACAAGTCCTACGAATACCCAGGTAACGGGCGGGGCGCTCACGCTCTCGGGCGTGCCCGGGTTCTACCCTGCAAGCGGTTCGGCACTCTCGACCGCTATCGCACCCCAGTACCTTTCTGCTTGGACCTCCGCAAGTTCGACCCTCGTGACTTCGGCGAACACGACGGCGCGCTTCTCGGTCGCCGACGCCACAGGAACGCTTCTCCCGGACGCGGTACTTGCAGGCAACGCGGCAGGGTTCACGGGCACGGTCGATTTGTCCGGAATTTCCACAAGCACGTACCCGGCGCTTACGCTGCGCGCGGCACTCACTTCTTCAAATGTGAATGAAACGCCGCTCGTCATGGATTGGCGCATTGGCTATGACGCAGGACCAACGCCAATTCCAAACGTACCTTTCACGCTCACTGGTTCAAAAATAATCGGCACGACTTCAGGAGGGGCGTCAATTTTTAAAACAACGATAGCAACTACTACCAACGCCTCGGGAGTACGCTCGCTTTCTCTTGAATGGGATTCGTATCAAATCGCGGTAACGGGGTACACAATCGCCACCTCTACGCCGGATGATCCGCCGTTCGACGTACTTCCGGGACTTGTTCTCGATGAAAGCTTGCTACTTACGCCATGAAAGGGATGAGCCTCGTTGAAACCATAGTCGTTATCGCCATCACCGCTCTCGTGTCCGGGGCGCTCATGTCCGCCATTCGGTATTTTTATGTAAACAATGCATATGTATTTGAAGCTACAAATTCAGTCGATAGCGCCCGACGTGGTCTTGGAACAGCGCTTGCTGATTTACGCGAAGCGTCCTACGGAGATGACGGCACGTATCCTATCAGCAGTGCCGCCACCTCAAGTATTACGTTTTATTCCGATATTGATGCTGACGGGGGAGTGGAACGCGTTAAGATTTGGAGAACAGGTACGACGCTCTTCAAGGTAGTCACGAACGCAGGCGGGAATCCGCCGTCGTATACTGGACAGACGAGTGCAACATCTACCATCGCTACGTTTCTTCGAAATGGAACATCAACACCGATTTTTACTTTTTATGATGCAAACGGAACACAGCTCGCGACGAGCTCAACGCCTATCTCCTCCATCAGTACGGTTACTACCACCATGCAGATTGACCTAAACCCGAACCGTGCGCCGCAAATCTTCACCCTTACCGGGAGCGCGACGCTTCGTAACTTACGCTCACAATGAAACCGGTAAAAAATCATCGCGGATATCTGATGTTGCTTGCGATTGTATTCGGTGCGGTATTTCTTACGGTCTTTGGCGGTCTTTCGATGTACGTACTCTCGGAAAATAAACTCCAATCAAAAAACGCCTCATCTGCGGAAGCGTTTTCGCTCGCCGAAGCAGGGCTTGAATATTATCGCTGGTTTCTCGCACACTATCCAAACGACATTCAAAACGGCACCGGTGTCCCGGGCCCCTATGTGCTGACCTATGACGATCCGGAAGGAGGCCAGGCGGGGACTATCACTCTTTCTGTAAACGGAAATACTGCGTGTGGCCAGACGACCTCGGTAGATATCCAATCAGTCGGTTCTCCGACAAGCGCGCCCGCCGTCTCGCGAACGCTCCGTGCACGATATGCGCGTCCGTCGGTGGGTACTTATTCCTATATATTGAACGACTCTGTATGGGCGGGTTCCGACCGTGTGATACTCGGACCGTATCATAGTAATGGCGGAATACGCATGGATGGCACGGCCAATTCGCCGGTAACCTCTTCGCTTTCTACCTGGAACTGCACGAGTAGCTACGGGTGCAGTCCCTCGCAACCAAGTGCGCCAGGCGTAGTCGGGAGCGGACCGAACCAGACACTCTGGAGTTACCCGAAGCCCCAAGTGGATTTTTCGGCGATTTCGGCGGATTTTGGAAGTTTGAAAACACTCGCGCAGGCAAGCGGGGTGTACTATCCGCGCTTTTCAACCGGCACCGCAACGACGAGCGCTTCCTACTGGAACGGGTACCACATCACCTTTAATAGCAATGGCACGATGACCGTGAATCGTGTATCGGCGACGACTCAGCTGCAAGTGACGCCGGTAAACAGTTCCGAGTGGAATACGGACCGCGCACTTATCGCGACTGAAGCGTTCTATGAGACCAGAACCATTCCCGCCACCTGCGGTCTTATTTTCGTAGAAGATAATGTATGGGTAGATGGCACGGTTCCGTCGAAGATTACGCTCGTTGCTGCAAATATTGTGAACGCGGGCATCGCGCCAAATGCGTATCTGCGCAACAATCTCCAGTACGGCGCCTATGACGGCACCGACGGGCTCACGCTTATTGCAGAAAACAACGTGTTGGTCGCACCGAACGCCCCGACCAACACCACGCTAAATGGCATATTCATCGCGCAGACCGGAGCGTTCGGCCGAAACCTCTATTTAAACAACTCAAGAAGCGACTGTCATTCGACCCACGAACCGAAGGGCACGCTTACCATTCTCGGTACGACGGTCTCGAACAAGCGTACGGGTACGAAATGGATGAACGGGTGCGGTTCGGGAGATGATGCCGGGTTCCAGACCCGCATCGATTCTTACGATAGGCGCATCGCGACCGACCCACCCCCGTTTACTCCGGTGGTTTCCACCGATTACCAGTTCGTTGACTGGAAAGAGGAATAGGCACTCAGATAGAGCGAGAATGAAGTACGTATAACCGCTCCTGCGAGGCGGTTTACTCGCGCTCGTTCGCACAGCCGGCGCGAAGACGCGCCGGAGCCATGCCTGTCTTTTGCGAAGACGCAAAAGGTTCCGCGTCCTGAAGACAGGCCGGAACGCTCACTGTGCGAGCCTTCATTCTCGCTCCACCTTCGCTTAGGGTGGTTATCAGGTAAAAGGTATATGAACTGGTATTATGGAGCGATGCTCATCGTCGCCAACTGGAAAGCCTATGTGGAAACCCGTGAAGAAGCCAAAAAACTGTTTGCACTTGCGAAACGTCTCGTCGTCGCTGTTCGTCGCGTAAAAATCGTCCTTGCCCCCTCCGCTGCGCACCTGGGGCTCCTTGCTCCGGGGAACCGTTCAAAAGTCATGTTCGCATCTCAAGATATGTCGGACACGACCGTAAGCGCCGCAACGGGCGAGGTGACGGGCGGGACTCTCCATAATCTCGGCGTCGACTATGTCATACTCGGGCACTCCGAGCGTCGTGCGCGGGGAGAAAGCGACGCACTGATTGCCGAAAAGGTCCGTCGTGCGCTCGTGAACGGTCTTACTCCCATCTTGTGCGTGGGTGAGCGCGCACGCGACGAAGACGCGCAGTACCTCATACTCTTAAAGCAGCAAATCACCTCCGTATTTTCAGTCCTTGCTCCGAAAGAGCGTCTCGAAGTCGTCGTGGCGTACGAACCGGTATGGGCGATAGGGAAGCATGCGGGCGACGCGCCGTCTCCGCAGGATATCGGTGAGATGGTCCTCTACATCCGCAAAGTCTTGAGCGAGTTTCTTCCGGGGAAGAGTGCCGCAAAAGCGACCGTGCTCTACGGTGGTTCGGTTGAAGCGGGAAATATACGCGCGATTGCGGGCGGAAGCGGGGTAGACGGATTTCTCGTGGGACACGCAAGTGCGGACGCATCTCAATTTACCGCACTCGTAAAAGCCCTCATCTAATCGCATGAAAGGAGTCAGGGACATCAAGGTGCTTGAAAACGTACCGGTACTGCTTCGGACTTCTTTGAATGCTCCGGTAGAAAACGGCAAGGTAACAAACGCTTTTCGACTTAAGAGTGCGCTCCCTACAATCCAGTACTTGCAGTCAAAACATGCGCGCATCATTCTCATAAGCCACATCTCGGGGAAGGGCACGGAAACGCTCCAACCGATGTATGAAGCGATGAAGGAGTGGATTCCGGACATCGTGTTTTGTCCGGTATCGATAGGAGAGGAGGCACGCAAGGCGGTGCGAGACCTTCTCCCAGGAAAGGTGCTCATGCTCGAGAACCTTCGCCGAAATGCGGGAGAGGAAAAAAACGAACCGGAATTCGCAAAAGAACTCGCCTCGCTTGCGGATGTGTTCGTGCAGGACTCTTTTGACGTGTGTCATCGCGAACATGCGTCAGTTGTCGGTGTGCCAAGTCTCCTTCCTTCCTATGCGGGGCTTACCGTTATGGGTGAGGTAGAAGCACTTACGAAAGCGCTTAAACCAAAACACCCCGCAGTCGCCATAATTGGCGGCGCAAAGTTTGCTACGAAGGAGCCGGTATTGAAAACGCTTTTAAAATCGTACGACCACGTGTTTGTGGGCGGCGCGCTCGCAAACGATTTTCTTAAGGCGAAAGGATACTCGATCGGGACATCGCTCGTATCGCTTGAAGGTCAGGACCACATAAAAGAATTGCTTAAGAATAAGAAGCTCGTGGTGCCGGTGGATGCGATAGCGGCGCCGCTCAAATCGAAGCGCGAAGCGGGACGTACCTGCATGGCAAACGAAGTGCATGCTGATGAGGCGGTGCTTGATGCGGGTCCGCACACGACCGCTGCGCTCGTTGACCTTATAAATAAATCAAAGACGGTCCTTTGGAACGGTCCTCTAGGCCTTTTCGAAGATGGATTCATGGATGCGACGCGCATGGTAGCGCGCGCAATTGTAAATACGCACACCACCTCCATACTCGGCGGGGGTGATACGATTGCGGCGATAGAGACGTTGGGCCTTGAGAGCGAATTCTCCTTTATCTCTACCGGTGGCGGCGCGATGCTGGACTTCCTGGCCTACGGTACGCTCCCCGGGCTCAAAGCGTTGAAATAATTAGGCGAGCGTAGTGCGGATTTTCTCCGCGACTTCCGCAAGCTCTTCGGGAGTGACTTTTACGTTCGGTTTGCCGGGTGGAAACTTCTGGAACGCAGCGCTCTTGTAGCGGGGAATGATGTGCACATGGGTGTGGAAGACTTGCTGACCAGCTTCGGTGCCGTTGTTTACGAGAATATTGAACCCATCTGCTTCCATAGCTGTTTTGATTGCAGGGGCAATTTTCTTCACGGTCTTCATTACTGAAAGAAGCGACCCCTCACTTATATCAAGCATGTTTTCCGATGGCTCTTTCGGGACGACGAGCGTATGACCCGGGCTGTTCGGCATGATGTCGAGGAAGGCGAGCGTCTCATCGTCTTCATAGACGATTTCCGCAGGAATCTCTCGACGGATAATCTTTCCGAAAATGGTGTCTTTCATAGGGAGAGGATACCTTGTGGGCGGACTTTGGTACACTCTCCAGATGTTTGCCCTCCATGAGCCTATTGATAGCGTGCTTCGCGATGAGCTCAAGGAATACGATGACCTCACCGCATCCTTGCTTGCGCGCCGCGGGGTGAAAAGCAAGGAACAGGCGGCGGCGTTCCTCTCTCCGTCATACGACGAGCATATCGGGGACCCGATGAAGATTTTGAATATGCCCAAAGCTGCCGCGCGGGTGGCGAAAGCCATAAATGACGGCGAGCGTATCACGGTATGGAGTGACTACGACTGCGACGGCATTCCAGGTGGTGTTGTCCTGCATGACTTCCTGAAGAAAGCGGGTGCAAATTTCACGAACTACATTCCGCATCGCCACCTTGAAGGGTATGGGGTGAGCGTCTCGGGCGTGGAGAAGCTTGCACTCGAGGGCACCACGCTTCTCATCACGGTTGATTGCGGGATTACGGACGTGGAGTCTATCGGGCGCGCACAGGAGCTTGGTATGGACGTCATCCTCACCGATCACCACCTTCCGCAAAACGAAGCTGAAGGAGGATTGCCGAAAGCGTTTGCGGTCATAGACCCAAAACAAGCAGGGGAGACGAATGAGTTTAAAGAATTCTGCGGGGGCGGGCTCGCCTGGAAGCTTGCATGCGCTACACTCGCGCACGGATTTACGGGTCGCGAAAAGATACCTGAAGGGTGGGAGAAGTGGCTCCTTGATATGGCGGGGCTTTCAACGATTGCGGACATGGTCCCGCTTGTAGGCGAGAACCGCGTCATCGCCAAGTACGGGCTCATGGTGATGCGCAAGTCGCCGCGCATCGGTTTTCAAAAGCTTTTAAAGAATGCGCGCGTCAATCAGCGGTTCATTACGGAAGAGGACGTTGGATTCATGATAGCGCCAAGGGTGAATGCGGCAAGCCGGATGGGTAATCCGCGCGATGCGTTCGAGCTGTTCACGACCGAAGACGAGGTGCGCGCGGATGAACTCGCGAAAGAATTGGAAAAGATAAATCGCTCGCGTCGCGCGGTCGCGGGAGCAATTACCAAGGCTGCGCACGAACGGCTCGAGGAGCGGAAACTGAAAGGCGAGCTACCGCCAGTCATTGCGCTTGGTGACCCCGACTGGCGCCCTGGGCTTTTAGGACTTGTCGCAAACACGCTTGCGGAAGAATATGAGCGTCCGGTATTTCTTTGGGGTAGGGAAGGCGGTACGTCGCTTAAAGGTTCATGCAGGGCGGGCGTACCCGGTGTGTCGGTCGTAGATATAATGGCCGGTGCGTCTGAGACGTTCGCAGGATTTGGGGGCCACCGGGCGTCGGGCGGATTCACTGTGAAAGACGAAGCAGTATTTTTTCTTGAGGAAAAATTAAATGAGTCGTACGCGAAGCTTCCGCAAGCAGAGGATGCCATAGAAGCGTATGCGGATGCAGAACTTTCCGCACACGAAGCAACTGATGTACTGCTCTCACGCCTTACAAAACTTGCACCGTTTGGTATGGGGAACGAGAAGCCGGTATTCGCGTTCCGTCAGGTGCGTATCAATCGCGTCTCGTGGTTTGGAAAGTCAGAAGAGCACTTGAAGGTCTCCGTTACGACCGATGGATTCGATTCGCTTGAAGGCATCGCCTTTTATGCAAAGCGCGAGCTCGGGCCCCGCATCAAGTCGCTTGAATCGGGCACCGAGGCGAATATCCTCGCCTCTCTTGAGCGCGACCAATTTACCAAAGGCCGGCCTATCCGCTTACGGCTTATTTCTCTTTCATAGCCTATACTGGTCCCTATGTTGTATACCCTCTATGCCGATGGCGGCTCGCGCGGGAATCCGGGACCCGCAGGCGCAGGCGCCGTCGTCTTCGATTCAGTAGGGAAGCGCGTGGTGGAAGTGGCCGACTATCTTGGGGTCGCCACGAACAATATCGCGGAATACGAGGCGGTGATTCGCGGACTAAAAGCACTCCATGCAGAATTTCCTGAAGGACATTTCAATACCCATGACGTGCTCGTGCGGATGGACTCCAAGCTTGTCATCGAGCAGATGAAGGGAAACTTTAAAGTGAAGCATCCGAATCTCATACCGCGCCATATGGAGGCGAGGAATGTGATTGCGCGGAACTTCGGAAAGGTGGATTTCCAGCACGTCCCGCGCGAGAAGAATAGGGACGCAGACGAGCTTGCAAATAGGGCGATGGATACTAAATCCTAGGTATGACCGACCGGCTCCTCTTTATTGGGGTCGTGGGATTTGCTCTCGGAATACTCTGGTATTCGTTTGCGGAGTTTGGATTGGCTGGGATTTCATACGCGCTTTTTCTAAGCGCGCTGTTTTTTGTCCTATGGGAGTTTAAAAAAGAAACGACCTATCTTGCTATCGGCGTTCTGGCTCTAGGGGTGCTACTTGGCGCTCTTCGTACCGAGCTCGTTTCAAAAAATCTTCCTTCCGAGTTTGAATCGTTCATAGGTTCCGAACGTACGTTTGAAGGAAAAGTCGTCGCCGACCCAGATATACGCGAGAACAGTCAGCGCCTTACGGTAGAAGTAACAGGAGCGGAAGGGAAAACGAACGTGCTCGTGGTTGCACCACTCTTTCCTCACGTTTCGTACGGGGAACGGGTGCAGGTGACAGGACTCCTCACGCGTCCTGAGCCCTTTGAAACAACGGGCGGACGTGTGTTCCGCTACGACCAGTTCCTCGCCAAAGACGGCATATTCACGGTGATGGAAAAAGCGCACCTGGAAGTGGTAGGTCCACGAAGCGGATATATGACTGAAGTGCGCGGTGCGCTATCTGATTTCAAATTCGAAGGACTCCACGCGCTTGCCGTAGCACTTCCTGAGCCGCAGGCGTCTCTTGCAGGAGGACTTATCTTAGGCGGGAAGCAGGGACTCGGAAAAGAATTGCTGCAGGATTTCATCACCTCTGGGCTCGTACATATCGTAGTGCTCTCCGGATACAACGTGATGATAGTCGCGGAAGCAGTGTTCCGCGTATTTTCATTTCTCTCGAAACAATGGGCGGCAGGGTTTGCGGTTGCAACAATCCTCTCGTTTGTGCTTGCGGCAGGGGCAGGTGCCGCTTCCATTCGCGCGGGGATTATGGCTGCTATCGCGCTTTACGGTCGCGCAAGCGGGCGCACCTATGACGCCTTTCGTGCGCTCCTTCTCGCAGGATTCCTTATGCTCTTGTGGAATCCGCTCATACTCGCGTTTGACCCAGGGTTCCAGCTCTCGTTTGTCGCAACGCTCGGCCTTATCCTCGGCGCACCCATTACCGAACGGTGGTTCGCGTTCGTACGGATGAAATTTCTGCGGGAAATTATTTCCTCCACGGTTGCAGCCCAGATAGCGGTGCTCCCGCTCCTCCTTTACCAAAACGGCCTCCTCTCGCTCGTCGCCCTTCCGGCAAACATACTCGTACTTCCGGTGGTGCCTCTGGCGATGCTCCTCTCCGCGGTTGCAGGAGTTGCGGGCTTTGCGCTACCGACGATTGCACCCGTTATCGGGTTTCCGGCCTACGCTGTGCTCTTATACATTATTGGGGTCGTAGAAATTGCCGCGAAACTGCCGCTCTCGGCAGTGTCCATTCCCGCGTTTCCTTTTGTATTCGTAGCTTTGTCGTACGCACTCCTCGGCTACTTCGTCTTCCGGAGCTATCGCGCATATGCTTCCGCCAGTCCTAAACACGACAAAACCAAAACCGCTACCTGATATGATATATCATATCAGGTAGCGGTTTGAATGTGGGGAAGTGGCTTGGGAAGGGAAGAGAGGAGAGACTACACGGCGTGTTCTACGAACCGCTTCTCCGGAACGTTCCAATTGAGATTCTCGAGAAACGCATCCACGTACTTCTTCTTGTCTGCTGGTACGTAGTCCACCATGAACGCGTGCTCCCACATATCGATGGCGAGGATGATAGGGAGGCCGGCGAGCTGGCCGAGCTCATGGTCGCCCACATACGCGGTATGAATCATACGTTCAGCAGGGTCGAAGTACACGACTACCCATCCGATACCGCGCGTGCCCGCTACTTCCTTTATGTGCGCGACAAATTTGTCCCAGTCCCCATAGCGCTCTTCGGCGAGGTCTTTGAGCGCTGAGGTTTCTCCTGCTCCTTTGGCACCACCCTCGAACTGCTCGAAGTAGTACTCGTGCATGCGCATACCGTCGAACTCGAATCCGAGGCGTCGGCGAAGCTCGTTGATAATAAATGCGTTCTTCTCGGCGTCTGCGGCACGAAGCTCCTTGATAGTGTCGAGGATAAGGTTTGTGTGCTTTACGTAGCCCTCATAGAGGGCGAGGTGTACGTCTATCTGGTTTTTGGAGATACCTTTCAACTCGGGAAGCTCAAATTTTCGTGCGGTGTAGTTCATAGGGAAGAGTTATGTGTCGCTAGTATAACGCTTCCGTAACTCAGGGTCGATTATCACAGGTCTTGCTTTTTTCTTAGTTAGTAGGAAAATATGTCTATTAGACCTATTTAATCTATACCTATGCCAGGAGAAGGAGTACCACGTTCAACTGATGACGCAGTCGCTGCGGCTGAAAAAATGATAAAAAAAGATGAAGATGCGGTTCAGGCTTCTACGGCAGGAAAAGCATACGAAGTTCGCGGAGGAGTCGTAAACCCAATGCCAAAAGAGAGAGGCCCACTTGGAGAAGTAATCCCAGATTGGGATCCTAACTAAAGGTAACTTTACAGGAAAGAAAAAGGGAGTCGCGATGACGCGGCTCCCTTTAGTGATAGGTCGGCGGATGTTTTAGTTTCTTGATTTTTCTCACCCAGCGCTTCTGCTCTCGGTCTCGCAGTAATCGCAGTCGTTTGAGCAATTCTTCGCAGTCTGCGTCGCGTGCGAGTTCGCGCAGTATGTTAGCGCTAGGAAGGTATTCAGTTTTGAGAAACTGCTCCACCGATCCGCATGGACACTTCTGTACCATGAGACACCTCCACGTAAGTATTATACTATAAAAACGTATATTTTGCAATAGCGTAGCGCATATTCGGCTATGATGTCTTTATGCGTAAGCGACTCGTCCTGCTGTTCGTGACTGCGTGTCTTGTTGGCCTGAATGTATTCGTATGGGTTGCTTTTTTCCATAGGCCAGTACCCGCACTCACCGTTTCCTTCCTCGACGTGGGGCAAGGGGACGCCATTTTGATACAAGGACCGACGGGAATACAGATGCTCGTAGACGGCGGGCGCGATAGGGCAGTGCTTCGGGAGTTGCCGAAGCAGATGGGGGTTTTTGACCGTACTATTGATGTGGTGGTGGAGACGCATCCGGATGCTGACCATATTGGCGGACTGCCTGCCGTATTTGAGCGATATGCGGTAGCAATGTTTCTGGAACCGGGAATACCTAATGATACGAACGCGACCTTAGCACTCACTGATGCGGTACAGAACGAACCAGGTATAGAAACGGCGCTTGCGCGAAGTGGCCAGCGCATAGTACTTGGCGGAGGGGCGTATGCGGACATTCTTTTCCCCGACCGTGATGTGTCTACGTATGAGACGAACACCGGCTCCATAGTCATGCGAGTGGTATATGGCGACACTTCGTTCATGCTTACTGGGGATGCGCCCTCTGAAATAGAAGACTACTTGGTAGGACGCGACGGAGCGAAACTCAAAGCAAACGTGCTTAAAGCCGGACATCATGGCTCGCGAAACTCCACTGATGCACGTTGGCTTGCGACGGTTGCACCCGACATCGTCGTGATATCGGCAGGGAAGGACAATGCGTACGGGCATCCGCATGTAGAAACGATGGAGCGTATGCGGGCGCAGGGAGCAGAAGTGTTCTCTACGGCAGAGCAAGGGACCATTGTTTTTAAAAGCGACGGTACGAACGTTACTGCGAAATAAAATCGGGGCGAGCCTACGGCTCGCCCCGATTCCGCACTAGATGCAGAAGTTTCGTTTCAGGGGCGGATAGTTGCCCCCGAATCGTGCATGGAATACGTTCGGGTTGTCGATGATGACCACACCGCCCGTCTCCCACGGTTCCATAAGGAACTGCGCTGTATGGTGGCGCATCAGGAGCCGTAGTACCTGGTCTGCGGAAGGTCCTCGTACGAGATACCCAAGCAAGCCAAGTCGTACGGCAAGTTCCTGCGAGAATGCTCCGTGTGCCGCTTGCACGTCGCATACGACCTGTTCGTATCCGTCATCGGTGTCAAAGCAGGAGTGATATTGCTCTTCACTGATGAGGAATCGAGGGTCATAGCAGCGCTCGCGGCCTAACACTGCGCGGCGCCTTTTATTCTTGAAGAAACGCTCTTCAAGTGAAAGCACCTCGCGAGCCGTATCCGGACGCATAATAATCGTCGATGCATCACGTGCCCCATCGGTAGTCTTTGAGAGCACGAGGTAGCGGCGCCGATCCTGTACGTTGTCGAGATGGTCCTGATGCGGGAGGAGCGAGTAGTGTTCGCCACTCGCCTTGCCTCCGTAGTCGGGAAGCGACTGCGCAAGCGCAATCGAGTTGATGCGCACCACGTGCGCACCCTCTTCCATGAACAAGCCTCGCAAGCGGTCGGGAAGCGTGAGCACCTTAAAGCCGTTCAGCTCGCTCTCAACGATAGGAAAATCGCACGACGCAAGCGTAACGAGTTTCGGCAGTGTTCGGACCAGTACGCCCGAGTTAGTGTTCGACATCGTCGAATCTCCTCGCTGGGTTGTAGTTCTGGAATGCCTAATGAGCACTCCGTGTGCGAGTCTATCAAAATTTACCCCGAATCTATAGCAAAATCGCCCCTGCGGGGCGATGTGCTTATTTGATGATTCCGGCTTTCTTGAGAGTCTTGAAAGCCCCGTTCTTCTTGATGTGGCGGAGGCCGTTTACCGAGATGTCGACGAGGATGGACTTATCAAGCTCGGGGACGAAGATACGGCGCTTCTGGAGGTTTGCCTTGCGGCGGACCTTGCCGGTTGGGTTGAACTGGGTAGCACGGGTACGGTTAGAGTACCGTCCGCCTATTTGCGTGCTTTTTCCAGTGATTTCACAGCTTCGAGCCATAGTAGGGGCATGCTAGCATAAGGGACAGTCTTTATGCAAACGAGTCTCGAAGGAATGCTATTCACGATTGCCGTCCTCATCCTGTCGGTCATCGTCCATGAAATAGCGCACGGATACGCCGCAAACGCGCTTGGCGACCCTACCGCAAAGCTCGCGGGCCGTCTCACCCTAAACCCGGTCCCTCATATCGACCCTGTCGGCTCAATCCTTATCCCTGGGCTCATGGTGCTCTCAAACGCAGGCATGCTCTTCGGGTGGGCGAAGCCCGTACCGTATAACCCCTACAATCTGAAGAACCAGCGATGGGGCGAGGCGATTGTGGGTATTGCCGGTGTCGCGACGAACTTCGCGCTCGCGCTCATATTTGCTTTGATTGCGCGATTCTCGCTCGCATCCGGTGAAGAGGTATTTGCAAGTCTCGCTGCAATCGTTTCCTACGTAAACCTTTTCCTCGCCCTATTTAATCTCATTCCGTTTCCGCCGCTTGACGGCTTCACCGTGCTTCGCGGCATCCTTCCGTACCGTATGTCGGTTTCGCTCCGTTCTGTTGAACAGAACCTTGGCGGATTCGTCGGGCTTATCGGATTTCTTCTTATCTTCAGCTTCGTATTCGCCGAACCATTTCACGCCTTCGTACGCTACATCTTCGGTTTCCTAATCGGCTAACGGGATAAACTAGAAACTTCTCCCGCACCGTTCTCCATACTTTGTGGCGGGTGTGTGGTACGTACTTTTCGTACTATAGCGGTAAAACAAAACCCACCACGAGTGGTGAGTTTAGAAATGGAACAGAGGAGCGGGGCAGGCGGAGATGGTGGAAGCCACCTCCGCCTTTCTCGATATCGCCTTACGCGTCTTCAAGTACGCGAACCCGAGTTTCGGTGTCACGGCGCGGCGCGGCGGGAATGGATACGACCTTTGCTTGAAGGTCGTACGGAAGATTTTGCAGGCAGATGTGGCCTTCAACACCCTCCACAAGAATTCCGTCGCGATAGAGCCAATGAGCATCAAAAGCATTCGGTGTCCGCATATCGAAGTAGGCGATAGGGTCGTCAGCGACCCCCCATGCAGTCTTCAGTTTCGGGGGTACTCCGTAGAGCCTCAGGGTGGTCCCGAACGGGATGCATACCACGGTAGGCTCTGCCAGATTCTGCTCGCTTAGGGCGATGAAGCCCTTGCAACCATGCTGGTTCAGGCATTCGAGCACGAGGTGGTCACCCACTCTAGCGTCGCGCTTCTTGAGCCCCTCTAAGCTGTAGTCGCACATCACTCTGTCCTCCTTGTTCCGAAATGCACGTGCAAGTCGGTTTGCGTACACTACCGAAAGAATGAGTCCTCGGCAATTCAGTTACGAGCGGGCTTGGTATACTCCTCCTATGACGCTTCTCATAAACATGGTCGGGATTATCATCCTGCTCATCATCGGCCACTCGGCCGCGAATACCTTTTTCCGTGCGCGCATCTCGGAGGAGCTGATGCAACACGAAGAACCCTTTAAAAAAGAAACCGACGACTATACGAAGACTCTTCTGGTGCTTGGTGACTCCACGGGAGCTGGGGTGGGGGCTTCAAAGTCGGAACATAGTGTGGCAGGACGACTTGCCGAATACCTCGGCGCGACCCACGTGGAAAACTATGCGGTATCGGGAGCGATGGTCGAGGAGCTCACGCTCCAGATACAGCAAGCAAAGCTCGAGAAGTACGATGTCATTCTCATACAGATAGGCGCAAACGACATACTGGCGTTCCATAACGCAAAGCGGGTAGCGGCTCGTCTCTCGAATATCTTCGGTACGCTTCCAAAAGCAGATTGCGTACTTCTCATGTCCGCAGGGAACATTGGCGGAGCGAAATTGTTCCCCATGGTCATGCGTCCGTTCCACACGATGGTGAATCTCGCGATACATAAGGAGTTTGCGCGCGTCGCGCACGGCTGGAAGGCACTTTATGTGAATCTCTACGACCCATTCTGGAAAGACGCGTTTCTTCGTGACCCGAACCGCTACCTCTCGCGCGATGGGCTCCATCCCTCAAGCTACGGATATGGGCTATGGTTTGGCCGCTTGAAAGCGGTACTCGAGGAAAGCCAGAAGCAAAAAACGTGAAAACAAAAAGCCCCGCGAAAGCGGGGCTTTTTGTTTTCAATACTTTCGTATCGCTTAGCGAGTGACGCAGATTGCAGCTGGGCTTGGAAGCGAAGTTTCGTTTGCAGCCTGTGGTGCGCATACGGTGATGCGGCCGGTAGTGGATGCTTGAACAGTGTACCCAGTGAAGTAATTGGTTTCATCAGTCCAGAAGTACGTCGTACCTCCGAGTGGGTCTACTGGGATTTGAGCTGGAATGTAGGTTGGATAAAGACAGCTGAGGTCAACTTCGTCTGCATCGTCATCGTCCGTCATAGTCTTTTCGGTGCCGATTGGAAGTGCAGGGCAAGTGTACGAGGTGCCATTGATACTAAATGTTCCAGCGAACACACCCTTGTTGTCAGCAATACGCTGTCCAACTGCGTTCAGTATCGTGTTTACGTTGCTTTCGCGCTGAGTGTTGCGAGCCTGGGCAAACTGCTTAGCTGGGTTGATAGCAACGATAACGATAGCCGCGAGAATCGCGATGATACCGATGACGATGAGGATTTCGATGAGCGTAAAGCCCTTCGCTGAATTCTTAAGATTTTTCATGTGATTGATACGGTTTGTAAGTAATGCGCCCAGGTACTAGCTTCCGTCGTTATAGGTTACCTACCGACGAAAGTCAATAATGGGTGCGTCATGGGGTTTCAACCCATGAACCAATCGTGATAGTGGGAGGAGGCGGTGGAGGCGCAGGGGGAGTAGGTACGGTAGGTGCTGTCCATTCGTCGGTATCGTTCGGGTCGTAGCTTGCGGCATTTCCAGCATTCCCGTCTGTGTGGCACCCGCCGTCTGCGTCGTCCTTTACGCCGTCTCCGTCGTCGTCTACTCCGTTGCTACAGCTTGCGGCAGCCGCGGGACATATCTGGTAGCCGATTGATTGGAAGATGCCGGTCATGGCACTGCTTGCTGGAGAGATGAAGAGATTGGTTGGAGCAACACTTCCGCCGGTCGCGTTCACGGTACCGCTTGCGGAGGTGGTGTACGTGAACGTGGTTGGGGTAGGGGTGGAGGTGACGGTGAACGTGCCGTTCAAGGCCGCCGTGCTTATGCCGGAGGTTTGCACGCGCTGGTTTCCGGTCAGACGGTGCGCGCTCGCGGTGGTCACGGTGACGGTAGTGCCCGAACGTGTAGCGGTGGTGATAGAAGAGGACGGAATAGTGCTATTGCTTGCAAGCGTACCCATGAACGCTTGGCCCGAAGCATCCCCGTAGTGGATGGAGAATATGCTTACCCCAGCTCCTTTTGCCGCTTGGGAAGCATTGGTTGCGTACTGTGACGGGGTCGTTGGGATAGTGTACGAGACGCGCGCGGTAAGCGTATCGACGTAGCAGGTGGCACCTGAAGCGGTTGCACGAATGCGTGCGCGGAAGTTTCCGTTTGAGAAATCAGCCGCGCTCCAGGTGCGTCCCCACGTGTCGGACGCGCCGCCAAGCGTATAGTCCGCAGGAGTTGCAGTAAGCGTCTGGATTTTTTCCGAAGTCCAGGACGTCCCGGCGTTCCATGAAAGGTCGGCACCGAGATTGCAGGATGGCGGTGTAGTGGCGATACGCACGTCATCAACGCGGAGATTTTCGTTTGAGTTATTCGAGTTTACGCGGAAACGAATGAGGAATGACGAGTCATTATTAAGAGACGAAGGAAGTGCAATGGTCTGCCGCGGACTCCAAGAAGAGGTGAAGTCGTTCAGACTGTCGCTTGCAATCGTGTTCCATCCGAAAAACGCATTACAGTCGGAACCGTTCGAATTGTATTCCACGTACATCGTGTCGCTCGATTCTGCATCGCTGTCTCCGCGCCAGAAGAAGGATAGTGCAAGTGAAGAAAAGCCAGTCGCGTTTACGTTGCGGCATATCCACTCATCTTCGCCAATGCGCGCAAAGCGTCCGCCCTCGGGGCTTGCGCTGTCGTTTCCGCTTCCAGGCGCTAGCGCAAGTGTGGCCGAGTCGCTGTCGTTTCCTTCCTCATCCCAGCTTGGAATGTCGTTTATGGAAGAACCAGTACCAAAACTCTCGGAGAAGAACGTCACCGGAACCCCGGAGCTCGTTTGCGCATTGGTCGCAAGCTCTATGCCTCGTATGGTCGCGTTCGTGGGGATGGTAAAACCGAAATCAGCATAGCGATGACGATGTGCATCGCTGTCGCTCGTGCTTCCTACACCATAGGCAAACGCAGGATTTGTCCACTGATCTCCGGTGAGCGCATTGTTCGCTGCGTTTGAGGTCGGCGCGCGAAATCCGGTGTTTGCAGACGATGCGCTCGTCGGTTCGTTTGGTACGCCGTCAGAAACGAAAATCAATACCTTCTGTTTCCCTACGGTGTGGCGAGCACTACTAAGTTCTGCAACGCCTACGTTTATGGCTTCGCCAAGATTACTTCCCACCGAGCTATTTGACCCGGTAATGGTCGAAATGGCAGAGAGGATGGTGCTGTAGGAAGAGGTAAGCAAGCCGTTTGAAGGTATTGAGGCCGCGCTCCCATTCAAGCCGCCGAAACTTCCCGCGCCGATTTTCGGAAGGGAAGACACGGTTGCGTAGAGGTTCGTGAGCGCATTGCCGGCATTTCGTTCGTTCGCAAGGTCGCTTGAGGACATACTGCCCGTGCGGTCGAAAATCATGACCGTATCGGAGCACGCAGGGGCGGGCGGCGGAGGCGTAACGGTGAGAATGACATTACACGTAGTCTGTCCGCCCGCATTCACGACCGTCGCGGTGTACGTGTAGGTGCCAGCGGACACCGGCGCAGTAATGTTCCTTGAACCGCTTGAAACAGGAGTAAGGGCACCAACGCCACGGTCCATAGTGAACGACGTTATACCCGTACCCGAAGTGCTCCAGGCAAAAGGCACGTTCGTGTTCCCGGGCACTGAGAGCGCCGTCGGATTCAGCGCGCACGTAGGCGGCGGTGTCACCGGCGCGAGACTCGGGTCCTGGGCAGTCGCTTGTGCGGTGATAGTGCTAAACGCGTTATTGAAATTCGCTTTCGCGACAATCGTGAACGTCTTTTTCCCGCCTACGGGCGTGCCGGCCGAAACGCTCGCGATGGTGCATGTAGCCGGTTTCCCATAGAGGGTGCCAAGTGATACCGGCACGTTTGCGGCCGAATAATTGTAGTTGGCGCTAATATTTCCGAGCGCAGTGGTAACGCATGATTCGGCGAACCCAAGCGATAACCGCTTGTATTCGCGATTCAAGGCATCAAAGCGGGCGAAGAACGTATTTGAACCGATAGATACCGCAAGCGTTAAGAGCACCGTAGAGATGATGATTGCGGAAATGAGGGCAATAAAGCCGCGCTGTGGAGCGTGAGAAGTCATATTATCGACGCAGGTATGTCGTACTGGTAGCGGTGCGCGTGACCGTTACGCCAGTCTGGGTCAGCGCAGAGATAGTCAGTACCGTCTCGACCGCTTCAGGTACCGTACCATCCCCAGAACCCTGGATATGGTTGAACGACACGGACACAATCGAAGTGTTTGTGTTGTTCAGCACGACCGGAGCATTCGTACCGCGCGTAAGAAGGAGCTGATTCCCGTTTTGGGTCACCTGCATTGGGTCGCCAAGCGTTGTATCCCACTTTGCAACCGTAAGTGATGAGCCGGTCACGCCTGCAGAGGGAGCCGTCACCGCTTTTGCTCCCGACAAGACCCAATCTATTTTTGCCATCATGAAATCACTTTCGCCCTGAAGCATGGTGCGGGTACCCACCTTCACCGAAGCATCAAATAAATTGTATGCAGAAATTGCTGCTCCGCCCATAAGGATGGAGAAGAGCGCGAGGTAGACGAGCGCCTCAATCAGCGTGAATCCTTTGTGAATTTTTACAGAGGTCATGGCGCGGTGATTATAGAAATGGAACCCCTGTTCGTGCTTGGCACGGAGGCAGCATAGAGAACATTGCTTTCGCAATCAAACCCACGCGGCTCGCTTCCCGTGATAAGGTCTGCGGCAGTTACTGAAGTAATGCTTGCGGGATTCGTCACGTTATAGACCTGCAGTTTTGTTCCGGAGCCGGTCGCATTGCCGGTAAAAAGGAACGCGAAGTTGCTTCGCACAATTGCGTTATAAACCCCGCGTGTTTCCGAAATGCCGTTTACGTCTCGTGAGCCAAGAAGGGTTGGGGTCGCGGATGTCGTATCGAGTACGGCAAGCTCCGGGTCCGAGTTTATGTAGTAGCGCCCGAAGTAGAGCGTATCGCCTACGGTGTAGAGCGCTTTCCCAAGTCCGAACGTTGAGGTGGTAAGTGGGGGTGCGTTGTAGACGCCACGCAGGACAGGGCTTGCGAGGTTGTTTAGGTCAAGCACGATAAGCTCACGAAGCGGGTCGTTCGTTGCAATAAATGCGTACCCAGACTTCACGTATATCGAATTTACTCCGGCATTTACGGAGAAGGTGGCAAGCGGAGCGGGAATAACGGATGGATTGTGCACATCGAGGATTACGAACTCGTCCCCGCTTGGGTTATTTGGGAATCCTATATATACGTACCCGTCTTTATAGAAGAGAGTATTTGGCACGAGTCCCGTGGCGTTTGGAATGCGGTATGTTGAAAGGACGATAGCGGGGGTAGGGGTGAGATTTATAACTTGGAACTGCGCGGTGGTTGACGCAGTAGTGACGTACGCATAGTTTCCGGCGGTTGTTGAGGTCGCAACGGCAACCGAGGTAAACCCTTGAGACACGACATTACTTCCAAGTGTTTTATCGAACGTCGGGTTTGTCGGGTTAGATATGTTCAGCACTGAAAACTGTCGCGTATAGGTAACCGTAATGCGGATGTTGTCTACGGACGCAGTACGCGTGCCGCTACCGCTTCCTGAAGCTGCAGAAATCACGACGCCGAAGTTAGAGCTGTTTATCGCTGACGCACTCAATCCCGTCTCTCCCCAGAGATCGTTTGCACCACCGTAGGTATCAACTGCGTCAGAGGTAGGCCAGTTGATGGTGTTTGCCTTATTGGTGCCACCGAGCGTGTTGTCAGCGCGCACCAGCCGGACGACATTATCGCGCACGGTGTTCGTATTACTCGAACCGCGACGGTCGATTTCGACCCGTATTCCGACAATGGTTGCATCTTGTGGAATAACAAAACCAAAATTTGTCGCTTTTATATAATTTGTTGTCTGTGCGTTTCCAAGCGATGCGGTCGCGTACGCACTATCGTTTGCCCGCGCATTCGTGACGGTTGCCCACCCAACGGTCCCGGTACCCGTATCATTTACCGCAGTCCCCGCGTCCCGCGGTCCAATAGACGGGAGCGTACCCGTCGTGTTCATCGCGACATAGAGCCGTTTGCGATACGCATCGATGTCGGTGATGGGATAGAGGCCGGATGCGTCGCCCATAATTTGTGCGCCAAGAGTCCTGTGGGTGACTTGGGGCGTTGCCCAGCTTACTTTCTGCGCATCCGTGAGTATGGAATCGCAGGTGTCACCCCCCACCGATTGCTCGAAGTTCGAGACGACGGTCTTAAGCGTCATATTCTGTGCGCGGTTATACATGCCACCCCAAGACACGGTCGCCGTAACTTCTTTAGTGAAATAGTCGGTGGATTGCGCGGTGACGACTTTCTGATACGTGAGGTTGCCCACCGTTTCCTGCGAGGTGGTGCCGTTCACAAGCTTGAAATCCTTGCGGGCGAGCGCTTGCTGATTTTCAAGCGTGCGCTCGACCATATTGAGCGCCTCCACAGCCACTTCCGTATCCACCGTATTGTTCTGGATACCGGGGAGGAGCATCATCGTCGCGGAAAATGCGAGCAAGAGTACGGTCATCGCGATAAGCATCTCAAGAGTGGAAAAACCTCTCGCTTGGCATATTCCTCGAAAGGTACGGGTGTATTTTCTGCTGAAAATCACCCTCGCTCTCGCGCCGTCGCGCTCCGAGAGCCCTTTCTCGGAACATGCTTTCGCTCGTGAAAGTGGAAAATACATATTTAGTTGGTCCACCAGACGCGGCCTTCTGGCTCAATCGTTATGACCGAGTCACGCCCCTGCTGGCTCACGGTGAGTGTTGTTCCGCCGGTAGTCACCGCGTCCGCGCGCAAGCGATTGAATACGACGCTCGTCATGCCCGTAAGGACTGCGGCGTCGCTCTTTGCTTCTATGACTTCGTCTACCGTGGTGTCGCGAGATGCATAGCTTGTTCCCTGAAAAATAATGTATTGTCCGGGTGTTCCGAAATACACGCCGTGTGGCTTACCGTCCGTACAATTGACGGTCGCCGGGTTCGTATCAAAGCACATGTTGTTTACTGCTTGTCCGCGCGCTTTCTGTATGACGTTCACGACTACGTCGCGCTCGTTGCGAAACGTGATGCCACGATAGTCATCGAACGAGACGATAAGCCCGAAGGCGACCACCATGAGTATGAGCCCCATCACGACGAGGATTTCAAGAAGCGTAAAACCCCTGTTGATGTGTCCTGACATAGGCTACGTATGGAGGTTCTGGGTGATGCCGTATATCGGCGTAATGATGGAAATGGCGACGAACCCGACCAAGATACCCATGATGACCATGAGAGCCGGCTCGATAAGGCTCGAGAGGTTCTTAGTGAAGTCGTCTA